>JAJFHM010000295.1 GCA_021775625.1 Hyphomicrobiales bacterium | reverse complement strand
GGCGCCGGCGAGGAAGGCTGACTAGGAAGTTCCTCTTGCATCGGCGCCGCCGTTTATGAGACAGCATCTCCGGACAATGCCCGTATCTACAGGATCCTACCTCTCGTGACCAAAACCGCATTCTACGCCGGCAGCTTCGATCCCCCGACAAACGGCCACGTTGATGTAATCGCACGCGCCATGCGCCTGGCGGATGTTCTCGTCATAGGCGTCGGCGTGCATCACCAGAAGAAGCCTTTCCTACCCGCACAAGAAAGGGTCGGCCTGTTGCAGCTGGAGTGTAAGTCCCTGGCCGCTAAGCATCCCTGCGAAATTCGCGTAACCACGTTCGACACACTGGTTGTCGACGCGGCACGAGCGGCCGGTGCTGATTTTATGGTGCGTGGTTTGCGCAACGGTACAGACTATGAATATGAGGCACAAATGAACGGCATGAACGCCACAATGGCGCCTGACGTTGAGACGGTTTATCTGGCGGCCTCTCCGCATGTCAGCTTCATTTCATCAACACTTGTCCGCCAAATTGCCACAATGGGCGGCGATATCGCGGCGTTTGCACCTGACAGCGTCGTAGAAAGTATCGCGACGCATCTATCGAAGCCGTAGGCAACCAAACAAAATCGGAGAACCTGAATATGCGCCACGTCAAGTCGCTATGGGCCGCGCTGATGCTTGTATGCATCCTGGCCGCACCGTCCGAGGCACTAACCCTTGATCCGGAAAACACGATTTACCTGGACACCAAATACGGGCGGGTGGTCATCCGGCTGCGTCCGGATCTGGCTCCAAACCATGTCAACCGCATCAAGAAGCTGACACGGGAAGGTTTCTACGACGGATTGAAGTTCCACCGTGTCCTCGAAGGCTTCATGGCCCAGACCGGCGATCCGCGCGGCAACGGAACCGGTGGGTCAAAATATCCCGACTTGAAGGCGGAGTTCAGCCACATGCCGTTCATCCGCGGCACAATTGGCGCCGCCCGGTCACCCGGCGACAATGACAGTTCCAACAGCCAGTTCTTCATCTGTTTTGCCGATGCCCGTAACCTGGACCGGGAATACACCGCCTGGGGCGAGGTTATCACCGGCATGGAGTTTGTGGACAAACTCAAACGCGGCGAACCACCGCGAAACCCCGACCGCATCGTAAAAATGCGCGTCGCGGCAGATGTTGATTGACACAATTCGCATATTTTTGTTCAACAAACCGGCAACACAATCAGGGACACACCAATGCAAGATGCCGAAAACACCCTCTACATGGATCTCGAGCACGGCCGCGTGACGATCGCTCTGCGCCCGGACGTAGCACCCAATCACGTCGCCCGAATTAAGGAATTGTCCCGTGAGGGCTTTTACGACGGCATCGTGTTCCATCGTGTAATCGAAGGTTTCATGGCGCAAGGCGGGGATCCGACCGGCACCGGGACCGGGGGATCGGGCCAGCATCTTGATGCTGAGTTTTCAGATGTCCCACATGAACGTGGCACGGCGTCCATGGCGCGCGCAGCCAGCCCCAACAGCGCCGACAGTCAGTTTTTCATCTGTTTCGGCGACGCCTCGTTCCTCGACGGCCAGTACACAGCCTGGGGAAATGTCGTCGAGGGCATGGAACATGTCGACAAGATCAAACGCGGCGAGCCTGTCTCCGATCCCGACAAGATCGTGCAAATGCGCGTGGCGGCCGACGTCGACGAGGGTTAGCGAAATTCAGTGCGCGTCGATGCATTTGACTTTGACCTGCCGGAAGACCGCATCGCACTGCGGCCGGCGACACCGCGCGACGCATCACGTCTGCTGGTCGTAGATCCAACCCAAAACGGGTGGAGCGACCGGCAATTCACCGATCTTCCGGCCCTGCTGAAGCCAAATGACATTCTGGTGTTCAACGACACCAAAGTGATCGCTGCGCGGTTGCGCGGCCATCGCGTGGGCCGTGGAGGCACCACGCCGAGGATCGAGGTGACACTCCATCTGCGTGTTGACGGATACCGGTGGCGAGCGTTTGCAAAGCCCGCCAGAAAGCTATCATTAGGCGACACACTTGTTTTCGGAGGTGACGCCAACCTATGTTACGCAGGCGGGTTATCCGCCACGGTTACGGAAAAGGGCGATGGCGGAGAAATCCTGCTGGCCTTTGAACTAACCGATGCGGTTCTGGATGACGCAATCGCCCTGCATGGCACTATGCCGCTTCCCCCGTATATTGCATCGAAGCGCCAACCGGACGAACACGACCTTGCGGATTACCAAACGGTTTTTGCCGACCGGAAGGGCGCCGTTGCCGCCCCTACGGCTGGGCTTCACTTTACCGATGAGGCATTGCACCGATTGGACAGTTTGGGTGTTCACCGGGCAACTGTGACATTGCATGTGGGCGCGGGCACGTTTCTGCCGGTCAAATCAGAGCATACAGAAGACCATCGGATGCACGCCGAATGGGGGGAGGTCACATCCGACACCGTCGAAGAGATCCAGCATGCCCGTAAACAAGGCGGCCGCGTACTCTGTGTCGGCACAACGTCACTGCGCCTTTTGGAAGCAGCGTCTACTGCTGCAGGGACCATTCATCCCTTCGCAGGGGAAACCGATATATTCATCACTCCGGGATACCGGTTTCTGGCAGCGGACATGTTGCTTACCAATTTTCATCTGCCGCGTTCGACATTGTTCATGCTGGTATCGGCGTTCAGCGGGGTTGCACTGATGAGGGGCGCCTATAGCCACGCCATCAAAAATCACTACCGGTTCTACTCCTATGGGGATGCATGTCTTTTGACACGCACGGATCACTCAACGGCCTTGTGAAAATGACAACACAAACAGAATTCCGGTTTTCAATCGGCGGCACTGACGGCAAGGCCCGTACCGGCGAGGTGGTAACCAGACACGGCGCCATCCGCACGCCGGCCTTTATGCCGGTTGGAACAGCGGCCACCGTCAAGGCGATGTTGCCGGAACATGTCCGCGAAACCGGCGCTGACGTGCTCTTGGGCAACACCTACCACCTCATGTTGCGGCCCGGCGCGGAACGGGTCGCGGCATTGGGCGGCTTGCATGAATTCATGCGCTGGCCGCATGTAATCCTCACGGATTCCGGCGGATTCCAGGTGATGTCGCTGGCCAAACTCCGGAAACTCACCGACAACGGCGTCACGTTCCAGTCTCATATTGACGGATCGCGCCATGAACTGACGCCGGAACGGTCCATGGAAATCCAGGGCCTGCTCGGTTCGGACATCCATATGGTGCTCGACGAATGCACGCCTTATCCCTGCACCGAGGAAGAGGCGGCCCAGTCGATGCGGCTTTCGCTCAAATGGGCGGAACGCTCGAAACAGGCGTTTTCCGGCGCTCCCGGCCAGGCGGTGTTTGGCATCGTTCAGGGCAGCGTCTTTCCCGACCTCAGGCATGAATCGGCAAAAGAACTCATCGGTATCGATTTCCCCGGCTATGCAGTGGGCGGTCTTGCCGTTGGCGAGGGTCAAGCCGCGATGCTCAAAGTGCTTGAGGAAACGGTTCCGGCGTTGCCCGGCGACAAGCCGCGCTATCTCATGGGGGTCGGCACGCCGCACGATCTGGTGGAATCGGTCAAACGCGGGATCGATATGTTCGACTGCGTTATGCCGACACGGTCAGGGCGCCATGGTCAGGCCTTCTCCCGCTTCGGCAAGGTCAATTTGAAGAATGCCCGGCACGTGGAGGATCCGCGTCCTTTGGACGAGGAAAGCACCTCCGCAACCGCGAGCACCTATTCGCGCGCCTATCTGCATCACCTGATCCGGTCAAACGAGATATTGGGCATGATGCTGATCACCCGGATCAACCTGGATTATTATCAGGAACTCATGGGCGGGATGCGTGCCGCCATCGCTGCGGCGGAGTTTGACAGCTTCGTTGCACGTACAATTGCAGGCTGGGAGCAGGGCGATTTACCTGAACGGTAATGCCACCCTCCACAGGTTGCTTGAAATTCATGCGGCAAATGGATTTCATTCGCACAACACAGGGCAGGGCGTTGTTCAAATGCGGGGAGCAAGACCATGAAGACAGTCCTCAGCGAGGATCATCGCCAGCATTTTCCAAAAGGAGAACTCTACGGCGGAGAACTGGTATTGCCGTTCGAACGGCCGGAACGCTGGGATTTCATCGTCGACCAGCTCAAAGCGATCGAGATGACCGACTTTATCGCTCCAGATCCCCTTCAAATGGAGACGGTTCAGAAAATACACGATGCTGCATTCCTTCGTTTCCTCGCCACGGCCTGGGATCAGTGGGCAGAGGAAAACTACAAAGGCGACGCCCTTCCAACCGTCATCCCCGCACGCCGCATGCAGCAAAAGGAACCGGACCATATTGACGGCAAGCTCGGATATTTCTGCATGGCGATTGAAACCGCGATCACCAGTGGAACCTGGACTGCCGCCTGCGCCAGTGCCGCCATCGCACAAACCGCACAGAGCCTTGTCTCGGCAGGCGAAAGAACCGCATTTGCGTTGTGCCGTCCACCCGGGCATCACGCTGCACGTGATCTTTATGGTGGCTATTGTTTCCTCAACAATGCAGCGATTGCGGCTCAGGGTTTTCTCGACACTGGGGCAGACCGTGTCGCCGTTCTCGATGTCGACTTCCATCATGGCAACGGAACACAGGATATATTCTATGACCGGTCCGATGTGATGTTTGCGTCGCTGCATGGGGAGCCTGAACATGCATTTCCGCACTTTCTCGGCTATTCGGATGAAACCGGAAAGGCAGACGGCGAAGGATACAACATCAACTACCCGATGCCGCCGGGCACCGACTACCCGGTCTGGAGCAGTGCGCTCGAAGAGGCCTGCGCGCGCATTGATGGTTACGGACCGGATGCGATTGTCGTGTCGCTTGGTGTGGACACGTTCAAGAATGATCCGATCAGCTTCTTCAAACTGGAATCCGATGATTTCACCGCCTACGGTGCGCGCATCGCAAAGCTCAACCGCCCGACCCTGTTCGTCATGGAAGGTGGATATTCCATCAACGAAGTCGGTATCAACACGGTCAATGTTCTCGAAGGCTTCCTGAACACCTGACAACCCCATTGGACACCAAGAGGGACAACAAGAATGAATGACGCTCAGGGCACCGCCAAAGACATTTCCATGAAAGGTGCGGGATATTATTCCAAGGCAACCACCGGCGCCAAGGACGTCATCGACAATGCCACACCGATGGTTCTCGGTGCCATCCGCGACATGGATTTTTCCGATGACGGGCGCATCATCACCATGTCCGACATGGGATGCGCCGACGGTGGAACCTCGCTTGAAATGGTCCGCAAGGCGCTGGTCGCAATGCGGGCCAAGTGGCCGTCATGTCCGATCCAGATGATTTATACGGATCTGCCGCGCAATGACTTCTCGCAGGTCTTCCAGATCGTTCATGGCCTGACCGACATTGAGACCTACCTCGGAGAAATCGATCAGCTGTACGTCTTTGCCTCAGCGACCTCTTTCCACAAGAACATATTCCCGGCGGGCACCCTGCATCTGGGTTTCTCGGCCACTGCTTCCCACTACATTTCGGAAATCCCGGTAAACATCACGGATCACGTCCACATGGTCGGCGCATCCGGTGGCGAGCGCCAGGCGTTTGAGGAACAGGGGCGCAAAGACTGGGAGTCCTTCCTCCTGAACCGCACAAATGAACTGGCGTCGGGCGGACACCTGGCCCTGTTCAACTTCGGCATCGATGAAGAAGGCCGTTATCTTGGACACAGCGGTGGTGTCAGTATGTTCGAAACATTCAGCGAAATCTGGGCTGAATTTCGTGACAGCGGCACCATCACGGCGGAGGAATATACCAACACCAACTTCCCTCAGTGCTACCGCACCGTGGATCAGTTCACAGCGCCTTTGAAAGACGAGAACAATCCGGTCTACCAGGCCGGTCTGCGTCTGAAACACGTGGAAACGCGCGTTGTGCGGTGTCCATATGAGCGGGATTTCACTGACAGTCACGGCGACGCCGCAAGGTTCGCCCGCGAATATATTCCGACTTTAAGGTCCTGGAGCGAGATGACCTTCGCCAGCGGTCTCTCCGCCGACCGGCCCGTCGAACAACGCATCGCCATTCTCGACGATTATTTTAGTGCTTACGAGGCGCGCGTCCGGGAAGCACCGCTGGGCCACGCTATGGATTACGTCCACATCTACCTGGTGCTGCAAAAAATCTAAAGACCGTCCCAATCACCTGTCTCCGACAACCGTCTCAAGTTGTCGCGGACGTCATCGGGCACAGGTATGGAGTGGCTCAACCCAGGGTCCGCCAGGATCACTGTACCGTCCACCGTGGACACGCAAACATCGCCGTTGAACAATCCCTGGAATATGCGCACCGAGCTGCGGCCAATACGGTCCAGCCGGGTTCCCACACGCAAAGAGGCCGGAAAATGAACCTGTGAGTGATAGCTGATGTTCGCATTCATCAACATCCACCCCCGGGGATTGCCCTTGGACGCCTCGGACGCACGGCGGATGAAGAGGATCCTCGAACTCTCGAACATGGTCATATGCGCGGTACTGGTCATGTGCCAGTGAGGGTCAAGATCGTTGAACCGAACGATCTCCTCTCGCCAGCATTTGTAACCGGCAGGATCTTTTGGATCGAAAGCAGTTTCGTTAGTATCGCTCATGGTCAGGAAGAACCTCGACGGGTAGGAACAGGCGGCCACCGAAACAGGCCGGCGGGAAATTTGTCAAGCTCTACAAAAGAAAGCGATCCGGTGCCACGCTTTCGCGGGTGAGGCCCTGTGCCACGAGCGGTGCGGGGACCGCATCCTCGTGGATAAGCCCTTCCACCAGCATGGCGCCGCCATGTGCGCTTTGAATGCCGTAGCCGCCCTGGCCGGCGAACCAGAAGAACCCTTCAGTGCGTGGATCAAAGCCGATGACATGGGTCCGGTCCGGGCTGAATGTTCTAAGACCGCCCCAGGTGTGCTCCACGCGGGTGACCTCGATGTCGACAACCTTACCGAATGCATCAATTCCCTCTGCCAGCGCCATGTCGTCGGCGAAAGCATCATGCGGTTCCATCGCGGTTTCGTCTGCGGGTGAAACGAAAAGCTTCCCGGCTTCCGGTTTGAAGTAGAAACTCTCATCCATGACCGCTGTTGTCGGCCATGCGGAGATGTCAATTCCAGGTGTTGGGACAATCGCAACGCTCCGGCGGCAGGGACTGAACCCGATTGCCTCGAGACCGGCCATCTCTGCGATCTGATCGACCCATGCACCTGCGGCGTTGACCACGACGGGTGCATGAAACTCCTCTCCGCCTGCCGAAACCGACCAGGCACCGTTGTTACGCTCGAGCGCTATCACTTCCCTGTTGCAGATGATCTCGCCGCCATTCGCCTTCAGCATCCGCCTGAAACCCATCAAGATGCCGTTGACATCCATGTCTTCGGCCTGGGCTTCAAACCCGCCTCTGACAATGGACGCGCGTTTCAGGAGAGGCACCCGCACGCATGCCTCTTCAACACCTATATGGGCGATGCTGCCGTCTGATCCGTCAATCAACTCGTCGAGGGCGTCTTCCTGTCCCGGCTGCGCCAGATAGAGAACGCCGCGATCACCGAGCACCGGATCGGGCCAGAATTCGTTGCGCTCTTCCAATGGCGCGCGGCTTGCCTTCGTCAACTGGCGAATGACCGGCCCGCCATAGTTTTCGATAAACATTGCAGCCGAGCGACCTGTGCTGTGATACGCAGGCTGGCTTTCGCGTTCCAGCACGATCACGTCGGCTTGTTTCGACAACCGCGCACCAGCCCCGATCCCGGCCATGCCGCCGCCAATAATGATAATGTCTGCCGTTCGTTTCACGCTCGATGTCCCTTGCAACAAGTGGCGACCAATACTAGTGGAGATGGGCGCGTCATTAAATGCACGAAAGTATGTTTAGATGGATACCATCCACCTCAGGACACCGCCCTTCGAATGGACATGCGGCCATTGCGGTCAGACATTGAAGGTGGATGCGGAGCATTACCATTCCGGATTCAGGCACATCGCAGTCGAACCGGGCGAACTAGGCGATACAGCGCTTGTCCATTCCGCAATCTGCTGTCCCAACAGCAAGTGCCGGAAACTGACGCTTGCGATCAGGCTGGCCGAGTACAAGTCCTCGCTCGGCCATGCTTATCCCATCGGCACGGCAGGAGAAGAGATCGAAAACTGGATTTTGATGCCGGCAGGACAAACAGACCGATCAGTCAAGAAAGATGCGAAATCCGACTGATAGTCCGTGGTTGAAGCCCGCATCGACGCTCGCCGCAATCGCCTGACCGTTCGAGAAATCGTTGAAATGGCTGGCCGAGGAAATCACACCGGTATAACGCACGGTCATATCAAGGTTGTCCCTGATCCGGTAGTGCACTCCGGCGAGCAGGCACCCCATGTAAACCAGATCTGAGTCCGTCATCCGGAAGGCCCCGGCCTTCACACCCAGGCCGCTGGTATGAACGTAGGAGCCGCCGCCGCCAATCCCGATGAATGGCTTGGCGCCCCAAAGATCCAGTGGCAAATCATACAGCAGGTTGGCGCTGAGGCCGTAACTGCGCACGGTGCCGGTTCCAGCTTGCGTTGCTCCGGCGAACGGATTGCCGGCAAAACCGGAATCGAACTTTACTTTGGCGTTTGAAAGACGCACATGGGAAAACTCAAGCTCGGTATGAAAGTCCTCCGTAAAGTAGTGGCCGACCATGAAGGCCAAAACATATGCGGTTCGGAAAAAATGATCCTGCTGGCCGGATTGCGCCGGTCCTGCCGAGTTGACAATGTCCATGTCAACCGCATCCGGCAAAGGAAAACCCAATCTCGCTTCGAGATAGGTGCGACCGTCATTCGGTGGTTGTGCTTCTTCCTGTCCATTCGCACTTGAAAGGCAAAGTGTCGTCAGGCACGCGGCACCAACAAGCCGTCTACACAACGCAAATGCAATTTCCTGCTTCATCCCCAACGCCTGAACTTTGCTTCGTCAACCGGTCCGTACAAGGATGCATCTTGCTGCATCATTGATGTTATCCCATTGTCCACCGGCAACAAGGGTGAAAAGCAAACGCTGAAGGAATCCGCCTGACCGGCACTATTCGCCTATTTGACCGATCGTTCCAAATGTGAGACCATGACGTCAGGAGTGCACACAGATGCCCTGGGAAAAGAGTTACAGCGAACAAGATGTGCTGACCCGCGCCATGGAGGCCTTTTGGGCCCGCGGCTATGAAGCAACATCCATGAGCGACCTGGTGACCGCAACCGGCATCAACCGTGGCAGCATGTATGCAGCGTTCACCGACAAACGGACACTTTTTATCCGGGCGCTGGATCACTATGACCGCCACTACCGCGTTGAATTCTTGCGTCAGGCAGAGAAAGGGCGCAGTCCGGCTGACGCAATCATCGCTGCTTTCGAACAAGCCATCGGAACACCGAATGAAAGCAAGGACAGGCGAGGGTGCCTGCTGGTCAACACCGCGCTCGAACTCTCACCCCACGACAGTGAGATCGACCAGATTGTCCGCAAGAGTTTCACGGCAGTCGAGACATTCTTCCGCGACATGATCAAGCGCGGCCAGGCGCAGGGAAGTATCTCCGCAACAATCGACTCCGCAGACAAGGCCCGCGCCTTGCTCGGGCTGTTTTTGGGTCTGCGTGTGCTCATGAAGTCGAGCCCGGACCCACAAATGTCGAACGCAATCCTGTCTCAGGCAAAGGCCATGGTTGCATAAAACAAAAATTTTTGCCGGGTTTAGAACGATCAGTCAAATAAAGGGAGATGCACAAATGTCAGTTTCTTTAGTCGAACGTGAACAAGCGGACAAACCGACACTCGCTTTTTACGACAAAGCCGAAGAACGGTTCCAGGCCTTACTCAATATCTTCAAGGTGTTCGGCCATCACGCCGAATATGGCAGCGCCTTCACCGACATGATTATGGCGATCCTAAAGGACGGCGAGCTCGAATGGCTGACCAAGGAACTTCTCATTCTCAAGGCGACGCAACGCAACAACTGCCAGTATTGCGTCATTCAACACGAACGTCTCTCGGTCATGCTGGGCATGGACGAAGCGAAAATCGCGGCACTCGAAGGCGACAATTATAAGTCGTCGGATCTCTTCACCGATGGCGAAAAGGCGCTGCTTGACCTCACCGTGCAGGTCGGTGTCGATGCCAATCGCCTCTCCAAGGATCTTTGGGACCGGTTGCATGCAAACTGGACCGAACCTCAGATCGTCGAGGCCGTTTTCGTCATAACCACATATATCATGGTCTCGAAGTTTGGTGATGCGCTCGGCGTTGAGCTTGAGCCCATGTTCGACGGTGCCAGCAGCATCCTGCACGTCGAGCATTAATCCGTCCCGGTACGGCGCTGCCGCTTGTACAGTGCCGTACCGCAGGCCGGTTGCGGAGGGCTGCCAATTAAGGCACAAAGCGCTCTCCAGACCTAAAATCGGCCAGACAGTACAGATGGAATTCGACAAAAGCCTCTTTTCCGAAGGCCTGGCCCTGCTGCGGCGTAACATGCCCTTTGTCGCCTTCGCCGTGTTCGGCGAATATGCTCATCAGGCCCTGAAACAGATCACTCACATCGGCAGCGGACATTTCGTGGTCAGCATATTGATCTGGTCGTATCTCGCGCATGCCGCACACGCAGATATTCTGTTGCCCGATGCAGGCGACAAAAAGGCGGCGCAGAAACGCATATTGGGTTTTACCGCGCGAACGTTCGGTCTGTGCCTGGCGATATTTGCGCCGGTCGTGCTGGTTGTGTGGTTCGTGGTTCCGGCCACCGTTTCCGGCGACAGCATACAGCAATACATGCAAACCCTGGTTCTCATCGCTCTGCCGACACTGATAATTAGCGCTTTGTTGGTGCTCACATTGTTAGGCACCGTACTGCCGGCATATGTCGCCGATACCGGCCGTGGGGTGAATGCAGCTTTCGCTCGTGGAACAAATCAATTTCGCCAAATCATGCCACGGCTCATCTACGGGCCAGGCTTTGTTATGGCCGCAGCCGTTCTGGTCTTCAGTCTCCCCGGTTTGCTGTTTGACGCCGCCGGCCCGATCCTGGCCGCCAACTATGTGCCCAATCCGGTGCCGACGACCGCAGCCCTGATCGGCTTTGCCATTGAAGCCTACGCGCTTGTGCTGACCGCTTTGATTCTGTCAAAGGCGTTCTTGTACGATCAACAGTGAAGCGGGGGTTTTTGACGGTTGAACAGCGTCGCGCCGGCACCCCATTTGCCAATTCCCATGGAACCCCATCTCTAGTAAGAAAGCGCACTCTTGCGCTTTGAGTTGCCGCAACACTGCGATGCGCTGCAAACCCATACACCGGACTATGACACTCAACAGGCCCTAGCCCCATGCAGGCACGACAACTGAGCCGCCGAACCTTTGCGATTATTTCGCACCCTGATGCGGGCAAGACGACTTTGACGGAAAAACTGCTGCTCGTCGGCGGCGCAATTCACTTGTCCGGTGAAGTGAAAGCCCGCGGCGAAACACGGCGGGCCCGTTCGGACTGGATGAAAATTGAGCAGGAGCGGGGCATTTCCGTCACCAGTTCGGTCATGACGTTCGAACGCGACGGAATATTGTTCAACCTGCTCGACACACCAGGCCACGAAGATTTCTCAGAAGACACCTATCGCACCCTGACCGCGGTCGACTCAGTCATCATGGTGATCGATGCGGCAAAGGGTATTGAAGCCCAAACCCGAAAACTGTTTGAAGTGTGCCGCCTCCGCGACATTCCCATTGTCACCTTCATAAACAAGGTCGACCGCGAAGCCCGTGATCCCTTTGAACTGCTCGATCAGATTCAAGATGAACTGCAGCTCGATCTGGCACCGCGCATATGGCCGGTGGGCACCGGCGGAGTTTTCGCTGGCTGTTTCGACCTCGAAACCAATCAGTTTCTGACATCGGATGGCAAACCGGGCGCCGGCTTCTCCAAGACCTTGCAGTGCAGCGGCCCGCAAGATGAACAATTGCACGCCTATGTGCGTGACGATATTCTTGAAAGCGCCCTTGAGAGCATCGAACTGGCGGCCGCGGCTTACGATCCGTTCGAGCGTGAAGGATATCTGGAAGGCCGCCTCAGCCCGGTTATCTTCGGCAGCGCGCTTAGAAATTACAGCGTCGAGACGCTGCTGGATTTCATTGCAGAGAACGCCCCCGGGCCAAGGCCGACCCCAACTGCGACGAGAATGGTGCACGCAGAAGAAACCAGCGTATCGGGTTTTGTGTTCAAGATTCAGGCCAACATGGACAAGAACCACCGCGACCGCATCGCCTTCATGCGGCTGTGCTCGGGAACCTTCAAGCGCGGCATGAAACTCAAGCAGGTCCGCACCGGAAAGGACCTGTTGGTCCACAGCCCGGTGATTTTCCTCGCAAAGGACCGGGAAATCACCGAAGAGGCCGCTGCGGGAGACGTGATCGGCATTCCCAATCACGGCACGATACAGGTTGGCGACACCTTTACCGAGGGCGAGGAACTGCGGTTTACGGGCCTGCCCGTATTTGCACCGGAAATTCTTCGCCGCGTCCGACTTGTTGACACCACCCGAATCAAACAAATGCGCCAGGCGCTTCAGGATCTCTCCGAGGAGGGTCTCGTGCAGATCTTCAAGCCTGACGTGGGATCACAGTGGATCATCGGGGTCATAGGCCAATTGCAGCTCGATGTCGTCGCCGACAGGGCGCGCAACGAGTACAAAATTGATCTTTCGTTTGAACCCGCTCCCTACGCGACCGCCCGATGGATCACCTCGAAAGATCCCGATGCGTTACAGGCATTCATAAAATCAAACCTTGCCAGAGTTATGAGTGACCGGACCGGCGATCCGGTTTTCATGGCAAGCGATGCCTGGGAGCTGAATTACAAGATGCAAAACAATGACGCGATCGAGTTTCAGCGGACAAAAGAGATCGACTGAATTCGCGACTTTTATGCTCTGTTCGAGCCGGCTTCAAAACACATTGTTAGCAATTACGCCGTAGCTTCCATTTTGGGGTGGAGATGTTTGTGGACATCTGATTCTAAGAATAATGGTGGAGACAGCAATGGCGGCATCGCAACGGAAACAATTCCGGATCGAACGGCTCGAATCAAAGGGCGTTGATGTGGTCGAAACCGGCGATGCAGGGGGCTATCGCCATCAGCAGCTGATGGATGCGATAGGCCAGCTCAGGGACACCCTGGCGCCGCAACAGGAGATTTCCACGGAGATACTTGATCGCTACCGCAAAGAGCTCGAAGAGGCTCAGAAAATCAAACGCGACATGGAAGAAATCTACCGTGCCATCGCGGACACCAAAAAAGATATCGCCACACTGCATCACACGGGCTTTGGTGAAGAACATTTTTCCACCGTGAGCCATCAGTTGGACGCGGTGGTCACGCATACGGAGACAGCGACAGAAGTCATCCTGTCCGCGGCAGAGCAAATCGATAACGATGCTGCAAACCTGGCAGCTTCGCTCACCGGCCCGGACAACGAAATGGCGGCTGATATTCAAGATCAGGTGATCAAGATATTTGAATCCTGCAACTTCCAGGACATCACCGGTCAGCGCATTACCAAGGTCATAGAAACCCTGAAATTCATCGAGGCGCGGGTCGATAACATGATCGACATTTGGGGTGGGATCGACAGTTTCGAAGAAATTACTCCCATGGAGATGGAAAAACCGGAAGGCGATGCCGCGCTGCTCAACGGTCCTGCATTATCGGACGCAGACAACATGGCCAGCCAGGACGAAATCGACGCGCTGTTCGACTGATCGGAGCCCTGCGACATGGTGTTCTACTGCACCAGCTTGACCACGAAGTAGGCTCAACTGGGGCTTCAAGTAATCGGGGATTTGGTCTGGAGCATAATCTTTTCACATGGAACAGTTTGTCCTGGCCTTCGGTGGGCCATATCAGCCCATTGACTGCGTTGCGCCGTTTGCCCGATGCACCGCATCGTGGCCCGCACGACACGCCTGATCGAATGGTCTGATATGGCGCCATCAAATGGTTCCATGTGAAAAGATTATGCTCTAGAACACCGCCATACTTGAAAATCCCCGGAGCCTCCATGGCAAAGTCGAAAAAATCTCACCGGCCCAAGGCCAGGTTGCCGAAGGGCATGCGCGATGTAGACGCGGCTGAAGTCCGCGCCAGTTCAGCCATGCTGGCGGCAATTCAATCGGTCTACGAACTTTATGGTTTTGAACCGCTCGAAACGCCGGCATTCGAGTACACCGATGCGCTCGGCAAGTTTCTTCCCGATGAGGATCGCCCCAACGAGGGCGTGTTCTCGTTCCAGGACGAGGACGAGCAGTGGCTTTCCCTGAGGTATGACCTGACCGCTCCTCTGGCCCGTTACGTAGCGGAAAACTACGATGCACTGCCAAAACCGTTCCGCCGCTACCAAACCGGCCCGGTTTGGCGGAACGAAAAGCCGGGTCCGGGACGTTTCCGGCAGTTTACCCAGTTTGATGCAGATACGGTTGGCACGGCATCTGTCGCCGCCGATGCGGAAATCTGCATGATGGCGGCTGATTGCATGGAGCGCCTGGGCATACCGCGCGGTGACTACATTATTCGCGTCAACAACCGCAAGGTTCTCGATGGCGTGCTGGAACGGATTGGGATGATCCCCGCAGACGAAAGCTTCGATCTGCAACGGCTGACTGTGCTGCGCGCCATAGACAAGCTTGACCGGCTCGGCCCGGATGCTGTGCGCCGCTTATTGGGCGAGGGTCGTAAAGACGAATCGGGTGACTTCACCAAGGGCGCAGGCCTGTCGCCGGAGCAAATTGCACCGGTGATGGAGTTCGTCGCTACCGCGTCTGACGAGGCTGCGGACGTACTCGGAAGCCTTGCTCTACTCGTTGGAGACAGCGAAACCGGCCGTGCCGGGGTTGAAGAACTCAAAACCATGGCCGGTTTGTTTAAAGCTGCGGGATATGGCTCGGACCGCGTCATGCTGGATCCGGGTGTGGTGAGAGGATTGGGCTATTATACTGGCCCTGTCTACGAGGCGGAACTGACCTTTGAAACCACGGATGAAGACGGCGAAATGGTTCGTTTCGGTTCGGTTGGTGGTGGCGGGCGCTATGACGGTTTGGTCGAGCGCTTTAAGGGTATCGAGGTTCCCGCAACCGGATTTTCCATTGGCATCAGCCGCCTGTATTCCGCCTTGAAGGTTCTTGGTAAGGTGGAGAACAGGACGGTATCGGCACCTGTCGTTGTGTTGGTAATGGATCAGGAGCGGTTGCCTGAGTATCAAAAAATGGTGTTTGATTTGCGGGAAGCGGGGGTGCGCTCGGAAATGTATCTGGGTACCAGCGGCATGCGCGCACAGATGAAATATGCCGACAGGCGAGGGGCGCCAGCGGTTGTCATACAGGGCGAGGACGAACGTGCCCGTGGGGAGGTGACAATCAAGGATCTGGCCGAAGGATCACGCCTCTCAGAGGAGATCACTGACAATGCCGAATGGCGCAGCGGGCGGCCGGCCCAGGTTTCGGTGGGAGAAGGCGACCTCGTCACCGCAGTCAAAGACATTCTTGCGCGCCACAGGACCTAGGCGATCCACCATGTCAGGCAAAGCAACTGAACTGAGGGCCGCACTCGATACCCAGGCAGACACCATCCTCGAGATTTTCACAAAGTCGGGATACGGCTATGTGGAACCCGACATATTGCAACCGGCAGACATTTTTCTCGACCGCTCCGGCGAGGACATCCGGACCCGGACCTATGTTTTCACCGACCCGGACGGACAGGAGTTGTGCCTGCGGCCAGATTTAACGGTACCGACCTGCCGTTACCATCTGGAACACGGAGGCGGCGCAAAGGATGTGGCGCGGTATTGTTACCGTGGTCCGGCATTCCGGTTCCAGCCTGGAGGTCACGACGATCTTCGCCCGCGTGAATTTGATCAGATCGGTATAGAGCACTTCGGGTCGGCTGATGCGGAAGCAACGGAAGCCGAAGTCATTGCCCTGGCGGTGGACGCCGTTCGTCAGGCCGGACTTGAAACGTTCCAGGTTAAGATTGGCGATCTTGGGCTGTTTAACCGGATGCTCGACACCATAGCCATGCCGGAGAGGTGGCGGCGACGGTTGCGCCATGACTTCTGGCGGCCGCAAGCCTTCCACGAAACCCTGGCGCGCCTGAGCGGTGACCCGAGTGCACTGCTGGACCGCGAACTGGAGTTCATGGGCGGCGCCATATCCGAGCGACCCGGTGAGACCGCTGCAACCCTCGATCAGTTGTTGTCGCTGCGCGCCATTCCGCTTGTTGGAGGGCGTAGCGTTTCGGAGATTGCCGAACGTATTTCAGAGAAAGCTGCAGATCGCAACGCGCCGCCGTTGCCGCAGGACAGCGCCAAACTGATCCAGGATTACATTTCGGTTGCCGGACGCCCTCGTGATGCCCTTCATCGCATCATGAATCTGATTGTCGCCGCCAAACTTGACCTCAGTACCAGTCTTGCTGCCTTTGCCCGGCGTATCACCTTGATGCAGGACAGAGGGATCGCTGTGGACAGCTGCCGTTTCCTTGCCGAATTCGGGCGCAATCTGGAATATTACACCGGCTTCGTGTTTCAGATCGAATGCGACACACCGTCAGGGCCGATGCCAATTGCGGGCGGCGGCCGTTATGACACGCTCATGTCGGATATCGGCGCGCAACGGCCGATACCAGCCGTAGGCTGCGCCATTCACACAGAACGGCTTCTGGCGGCCGCGAATGGCGATTTTTGATGCGGGAACAATTTTCACTCGCGCTCCCAAGCAAAGGGCGGTTGATGGAAGACGCAATGGAGCGTTTTGCAGCGGCCGGGCTGCCAATCTCAAAGTTGGGCGATGACCGCGGGTACCGGGGCATCATTGGCGGAATGAGCGATGTCGAGGTGGTGTTCCTGTCCGCGGCTGAAATCGCGACACACCTGCGTGAAGGCGCTATCGACATGGGCATCACCGGTGAGGACCTGTTGCGCGAACATATTCCCGAACTGCCCCAACGGGCTGAAATTGTGGCGCGATTGGGGTTTGGAAGCGCCGACGTGGTCTGTGCCGTCCCCCGATGCTGGATAGACGTGTCCACCATGAGCGACCTCGACGAAGTCAGCGTACACTTTTACGAGAGACATCAACGCCGCCTGCGCGTCGCGACAAAATACGTAAGCCTTACCCGCGGGTTCTTTGCCGATCACGGTGTGCGCGGCTATCGCATCGTCGAGAGCCTGGGCGCCACCGAAGGTGCGCCGGCGTCAGGCGCCGCAGAAATGATCGTCGACATCACGTCATCCGGCGAAACGCTCAAGGCCAACCACCTCCGCATCCTCGATGACGGTGTGATTTTGCGCAGCCAGGCAGTGGTCGCGCGTTCAAACCGTGTCCATGCGGACGCGGACAGGCTCCATACTGCGGACCTCATTCTGGACGGTCTCAGGGCCACAATTTAACCCCGATGCCGCCCTCAACCCGTGAATTTTTCGAGCAGGGGTGGTGCAGGTTTCCACAGGATCCGGTGCTCGCGGCCTGGGTCCGCGAAACCTTTTCCGCAGCACGTAACACAGTTACCGCACCCGCAAACGCCCAATGGCACCGGTGTGGCGGAACCTGGTTTGCCGGTGTCAATGTTCTGCCAAACGACAAACACGGCGCGGTAGAGGGCGGCCCTCCCATTGGCGGGCAGGCGGTGGACTTCATTCGCGATAATCTGGATTTGGGGATATTTGAGTGGGACCGCGCGCAGGTTTCTGTGTGTTACCCGGGATATCCGAAACCCATGGCGGAAGAATCAAAAGCCGCGTTTGGGTACCGGCTCAACAGGGATGCGGCTCACGTGGACGGCTTCGCCCGGGAAGGGCCGGAAAGGCGCCGGTTCTTGCGCGAGCATCACAGTTTTCTGCTGGGTATCCCCATGGTTGAGACCTGCGGAACCGCATCACCGCTGGTGGTCTGGGAAGGATCCCACGAGGTTGTCCGCACAACATTCCTGAAGGTCTATGAAGACATACCGCCGGAGCGATGGACGGATCTTGATGTT
>JAJFHM010000294.1 GCA_021775625.1 Hyphomicrobiales bacterium | reverse complement strand
ATTTCACGTCTTCTCGACCAAAAAGGCAAACGCCTGGAGTGATTCAATCGCGATCCCGCAACAACCCCTTGAGCTCATAGAGAAGCTCCAGTGCGGCCTTGGGCGTCAGCTCATCGGGCAAAGCCTCTGTCAGGCGTTGCTCGACCGCGCTCGGCCCACCGCGTGCGCTCGAAGCCGGGTTGTGCGGGCGGGCGGCGGAAAACAGCGGCAGGTCATCGGCCAGATCAGGGCCGGCGCGATGGCGGTCGCCGCGTTCAAGCGCCTCCAGAACCGCACTTGCGCGTTCAATCACCGCCGGCGGCAGACCAGCCAGTTTGGCAACCTGGATGCCGTAGGACCGATCGGCAGCGCCAGGGCCGACTTCATGCAGGAAAATCACCTCGCCCTGCCACTCCTTCACTTTCATGGTGGCATTAGCGAGCTGGTCCAGCCGTTCCGCCAATGCGGTGAGTTCATGGAAATGGGTTGCGAACAACGCCCGCGAGGCGTTGATTTCGTGCAGATGTTCGACACAGGCCCAGGCTATGGACAAGCCGTCGAAGGTCGCCGTACCGCGGCCGATTTCGTCCAGAATAACCAGCGATCGCGAGCTTGCCTGGTTGAGGATGGTTGCGGTTTCCACCATCTCGACCATGAAGGTGGAGCGGCCGCGGGCCAGATCATCCGCCGCTCCGACCCGGGAGAACAGCCGGTCGACGACACCGATCTCGGCCGCTGCGGCCGGCACATATGAGCCCATCTGGGCGAGCACCGCGATCAAGGCATTCTGCCGCAGAAAGGTTGATTTTCCGGCCATATTGGGGCCAGTGAGCAACCACAGGCGCGCCGCAATGTCGGCTTCTCCATCCGCGTCGCCGGTGCCCGAAAGATTGCAGTCATTGGGAACGAATTCGGCTTCGCCGGTCCGGGTGAGAGCGGCTTCCACAACCGGGTGGCGGCCCTGTGAGACCCTGAACGCGGTAGACCCATCAACTCCAGGGCGGACGTAGCGCTCGGTCCGGGCAAGTTCCGCCAGGGCCGTGGCGACGTCCAGTTCAGCCATGCCGTCCGCGATCCGTGTGATGGCGCGGGTGCGCTGCACCACGTCGGCTTCGAGCTTCTGGAATATGTCGAGTTCGATGGCCAATGCGCGTTCCGCCGCCATGGCGATCCTGGATTCGATCTCGCCCAGTTCGGTGGTCGTGAAGCGTACCGCATTGGCCATGGTCTGGCGGTGGATGAAGGTTTCATTGAGCGGCGCGGCCATGAGACCGGGGCCGTGCTGGGCGGTGACCTCGACAAAATAACCAAGCACGTTGTTGTGCTTGATCTTGAGTGATTTCACCCCGGCCTGATCGGCATATTTCGCCTGCAAACCGGCAATCACCTTGCGGCTTTCATCGCGCAGGCGGCGGTGTTCGTCCAGTTCGCGCGAAAATCCCGCGCGCACGAAACCGCCGTCACGGGCGAAGGCCGGCAGCTCTTCTTCCAGGGTCTGCGCCAGTTGCTCGACCAGGCCTTCATCGTCGGACCTGAGCCCGTCGCACATGGCGCCGACGTCCTGCGGCATGGCGACAATCGATGCCTCCTCCCCCATGGCATGTACGAGCCGGCGGGCCAGGGCAATGCCGGTGCCGATCGACGCGAGGTCGCGCGGGCCGCCGCGCCCCAGCGACAGGCGCGCCAGCGAACGCATCAAATCCGGCGCACCGCGCAGCAATCCGCGGACGTCGCCCCTGATCTGGCTGCTCTCGACAAAAAAGCCGACCGCATCAAGGCGCGCGTTGATGCGGTCCGGATCGGTGAGCGGCCCGGAGAGACGGTCCGCCAGACACCGTGCCCCGGCCCCGGTCACCGACCGGTCGATGACCGAGAGCAGGCTGCCCTGACGTGCTCCGGCCAGGGTGCGGGTCAGTTCAAGATTGGCCCGTGTCGCGGCATCAATGAGCATTGCAGCGCCCGAATGCTCCCGCACCGGCGGTCTCAGCGCCGGCATGTTGCCGACCTGGGTGAGGGAAACATAATCCAGCAGCGCGCCGCATGCGGCCTTGTCGGCACGCGAGAACTCGCCAAACCCCTCAAGCGCCGCAACACCGAAGAATTCCTTGAGGCGCCGTTCACCGGAGGTGCTGTCGAACCGGCTGGCGGGAAGCGGCGTCAAAGCGCTGCCGAAGCCCTCCCACAGGTGACCCGTCTCGGGGTCACTGAGGACGCTGTCGGGGACGACGATTTCGCCCGGCTCGAGGCGGGCGAAGTCCGCCGCCAGTGTCTTCAGGTCGGTTTCGCAGGTGACGAATTCACCGGTCGAGATATCGACCCAGGCAATCGCATAGGCCTCGCCGCCACCGGCCCGCGCCACCGCCATGAGATAGTTGTTGCGGCGTGCATCCAGCAACGTGTCTTCGGTGAGGGTTCCGGGCGTGACCAGACGCACGACATCGCGTTTGACGACGGACTTGGAGCCGCGCTTTTTGGCCTCCGAGGGATCTTCGGTCTGCTCGCAGACCGCGACGCGGAAGCCCTGCCTGATGAGCCTTTGCAGATACTCATCGGCGGCATGGACCGGCACACCGCACATGGGGATGTCTTCGCCCGAATGCTTGCCGCGCTTGGTGAGGGTTATGGACAGGGCGGCGGAGGCCGCAACCGCATCTTCAAAGAACATTTCGTAGAAATCGCCCATGCGATAGAACAGGAGACAATCGGTATGCTCGGCCTTGATCGTCAAATATTGCGCCATCATGGGCGTGGCATCGCCTGATACGGCGCGCGCTATGGGCTCGTGTTGGTTCATG
Organism: Hyphomicrobiales bacterium; assembly: GCA_021775625.1. Classification (GTDB taxonomy): domain Bacteria; phylum Pseudomonadota; class Alphaproteobacteria; order Rhizobiales; family JAJFHB01; genus JAJFHM01. The sequence goes on along the minus strand of JAJFHM010000294.1, from coordinate 16,600 downwards.
CGGGACGGTTATACCAAAGGAACTGACTATTGACCCATTTCACCGGGGCAAAATCCACCATGTGCGACGCCGGGGCTTACAGCCTGTGGACAATTCGCGTATTGAGAGGCCCGGAACGCGCATGTTGCGTTGCACACAAATCCTTGAGGTTGCGGGGCCGGGTCAGTAAAGTTGGCTTCCTCCATTTCGCGACGCAACATCGCACATAACAAAGAGAACTCCATGGCGCTCGACAGATCAGACGGAAAACGCCTGCAATTTACCGATCAAGAGGCGCTGCTGTTTCACTCGCAGGGCAAACCCGGCAAGCTTGAAGTGCAGCCGACCAAACCGATGGCCACCCAACGGGACCTGAGCCTGGCCTATTCGCCCGGCGTTGCCGTGCCGGTCCGCGTCATCTCCGAGCACCCCGAGGCGGCCTACGATTATACCGCAAAAGGCAACATGGTCGCGGTGATTTCGAACGGTACCGCCATTCTCGGCATGGGCAATCTCGGCGCGCTCGCCTCGAAACCGGTGATGGAAGGCAAATCGGCGCTGTTCAAACGGTTTGCCGACGTGGACGCCTTCGACCTTGAAGTGGACACCGCCGACGTGGATGCCTTCATCAACTGCGTGCGCTATCTCGGCCCGGCCTTCGGCGGTATCAATCTGGAAGACATCAAGGCGCCGGACTGTTTCATCATCGAACAGCAATTGCGCGAAATGATGGACATTCCGGTATTTCACGACGATCAGCACGGCACGGTCATCATTGCCGCTGCCGGTCTCATCAATGCGATGGACCTTACCGGCCGCAAGCTTGCGGATCTGAAACTGGTGTGCAACGGCGCCGGCGCTGCCGGCATTGCCTGTCTTGAGCTCATCAAGGCGATGGGGCTGCCACACGACAATGCCATCTTGTGCGATTCCAAGGGCGTCATCTACAAGGGCCGCGAAGAGGGCATGAACCAGTGGAAAACCGCGCACGCGGTCGAAACCGACGCGCGCACGCTGGAAGAGGCGGTTCGCGGTTGCGATGTGTTCTTCGGCGTTTCCGTCAAGGGCGCACTGACCCAGGACATGGTCAAGACGATGGCCGACCGGCCGATCATTTTCGCCATGGCCAATCCGGATCCGGAAATTACGCCGGAAGAAGTGGCCGAAGTGCGCGACGATGCGATCATGGCGACCGGGCGCTCGGACTACCCCAACCAGATCAACAACGTTCTGGGCTTTCCCTATATTTTCCGCGGCGCGCTCGACGTTCGCGCCCGTACCATCAATGAACCAATGAAAATCGCCGCCGCCCATGCGCTGGCCGAACTGGCGCGCGAAGAGGTGCCCGATGAGGTGGCCGCCGCCTATCACGGCACCCGGCTGCGGTACGGTCCGGATTACCTCATCCCGGCGCCGTTCGACCCACGGCTGATTTCGGCAATTCCTTCGGCAGTGGCCAAGGCTGCGATGGACTCAGGCGTTGCCCGCACAGACATCGTCGACATGGACGCCTATGCAGCCGAGCTGAGCGCCCGGCTCGACCCGATCGCAGGCACCCTTCAGGGCATCTTCGAGCAGGTCAAACAGACGCCGAAACGGGTGGTCTTCGCCGAGGGCGAGGAGGACCGTGTGATGCGTGCGGCAAATGCGTTTGCCTCGTCGGGATTGGGGGAGTCGGTTCTGGTTGCCCGCAATCGTGAAATCGAGGACATGATCAAGGCGGGCGGGATCGACATGCATGATGCGGTGTCGATCCAGAATGCGCGGGTCTCGGATCGCAACGCGGATTACGCGCAATTTCTCTACGAACGCCTGCAGCGCAAGGGGTTCTTGTTCCGCGATTGCCAGCGCCTCGTCAATAACGACCGCAACATCTTTGCCGCCTGCATGGTTGCCATGGGGGACGCGGACGCCATGGTCACCGGCCTGACCCGCAACTATTCGGTTGCGCTCGAAGACATCCGCCGGGTGATCGACACGGAATCGGGACACCGGCTGATCGGCGTTTCCATGGCCCTGTGCCGCAGCCGCACGGTGTTTGTCGCCGACACCGCGATCCAGGAACAGCCGAGCGCTGTCGAGATCGCCGACACGGCGGAAGAAGCCGCGGGCGTCGCCCGCCGCTTCGGCTATGAGCCGCGGGTCGCCTTGCTGGCCTATTCCACGTTCGGGCACCCGGAGGGCGACACGTCGAACCCGATCCGGGACGCTGTGACGATCCTCGACGAACGCGACGTGGACTTCGAGTATGACGGGGAGATGTCGGCTGACGTTGCCCTCAGCCGCAACGCCATGGCGCTGTATCCGTTCTGCCGCCTGAGTGAACCGGCCAACGTGCTGATCATGCCCGGTTTCGACAGCGCCAGCATCGCCACCAAGATGCTGCAGGAGCTGGGCGACGTTAAGGTGATCGGTCCACTGCTCGTGGGTTTGCAGCATTCGGTGCAGATTACGTCGCCGAATTCCACCGCGGCAGATCTGGTGAACATTGCCGCGATCGCTGCCTACAATATCAACAGTTGAGGATTGTCGGTCTGGATCGTTTCACGTTCATATGGAAACGATCTAAACTTCTAATCGGCCTCGCCGTCGACCAGTTCCACTTTGTCGCCTGAGAAGTAGGAGACGTAGCGCTGATTGATGTCGGCGACCGGCAGCACAATCAGCACGTCGGTGGTGTTGAACTGCGGGTCGACCACAGCGCCGTCGCCGATGTAAGCGCCCGCCCGCATATAACCCTTGACCAGAGGCGGCAGGGTGCGCATGGCATCACGCTCTTCGATATCCGCCACCGGCAGCAGACACATATCCACGTAGCGTTCCGATAGCGCGCGGACACGCCATTCTTCCGGCGCACGGTGAAAATGGTGCAGGTAACTCAGCGGCAAAGCCAGCGCCTCCGGGTCGGTGCCCTCCAGACTGGCGCAGCCGATCATGACATCGAGATGGTGGCCCTGGACGTAATTCCAGATCCCCTGCCATAACAATTCAATCACCGATTTGGTCCTGAAGGGTTCCAGCACGCAGGATCGCCCGAGCTCGACAAACTGCAGGCCGCTGCCGGTGCCTTTGAGAAGCGGGCCAATGTCATACTCGTCCGCGGTGTAGAAACCGGAATGCTGCTCGGCAATTTCCTGCCGCAGCAAACGATAGGTTCCCACAACCTCGCCGTCGTCCACCAGGATCGGGTCCGCTTCGCCGGATTGTCCCGGCGGCGCCACCACGAGAAGGTGATCGCATATTTCGTCAAACGCGTCCGCATCGCGACGACTGGCGCGCATCGCCGCATCCGGACGGGCGTCCATTTCCTCATAGAAAACCTGATAGCGCAGCGACTGGGCCGCCTCTATTTCGGCGGCGCCGCGGGCCAGCCTGACGGCCATATGTCCCTTGCGCCCGAGCTCGGCGCCGGGCGGGAATACCAACCCGCCATCGGCACTGCCGGGCCGTGCGACCGGGTCAACGGATTTCAGCGCTCTTACAGTCATGGTTGCCGGTTCCCCAAACGTCGCCCACTTACGCCAAACCCAAATGCCGCTGTTTGCGACGATCAATGCGAGCCATCATGAAGAACAACCGTCTCATTTTTCTAGCCATTTGGTTCTACCAGAATGTCACAAAGCAGTCTCATGTAAAAGAGTGATGACAGCGTGCGGCAGAAAGTCGGTCAAGCCCGGTTAATCAAACCCGGTTTGAGTGGTTTCCCCGTGCCCATGATCATTGCGCGATAGTTTGACCACATTTTGATCTCCGGCGTGATCTGTTGGGAGTTGTATTTTCATCTATTTTTCAATGACTTGTACTCTTGGTGCTCCAGCGCTGCAAGACGTCGGCGAGATCTTCCCGATCAAATGGTTTTGCCAGGTATCCATTCATTCCAGCGGCCAGACAGTCGTCATGGTGCTCGTCCATGGCATTCGCGGTCAGCGCGACGATCGGTGTTGATTCGCCCTGTCGCAGGCCCATTCCGGCTTCGATTCGACGAATTTCGCGTGATGCCTGCAATCCGTCCATCTCCGGCATTTGCATGTCCATGAGGATCAGATCTATTCCTGCAACTTTACAGCGGCCGCCATCACCCGCACCGATTGCGGCCTCCACTGCAGCGACAGCCTCGCGTCCGTTGCCGACCCTGTGCACCACATGACCTTCCCGTTCCAGCAATGAACGGGCCAACATGGCATTGATGTCATTGTCCTCAGCAAGAAGGATTTGCATGGGGCGGAGTTCAGACGAGGCCGCCGCAGGCGATACGCCGGAGACATGATGTGCGGAGCCACGGTCTCCGGTTCCGCCACCTGACAACAGTGTCAGCATTGATGCCCGCCGCAGCGGATTGAGGAGATAGCCATCGAACGTCCGCCCTTTGCGGCCGTGCAGATCACGCCGGCGCTCGGGCGTGATCAGGACATAGTGGCGTGCTGACGCGGCCAGGCCGGTGCGGCGCTTGCGATGGCCCTCCCAGCAGTCGTAGTCCCATATGACCGCACCCGGCCGGCCGCCGGCTTCGGCCTTGCGGGATACCGGCAACCGCTGCATGACGGCAACTTCTGCACCATAGGCTTCCAGGTATCTGCGCAGAATTTCAGCGGAAACTGCGCGATCTGACAGCACCCAGAAAAGTTCCCCCTCGAAGCGCTTCTTTGCCTTTGGTTCGGATTTTTCCGGCCCGGGCAGCTCGAGATCGAGGTCGAACTGAAATGCTGTACCTTCCCCCTCCACGGTCTCAACCGTAAGATCGCTGTCCATCAGTTGCAGCAGCCGGCGCGATATGGAAAGCCCCAGCCCGGTGCCGCCGTATTTGCGCGACGGCGTCGAGTCAGCCTGGCAGAACTCCTCGAATACATGCGAAACCTGATCCGGCTTCATTCCAATGCCGGTGTCGGACACTGTAACCCGCAGACTGACACTGTTGATTTTTGGCCGGCCGGCGGAACTGACACGGTCGATCGAAATCTTGACGCCGCCGATTTCGGTGAACTTGATCGCATTGCCGATCAAATTGAGCAGAACCTGGCGCAGGCGCATTTCATCCGCCAACACCGCTTCCGGCACGGCAGGATCGACAAAGCCGCCGATCTCGATGTCCTTGGCATGCGCTCTGGGGGCCAGCAGTTCCACCACCCCCTCAACCATTTCGGCGAGACCGAATGGGGCCGGTTGAAGGGTCAGCTTTCCGGCCTCGATCTTCGAAAAGTCGAGAATTTCATCGATGATTGAAAGCAGCGACTGTCCCGACGTTTGTATCGCGCGGGCGTAGCTCTGCTGCTCCTTGGTCAGTTTCGTGTCCATCAGCAGATCGGACATGCCGATCACACCGTTCATCGGTGTGCGGATTTCGTGGCTCATTGTGGCAAGAAACATGGATTTCGCCCGGTTGGCGGCTTCGGCCTGCTCCTTGGCCTGCTCCAGGTCGGCCAGCACCTGCTTTTGTTGCGTGATATCGCGGCCAACCGTCTGGATTTCCAGTGTGCGGCCATTCGAGCCCGAGATTGTTGAATCGTCCCACAAAAACCACCTGGGCCCATGGGCGGTCTCAACCAGTTGCTCATATTGGGCGTCGGGCCGCATGGCACGGGCGCCTTCGATGACGTTCAACCTGAACCTCCTGCCGAGCTCGTTTTCGCCAACGGGACCGAACGCATCTGCAAACGCTCCGTTGGCGAAGGTCAATGTGCCGGTTGCGGTGCGCCGGATAATTATGTCGCCCTGACTGTCCACGAGACCGCGGTAACGCGCCTCGCTTTCACGCAACACGGCGGTCTTGCGATCGAGGGTGGAAATCTGCCTGCGGCTGTTCATCCAGGCTTTAAATGTGGCCGCCATGGCCAGCAACACCAGGATGACCGGCAGCTCCGCGTCGAACACCGTTGCCGGTGTGCTGAATACAAACCGGATGCACGCAACCATCCCGGCGATGGACGCCATTATGATAATCGCCGCGGTCGCGATCCGGTCGAAGCGCACATCGCCCGGCGCGTCATCGTTAAGGTGCGCGTCCGATTCTGCGATTCGGCCGGTCGAAATTACATTCTGGTCCACCATAAGAGCTGGTCCTGCAAGCCTTGAGATTGTGTTTGCGGGCTTCAACAGAGCACATTTTGATTGAAAAAAGCCTTACTGCAGCAGCACCATGTTCGGACTGTCCGGTTGCCGGAAACCATCAAGCGGATCGTTAACGTTTTGGTAACGTAACGGAAGCCACCATCGCGCCATCGATCGTTGTCACAATTCGGTGGTTGCGCCATGAACATCGCCCTGGCCCCGGCCTTTGAGCCCTATGTTGACGATCCCGTCGCCGAGCACCTCGCCGTCATCCTGGATGAGTTTCTCGAGCAACGCCCAGGTGTTCTCGATGGCCCCAATACAAAGATTATCCGGCTCCTGGCTGCGACACCCACTTCGCCTGTGGTGAGCACGCTGACGGAGCGTCTGCGCGAACTCGCCATCCGTGATTTTGAGTTCCGTTTTGTGTTCGCCGAGCGGGGGCTGAAAAATCCGCGCAATCACTTCCTGCTGGCGCTGGAGCGCGCCCGTGCAGGAACGGCGACGGGTGAAGGCGTGTTGAGCATCATCGGCGCACCGGCGGCCCGCAAAGTCAATGAATCGCTCGTATTGGGCGACCGGATCGCCTGGATCGGAGGGGCGCTTCCGGACAAATCGGCTGTTCAGACTGAATTCGGCCAGATCATCAGGCGCGATAGCGCGGTTCACCTGGCCGCAATGGGTTTTGAGTCCGTACGGGTCGGCTCTGAGCCATGGCGCGAAGCGCCGTCGCGGGTCCAGCTGAGCACATCCCCAAAATCGGTGGTTCAATCCCTGTTCGACTGGCGCCCTGGCGTAATCCGCTAGAGCACTGCCTAATCCGTCTTTTCTTCCGCGGGTTCCTCGGCCGGCACGTCTTCTTTTTCCGCCACGAACTCTTCCGGCTTGAGCAGCAGGTCATGGGCTTGTTCGACATAAGATTTGTAACGGTTCAGCGATGACGCATCGTCAGCGTCCGAGGCATTGGTGAACCGCACCTTGAAAAAACATTTGGTATCGTGCGACAGGCCGACATACTCGAACGCCGTCACATCATAGTTCTTGTAGGTCGCGGTCATGGTTTCGGCGAAAAACTGGCGCCTGCCGATGGTCCATTCGGGCAGCACCCTGCTGGCGACCACCTCGTCTCCGCGCTGTTCGGTGGCATAGCGGATGGCGCCAGACAGGCCCTTGAGTTCGTCCTGCAGAAGAGCATCGGAAATCACCTTGTCGCCATTCTCGAATTTGAACACCGAGAGGATCTGCCCCTGGCCGCCGAATTTGATGACGACCCCTCCTTCGCGTTTGGAGAGTTTCTTGTGAAGCAGCAGATCCATATTGCCGAATTTCTTCGGCGCCCCGGCAAAACTACGGCAGTCCGCAAATGCTTCTCCGCCGATGGTCAGCACCAGGACCGCGGCGAGCATGTGAACCGCAATTCTGTCAATCATGATGCAACGTCCTCAAGCATTCGCTCTAGGGCCTAGCCCATCATATGCCAGCTGTGATGCACTGGCCAATGGTAGCGTTCGAATCGAACACTACCCTAACGCAGAAAAGGCGGCGACGTTGTGGTTCTGAACAAGAAAGACAGACTGGATCAGGTCTACTGGTTGGTGCAGCGCGCGCTGTTCGGGTCGATCAGGCACCACTTGTTGGGCGGCGGCTTGCCTTGCGGCGGCGGTGCGGACTTGGGTTTCTGAGGCGCCTTGTAGGACGGGCTCGCCGCTGGTTTTTGCGGTTTCACGGAGGCCGTCGGTGCGATCGGCACCTTGATGCCGGCATAGGCCTGGACGGCGCGTTTGGTGCCGCGGCCGGGTAAGCCGTCAATGATGCCACGATAGAGCTTTTCGTCCTTCAGGCGCCCCTGGACAGCACTCCAGAACTCTTTCGACCAGGCTTTGGTGTTGCTGAGGAACGGTGCTGCACCGTTATCGCGGCCGTCCTTGATCGCCATGAGGGCGAATTCCGCTCCACGCTCCGGCTTGCCCTCACCGTCATAATGACCGGCAAGTTCGATGGCGGCTTCGCGATCTCCGTCGAGCGCCTTTCGCCGCAGCTTGGCGAGTGCAACACGTACTTCATTCTGGTCGGATTCGGACGCTTCGGGTTCGGATTCGGACGCTTCGGGTTCGGATGCGGACGCTTCGGGTTCGGGTTCGGACGCTTCGGGTTCGGGTTCGGCCGCTTCGGGTTCGGGTTCTTCCGCTATGGTCGTCGTAACATCGACCGAAGCCACTTCGGTTTCCGCGCCGCGTGATGCTCTGGCCATCAGCACGCGCGCCAGATCGGCATAGACGCCCTCGGGAAAACGCCGCACGTAGGTGCGCAGGAGGTCAGGGTCGTTGCTGTCCTTTACGGTGTTCCAAAACGACAGTTCCATGGCGCTCTGCTCGGCCTCGAGCCGGGTTGCTGCCGCGCGCGAGTTGCTATCGTTCGTCGAACGTGCAGCGCTGTCCACGATCTCAGCAGGATTTACGGTGGCCACCTGTTGCGTCTCGGTGCGCTTGCCGGGTTTGAAATAGAACTGACCGGTCAGAGAGGAATGATCCCACGGGACCTGCTTTTCTTCCGTCGACCGGATAACATCCTGACGCACCTTGATCATCAAGGACCCGACATCAAGGCCCGGGGTTTCGATGTGGGCCAGCAGCGCCTTGGTGAAGGGGCTATGGCCGTCGGTTCCATCCAGCGCGATGTTGCCCGGCTGCGTCGCATAGGAAATCAGTGTGCCGATGCCTGCTTCGACCCGCGCCAGGCCACGTCCGATGTTAACGGAACGGCCGGAAGATACCATGCTGCGCGCCAGGGTCTTGGCGAGCGGGTTGTTGCGGCAGGCGTCGAGAAACACAAGATTGGCGGTGCGGTGACGGTTCATCTGCCGCAGGATCGACGAGAGCTTTACGGTGCCGAAATCGAGGTCCGCACGGTCATCCAGGTCAGCATCGATGGGCGCCAGATAGTTGTTGCCGTCGACCTGCAGGCCGTGGCCGGCATAAAAGAACAGGGCCACGTCGGCGCCATCCAGTGCCTTGGAAAAGTCGCGTACAAGACCAATCATCTGGTGGATGTCGGTGTCCAGGCCGGTCAGCACCTCAAACCCGAGACGCTCGAGAGCCGCCGACAAGGCTTTGGCATCATTGGTTGGATTGGCAAGGCTGGCCGTGCTGGTGTAAGCGGAATTGCCGATGACGAGTGCCACCCGCCGCTCCGCCTGAACAGCAGAGAGACCGGAGATGGTGATGCTGACAAAGAGCATCATGGAGAGTATTGTCCGCATGCTTCCTTATATCCCGGGTTGGGCGTACCGCCAAGCGCTACAGGCGCGCGGCGTAACGGCCACATGCATTCTCCTTCGTTCCAGCCCTTATTAACTGGGTGTTGGGACCGCAAGGTGCAAGAGCGAATTGTGTAACAACGTGAGGACCTAGAGCGGGATCAGGTTAGATAGCATCAGTTTGACCTGATCCCGCTCTAGCTCCAGCCAAACAGCCTGAGCTCTGCCACGGCATCCCTCACCGCTTGCGCGGCGGCGGCAGGACCGAGCGCCTGCATGGCCTGGTGCCAGTCTTCTGCGGTGCTCACCAGCGGCGCGGTCCAGGCATTTTCAGGCAGATCATAGGCCATACTGACAAGTTCGTTCGATCCGAACAGCGCAAACACTGCGCCGGCGGCAATAAATATGACGATGCCAGCGCGAACGTTGACGGACGTGGTGTCCTTGCTGCTTTTCTCATGTTCCATCAATTTGTTCCCTATGCTCAGAACTGGAAGTAAATGAACGGCGCCATGCCTTCCGGGGCGACGAGGTCTATTGCCAGGAGTGATATGGCAAATCCGGCAGCGAGCAGCACCACAGGCAGGGGTTCCAAGCGCGCCGACAGTCTTTCCACACTATGGGCGGGCAGGAACTGTGCTGCCAGTGATGCGATCACAAGCGCCGTCAGAAATGGCGTTGCGGCGATTAGTTCGGTGGACAGCACCGACAATTGGTGCAGATAAGAAAATGCGGCTGCGAAATCCTCGGCGCGGAAAAAAATCCAGCTCAGACAGACAATATGGAATGTCAGAGCAATCTTTCCTGCACTGACAATGAAATGAGGCCGTATGGTGGCGTGCGCCGCTTCCGTCGATTGCGGGCGGCGGCGCAGGGCGCGCTCTGCTGCCAGGACTGCTGCGTGAATGGCGCCCCAGACAATGAATGTCCACGCCGCACCATGCCAGATACCGCCAAGCAGCATGGTGATGGCGAGGTTGCGATAGGTACTGGTGCGGCCGAACCTGCTGCCGCCGAGCGGCTTGTAGAGATAATCGCGCAGCCATTGCGACAGGGATATGTGCCAGCGGCGCCAGAAATCCTGCAGCGAGCTTGCGCGGTAGGGCTGATCAAAGTTGCGGTGGAACGAGTACCCCAGCAACGCTGCAACACCGATGGCGATGTCGCTGTAGCCGGAAAAATCGCAATAGATCTGGATCGCATAGCCATAGATTGCGACCAGCAGGTCAAGGCTGCTGTACCCCGCCGGATCTATGAACACCGTATCCACCAGTTCGGTGGCCAGATAGTTTGCGATCACCATTTTCTTGAACAGGCCGAGCAGAATCAGGGTGAGGCCCAGGCACAGGGCTGCCCGGGTCAGTTTCGGCGCCTGTTCAAGCTGCGGCAGGAACCAGGCTGCCCTAACGATCGGGCCGGCGACCAGTTGCGGGAAGAAGGAGATGTAGAGGAAGAGATCCACCGGAGAGCGGACCGCCGGGGTTTCTTCGCGGTAGACGTCGACCACGTAGGAAATACCCTGAAAGGTGAAGAACGAAATGCCCACCGGCAGCACGATCTGGAGCAGCGGCAGGTCGCGCTCGAGACCGGCAAGTGCGAGCGCATCGCCGAGCGACGTCATGAAAAACCCGGCATATTTAAAGCCAGCCAGCACCGACAGATTGATGGCGATGGCCGCTATCAGCGTGCGCCGCCGCACGACGGATGCTGACGCATCGGCAATGATCCTTCCGGCCAGGTAATTGACGGCGGAGCTGAAGGCCAGCAGTCCCATGAACCGCCAGTCCCAATAGCCGTAAAAGAAATAGCTGGCGCCGAGCAGAATGAACTTGCGCGTCTGCGGGCGGGCAATGGCGGCCCACGATGCGCAAAACACGACACAGAAAAACAGGGCAAATTCTGGGGTTGGAAAAAGCACGCGGCGCCCGCTCGGTGAGCTCGAACAATGGTGGATGCGGTCGCATCCGGCAGGGGGAGCGATGCACTATTGCTGTGTAGCAGCAACCAGTCGGCTTTGCGAGAATCTGTTCATCAGATGGTCAATGAACAAGGCAGCGGAGCGGTCATATCCGCGATTGGTCAGATGCACGCGGTCGCGGGCAGCAAGGGCCGGAGAGGCGGTTGCCCAGCGGTTGATGCTGCAGCTTCCGCCCATGGCGGAATACCAGTCCCAGAAGGCAGCGTTCTGCGCTTTCGAGAGGTCCGCCAGCAGGCTGCGGACCTTGCCGAGTTTTGGGGGCGCGTGCCAGCGGCTGACCTTGCGGGTGTCACCGGCAGCGAGATGGCGGCAGACTTTCGAGCCTCTGGCGTGACGCGGTGCGCGGGCGCTGTCGGCAGGACCGATGAACATAAATTCGGCATCTGGCGCGCTGCCGCGCAGTTGGCCGATGAACCGGCTCACGGTCTTTTCATAGCGCGCCAGGTCGAGGCCATCGTTGAAGCCCTCGTTGGTGCCATAGCCCCAGATAATCAGGTCGGGCTTGAGATGGGCAATGTCGTTCGCCACCAGTTGACGCGACCAGCGGTCGGTGATGTTGGCGGTGGCGCCCGCGATGCCGAAATTGACATACCGCACGCCCGGCGCATTTCTGCCGATGGCCCAGTTGAGTACCGTGGTGGCGCCGCCCTCGCCGGCGGTTACGGTCACTGTGACACCCCGGGCATTGAGCCGGACGACCCTTGAGTTCTGGGCCTTGGCGCGGGCATTGAAGGTTACCACTTTGTCGCCGGCCTTGAGCCGCACCGTGCCCTGCTTCGGACCCGTGAGCACGGTGACTTCGGCCCAGTCAAACTGGCCGGACCGGGCGGTGAGGCGCAAACTGGCACCCTTCGACCGGGAGCTGAGACGCACGCCGGAGATGCCGTAAGGGCCGGATTTCTGCCGCAGGCTGTTCGATGCGGTCCAGTTGCCGGTGCGCTTGAAGGAGACGCCGTCGGCAATGGCATATTTATAAGCGCCGGCGGGCACCATCATGCCGCGGCCGGCGTCGCCGAAACGCTCCTGCAGGCGGCGGCGAATGCCGCGGGAAAGCGAATCCGATGCAATGTGGCTGTCGCCGAGATGGACAATGGTGATCGGCGTTACGCGGGCTCCGGCCTCAAGCGCTGCGAGTTCGGAAAAGAATTTCGACAGGGGACGGCCGGAGGTGCGCGCAGCAGGTGCGCGCTCAACCACCGGCACCGGCTCGAAGACGACCGCCAGAGCCTTGCCGGCGAGATCGTCGCGTTCTTGGTATGAGGTTTCGAGGCGGTTTTGTTTCTCGGCCGATACCGACCAGGGTTGCCGTTTCGGAGCCGCCACCTTCACCGGCGTCGCGGTCCGCTCAACCTGCACAATCGCGGCTTTGGGCGCGGCTTCAGGGGCAGTTTCAAACGGCTGGCCGTAGATCACATAAACAACAACCGCTCCGAGGAGAAATCCCAGGCACTGCACCCCTGCCAACACATAGATGTCGGACACGGACGAGCCGCTGCGGGCGGTTTTTTGATGCGACCTGGAATTTGGCCGTTTTACCCCAAACATACAGACACCGTAATCACTCACGCGAACATCTGCCCGGCTCCGGCTTAATTGTCATTTCCAACCAAACCGGGCGCGCATATCGCGCGAACTTTGCCCGTGTTCGCATTAAGACTGCGTTAAGACCAAAAACAGAATTGAAGCGCTCTAGCATACTGAACACGGCAAATTGGTCTGCCCGTTGCATAATATCAAACGGTGGGCGTTTTCGATAGCGCCAAGACTAGTTCTGATTTTCGGCTTTATTGGGGCAAGGTGTAACGGCTGCAATATCGCTGCGAATGTGTTGTTCGACGTAACTTGCAAGCTTGACGTTTCCCGGAATTGAAAAGTGAACACCGTCCTTGTGGCGCAGAACGGTCATTTTGCCGTTTACATCCGTGCCGTGCCTGACAAACGTGCCGGACTTGCTGGCAAACAACGCGAATACATCGATGAACTTGATGCCGTGTTCCTCCATTTTTTCGCGGAAAATGGCGTTTACGATGCGGTAATCGCGGGTGTAATTGGGCTTGCTCACCACAGGCAGGCCAATCCAGTAAATGGCAATTTTCTTGCGCTTGAGCGGCGCGATCAGGCGGTCGATGCGGTCCTTGAATTGTTCCCGCCAGCCTTCGGTATTGAAATGGTACCGCCTGCCCGGCACCCGGATTGACTGCAGATCATTGGCGCCGAACATCATCACCGCGATGTGGAAGTTTTCGCGCGCAATCTGAAGAATGGCCCGGTTCCAGTCGTAGCGGTCGGCGCGGACAATTCCGGAATTAACCTTGGTCTTGCGGAACACGTTGACGGTTTCATCGCCCTTGAACCGTCGCGCAAGCCCGGCCCAGGCCCCATCGCCGAGAGAATCGCCGAACACGTAAAGCTTGTAGGGACCCGACTTGGGGATGTTCTGGATGTAGGCGTCTTCCGGCGCAACCACCTGTGTCCGGCAGGACGCTTCCGCGCGGGCAGCATCGGCGTGGAAGACTGCCGGGATCGCAAGGAACACCGTCAGGCTGAGAAACAGTGCCGCAACGGCCGGGGTGCGGCACGCCGAAGGCTTTGTGCGCCCCCGCTCCATTCTCACCCAACGCGTGACTCTTGTACCGGTCATTTCCCGGGCAAAATCTGTGAATTCACGTTTCAATGCAAGGGGAATAACGGGGATCAAGCGCAAATTGGTATGATCTGTACGGATTAATTCCTTTGGTATGAGTTCCAAGACGGTAAACAAGAGAGCCGCGACGGCAGGTTGGTAGACCATCCTTTTGCGTAGACCGGCGTTCAGGCGTGATGATAGTCTTTCCCATTCGTTGTTCTGAGAGAGGAGCGCGTCATGGCCATCTCTTTTTCGCCCATCGAACAGTGTGCCGAAACCCAGCCTTTTGCCGAGTGCCATGGGGTCGATCTTTCGCGCGATCTTGACGCCGGTACGGTCGCCCGGATCAAACAGGGTTTGCTCGAACACGGCCTGTTGCTGTTTCGCGGCCAGAGAGGGCTGACGCCTGAGCGCGAAGTGTCATTCAACCGCGCTTTCGGCTGGCATGATGCAACCCAGGACGAGTTCCTGTTCGGGTTCGGCGCGCCGACCACCGAACACAAGGTGAGCGGCGGCGCGCAAATGCCGGGCCTGCCGGAGGTTTCGGTGCTGGGCAATGTTCTGCTCGAGGATTATCACGGCATCCGCAACACCCAACTGGTGAGCGCGCTGGGGTTCACCTATTCCGGCTGGCATGCGGACGGGCTGCACGACATGTTCGACGGCATGCCGGAAATGACAACCATGTTCAACCCGGTGGGCTGGCAGAGTGCCGGTGGCGGGGAAACCTGTTTCACCTCTGGCGTCAGGGCGCTTGAACGCATGGACGCTGATCTGCGCGCCGAACTGGAACGTTGTGTGGTGGCCTATATCCGCTGCCCCAATGACGACCTGCCGGACGAAAGCCGCCGCGTCACTCCGGGCCAGGCTTATATGACGGATGAAGCCACCCGCCGGTTGGGCTGGGCCGTCAATCCGCGCGATCCAGCAGCCGGCCTGCATGATTTCGAGGTCAGACCCGAACATGCTGACGGCGGCGGCCGCCATCGCTGCATCCGGGTTCATCCTGAGAGCGGCCAGGCCTCATTTTACGCGACCCCATCGCGCGCGGCTTACCTTGTGGATGCTGTGACCGGGGAGGTGCGGCACGGTATCGAGGAGACGCCCAGGCTGCTGAGTGCCGCCCTGCTGCCCAGTGCCGGGCCGGGTGTGCGCTATGAACATCAATGGCGCGAAGGGGATTTCGTTGCCTGGCTCAATACCCTTGTGCTGCACTCCGCCACCGACCCGACCGATACGGTCGGCGAGCGGTTGATGCACCGGGTGCGGCTGTCGACGCCCAAGACACGCTGGGCGGATGGTCACTACACCAGCCACTGAACATTGAAAGCAGATTTCAGGCGGCGACGCTGAGGCCCGAGCCCAGGTGGCGGTAGCTCAGGGCTTCGGCGATGTGGATGCGGGCGACCGCATCGGCATCTTCAAGATCGGCCAGGGTGCGCGCCACCCGCAGGACGCGGTGATAGCCGCGGGCGCTGAGATGCATGCGCTCTGCCGCATCGCGCAGCAGGGAAAGGCCGGATGCCTCCGGCCGGGCGATTTCCTCGAGTACTTCGCCGTCAGCGTCCGCATTGGTGCGGCAGGCCGCAAGCCCCATGGCATGGAACCTGGTCCCTTGACGCGCTCTGGCCAGAGCCACCCGTTCACGGACCGGCGCGCTGGCCTCGCTCGCAGACGCTGCAATCATGTCGGTGGCGCGCACCGCCGGCACTTCGATGCGCATGTCGATGCGGTCAAGCAGCGGGCCTGAAAGCCTGGCCTGATAATCATCCGCACAGCGCGCACCGCGACGGCAGGTGAAGCCGGGCTCGCCGGCGCGGCCGCAGCGGCATGGGTTCATGGCCGCGATGAGCTGGAACCGCGCCGGGTAGGTCACATGGTGGTTGGCGCGGGCAATCGCGGTCTCGCCGGTCTCCATGGGCTGGCGCAGGCTTTCGAGCACTTTGGCGGGAAACTCCGGCAGCTCGTCGAGAAACAAAACGCCATTGTGCGCGAGCGCCATTTCGCCGGGCCGCGCCCGGGTGCCGCCGCCCACCATGGCCGCCGGGCTGGCGGAATGATGCGGGCTGCGGAACGGGCGCGCAGGCGAAATGCGGCCGCCCTTGAGCTCGCCGGCAACCGAGGCGATCATGCTCACTTCGAGCATTTCCTCCGCCCCCATGGGCGGCAGGATTGAGGGCAGCCTTTGGGCCAGCATGGACTTGCCGGCCCCCGGCGGCCCCACCATGAGCAGGTTGTGGGCGCCGGCGGCCGCGATCTCAAGCGCCCGCTTGGCGCTTTCCTGGCCCTTGATGTCGGCAAGATCCGGCAGGGATGCATCGGCCTCCGCCTTCACTGCCCGGGGCCTGGACAAGACCTGCGATCCCTTGAAGTGATTGACCAGCTGCACCAGATTTTCCGGCGCCAGGATATCGACCCGCTCGCCCGCCCAGGCGGCCTCCGGCCCGCAGGCATGGGGGCAGATGAGCCCGAGGCCGCGGGCATTGGCGCCCATGGCGGCGGGCAACGCACCGGTGACGGCGGTGATGCTGCCGTCGAGCGACAATTCACCGAGAACCGCATAGCGGCGCAGCACATCGGGCGAAATCACCCCCAACACCCCCATCAGGGCGAGCACGATGGGCAAATCGAAATGACTGCCCTCCTTGGGCAGGTCGGCGGGCGCCAGATTGACGATGATGCGCTTGGGCGGCAGGGCAAGGCCGATGGCGGTCAG
>JAJFHM010000293.1 GCA_021775625.1 Hyphomicrobiales bacterium | reverse complement strand
CTTGATGACGCCGTTTTCCATGGTGACCTCGATACCCAGACCGCCGAATTCGCCGCGGGTCTGGACCTGCATGTCCTGGAAGCCCTTGGCGTTCAGAAAACTGGAATGTGGGTCAAGGGCGGCGAGCATGCCGTTGATCGCCGCGTCGATGAGTTTGGAGTCTTCGGGCTGCTCGATATAGTCCGATCTGATGCGATCGAACACATCGCCAAACAGGTTGAGTTGCCGGTATGTTTCCGAGTTTGCCGCATTGGCGGCTCCCAGTGGGCCCAGAGCATACAACGTGAGTGTCGCTGCAACTGCACCCGCAGCAAACAGCGCGACTCCGGCCATTAAGCCTTTCCGCATTATCCACGTACCTTTTCGTCGTTGCCGGCCCACCATGGCCGGGGATTTATTGCATTACCATTCTTTCGAAATTCGACATACAAGACCGGGTTCGTACCGTCCGCCGGCGCATTGATGGCCGCACTCCGGATTGCCTTGATGCCCATCGATCCAACGGGCTCGCCTGCGCGCACAAACTGACCGACTTCGACCGCGATCTTTTCCATACCTGCTAATAGCACATGATATCCTTCTCCGGCGTTTATGATCAAGAGCTGACCATAACCACGGAATTCTCCAGCATACGCCACCCAACCATCGGACGGTGTCGTAATCTGGGCAAACTGCCGGGTGGCGATCGAGAGTCCTTCTGACTTCTCGCCCAAATCATCCTTTTCGCCAAATTTCTTTACGCGAGAGCCCTGTGCCGGATAGTAGAGCTTGCCGCGGGCGAGAGAGAACTTGATCGCCGGCTTCATAAACTTCGCCAGCTGAAGTTTGCGTTGCCGTTCCTGTTCCGCCTTTTCAGCTTCCGCCACCACCTTCCGCGCTTTTTCAGCGGCAATTCGTGCCTGTTCGATCTTTCCAAGCAGATCTTTCAGCGACTTGGCCTTCTTGGCCAGGTTTTTAACTTTTTTTCGCTCAGTTTCCAACTCTTGCCTGATCGTCTGGGTCAAGGTTTGTTTCTGCTCCAGAAGATGAGCAATTTCGCGCCTTTCTCCATCAAGTTCACTTAACTTCTTCGTCAATTCCTCATGCTCGTGCTGAATTGACGTGCGGACATCGGTGAGGCGCACCAGTTTCGCGACCAACTGGGCCGACTGAGCGCGTAATTCGGGTACGACGGAACCCAGCAGCATGGCACCGCGCAGGGCGGCCAGGGCATCGGCTGGCCGAACCACCAGCGGTGGTGGCGGATCCTGCTCGAGCCGCTGCAGGCCTGCAAGAAGGCGCGCCAACTGATTGCGCCTGAGGTTCAGTCCAGCGTGCAATCCGGCTTCCTCTTCGGTGAGGCCCTTGAGACGGTCCTCGCCTGCGGTAATTTCTGCTTCCCGCGCCTGGATCTTGGATGCGGTCGCCACCAGATGGCCGCTCAGCTTTTCGGTTTCGCTGATCAACTCGCCAACCGCTTTCTCAAGGCCCTTCTTGCGGCTCTTAACGGTTTCGATGCTTTCCTGGACTTCCTGAAGCTTCTTCGATGCGTCGTCGTCACCGCTCTGCCCACGCGCCTGATGCGGTACGGCGAGCGCCGCCACGAGCAAAATCATGGCGGCGCTCGCCATGCAGATCGTCGGTTTCGTCGCTTTGAGGCCGGTCATGTCTTCAACAATTATGCGCGATGGTAGGGATGGTTGGCCAAAATGGTGACTGCCCGGTAAATTTGTTCAACAAGCATGACCTGCACGAGGCGGTGCGGCCAGGTCATGGCTCCCAGGGACAACACCATATCGGCGTCATTTTCCGTTGTTGCATCGTGGCCATCAGGTCCGCCGATGAGAAAACACAGTTCCGCACAACCATCGTCCAGTTCGCGGCTGAGCCATTTTGCAAACTCGCCACTGGCGTATTGTTTGCCACGTTCGCTCAGGACGACAGTCTTCGATTTTGGGCCTCTTGCCGAGAGCAGGCGGTTCGCCTCTTCAAGCTTTCTTTCAGAAGCGGAGCGGCGCTTTGATTCGGGGTATGGCTCAAAGTGCACCCCATTTATACCGACCGTGCGTCCGATTCGTTGCAATCGCTGCAGATAGTCCTGGCGGAGCTCGGCCTGCGGGCCCGATTTGGCCTGGTCAATTGCAAGCACCGAGATCCGCATGCGCTTCAGGCGGCAGCCGGCGCGATGCGCGCCGCAATGCCGTTGCGCGCGAACCGCTTCGCAAGGCTACATGACAAACTGCTCACTCGGTGTATCTGCCGACCAGAGCTTTTCGAGATTGTAAAAATCACGAACCTCGGGGCGGAAGACATGAACAATCAGGTCACCCGCATCGATGAGGACCCAGTCACAATTGGGCAGGCCCTCGATCCGCGGAGCGCCGAAGCCGTTGTCTTTCAATGCACTCGCAATCTGATCGGCAATGGCGCCGACGTGACGATGTGACCGGCCGGAGGCGACAACCATGTGGTCGGCAATTGGGGTCTTGCCTGAAAGATCGATGCAAACGACGTTCTCGGCCTTGGCGTCGTCGAGACAGGCCAGCACGACTTTCAGCATTTCGGAGCCGGGATTCACCTTCGGCAAAGCCTTACTCCCGGAGGCGCCAGCTTCGGCGCTCCCGCTGAGGATGGAGGTGGTCAGAGCGGAGTTCCTTCAAATCTTCGCAATTGCGGCTGCGTTCTACCCGCAATGTCTGTCCCTTTGGGTTTACTCAAAGAGGTATCAGAGCATACACACATTCGGCGCGCTCGCACTCGAGCCTCGCACATCCCCTAATCTAATGTGCGAGTGGGGGAGAGTTCAATAGTTCATTTTGGCTGGGGTGCCCCAATTTGTGTAGACTGGTTGCCCGGAGCTGTGTGTTGTGAACAAGAGGATCGTCGTTTTCATGAGAAGTTTGCCCAGCATACCTGCCCTTGTAACGACGGCGGTGCTTTGTGGAGGGATCGCTCAGCCGGCCGGCGCGGTTGACTGCGCGGTTGCAGCGTATGACGCCTATCACCGGGTGACGCAGGCGGTCAAAGGCCCGTTTAATCGAACCCTGCACTTTGGTTGCAGAACCTATTGGGACTCCAAAAAGCGCGTGCGGTTCGAGGCAGATCCTGAAATCGGCTTGAGCTGTACAGGCGATACCGCGGGTGCGCACAGCGATCCAGCCAAATTGACGGTGGAATGGTTTGCCACGCCCGGGGCATCCATGTGGACCTCGAACGGTTGGCATATCACCGGCTATGAGGTGGCGGGTGGAGCATTCGAGAAGCGCCGCCGCCGGGATTCCCTGATCCTGTTTGATGTCAAGGTTCCGGGAAAAGCAACATCCTTCACATACACGGTGACATCGATCATGTTTTCCAAGGAGGGCGGTCAGTGTGACAACGTCGTCGCCGAAGCCTTGAACTGGGCGGGCTGAGCGTCTGCCGTGGGAATTTCGTCTCCAATGGCGCAATCTGCCGCACTGCTTCCGGGTCCGATCGATATTGCATCGGCATGGTACGGCGAGGATATGGCGCGCCAGCCGGACCGATGGCTCAGGCGGTTGAGCCCGGACGATGTTGCTGAACTTGAACGCGCTGCCAGGACGTTTGCCGACGGTCACGGAGACCTTGGCGCGATTTCCAAAGAGCATTTTCCTCTGCCGAGCCTGGCAGCAGAACTGAACAGCCTGCGCGCGCGGCTGATGCACGGTATCGGCTTCGAACTGCTCCGCGGGCTGCCGGTCGCCTCGATCTCCCGCGAACTGGCGGCAATAATATTCTGCGGCATCGGTGCGCATCTGGGGAGTGCGCGGTCGCAAAATGCCGCAGGCCACATGCTGGGACATGTGCGTGATACGGGTGCCGATGTGGGAAACCCCAATACGCGCATTTACCAGACGTCAAAACGGCAGACCTTTCATACGGATTCCACCGATGTGGTCGGTCTGCTGTGCCTGTGTCCCGCCATGAAGGGCGGCGATTCCCTGCTGGTCAGCACCGTTACGGTGTTCAATGAAATACGGCGTCAAAGACCGGATCTGGCGGCGTTGCTGTTTGAACCGGTTGCGACCGACAGGCGTGGAGAGGTGCCGCAGGGCGAGAAACCCTATTTCGAGATTCCGGTTCTCAATTGGCAGGACGGATTCCTCACCGGGCTTTATCAACGCCAGTATATTGACAGCGCGCAGCGGTTCGCGGACGCGCCGAGGCTGAGTGCGGCGCAGGTGGAAGCGCTCGATCTGTTCGATGCCCTGGCCAACGATCCACGGCTGCATTTCGGCATGCGTCTTGAGGCGGGCGATATGCAGTTCGTCTACAACCACACCTTGATGCATGACCGGACCGGGTTTCGCGACTGGCCGGATCCGGCACAAGCACGGCATCTCCTGCGTCTGTGGCTGGCGCTGCCGGATGATCGGCCGCTGCCCGCGTGCTTTGCCCAGAGATACGGGTCGGTGGAAATCGGCAACCGAGGGGGCATCGTGACCGCCGAGACCCGGTTGCACGTGTCGCTGGACTGACGCTGTGATGGGGATGCTCTAACCATGGCAAATCTGGACGAGGGCCTGCAATCCTGGCGCCTGGCCACCAATCACAACAGGATGATCGAGCTGCAGCAGGGCGCTGTTGAACCCTCGACCGACGCGGTTGGCTTGAGTTATTACGGAAGTTCGGCCTTCATGGTGACCTCGCCGCTTGGCGTCACCGTCATGATCGATCCGTGGCGCAATCTCCCGACCCGCAAGTGGGACTGGTATTTTCACGATTTCCCCAAGACCCAAGTCGATATCGGCGTCTCCACACATGCCCATTTCGACCACGATGCGCTGCACCGGCTCGACGCCAATGTGTTGCTCGACCGGCCGATCGGTGCGTTCGAGTTTGCCGATGTGCGTATCTTCGGCATTGCCGACAAGCATGCCACGGACTCATCTTACGCAACCTACGACTTCAAGAAGATCATCAAGCAATTCGGCAATGTGGATATCGAGCCGCCGGACAATCCGCGCTCGTGGGACAACTGCCCTGTTGTTGTCGAAACGGGAGGGTTGAGGATCCTGCACTGGGGCGACAACCGGCACGACCCGCCAGATGAAGTCTGGGATGCGTTTGGCCGCATCGATATCGCACTGCTGCCGGTGGATGACTCGCAACACGTAATGGGATTTCCGCACACGGCCGAAATCATCGAGCGCCTGGGCCCCAGTGTCGTGGTTCCGCATCACTATTACATCTGGGACGTGGTTGCGCGCTCGAGTACCTTGTTGCCGGCAGAACCCTGGGTGCGCCGGCAACCGCATGCCCGATGGCTGGAAGGTGCGACCACCCACTACACAGCGGAGAACCTGCCGGGGGATGTTCCGATGATCGACTACTTCGGTGATCATGTGGCCTTTGACAAGGCGGCGTGGCACGCCGGCGAAGACAGATAGACCGCCTATTGCGCCCCGTTCTCACGCAGGGCGGTTGAACTTATGGGTTGGAGCGGTATTTCCACGAAACTCCACGCCGGTGCCGGGGCCGACGGCAGGGCGGCGGCATCGCTGTCGGCAAGACGGGCCCGGGCGTAACGGGTTGCGGCCTTTGAGGCTGCGGCCGGAAGCAGGTAACCCGGACGGTTGAAAACCGCGACCGGCATTGCTTCCATGATGCCGGTCCAGTCTTCCCAGTGATGCAGCGTGGCGAAATTGTCGGCGCCCATGAGCCAGACGAAGTCATGCGATCGAAAAAGCTCCAGCAGATAGCTCACGGTTTCGATGGTGTAGCGGCATCCCCAGCGGTCTTCGAGGTCTGAAACAATGATCCGGGGATCCTTCGGCAGGCTGTCTGCATCGCTCAGGCGGGTTTCGTAAGGAGCGCTCTGGCCCGGATCCTTGAGCGGGTTTTGTGGTGCGACCAGCCACCAGACCTGATCCAGGTTCAAACGCTTCAGCGCTTCGGAACTGATTGCCACATGGCCTTCATGAGCCGGGTTGAATGAGCCGCCGAGCAGGCCGATGCGCAATCGGGGCCGGCGTTTGATGCCACGCGGGTGGCGCGGGCGAGACGGCAGCCAGCGTGCAAAACGGGATCCGCGGGGCTGTATCATTAACACGAAGTGCTTTAGGGCCGGATCTGGCCGGTGCCGCGCACCATATACTTAAACGTGGTGAGCTGTTCCAGCGCCACGGGACCGCGGGCATGCAGCTTGCCCGTGGCGATGCCGATTTCCGCACCCATGCCGAACTCACAGCCATCTTCGAACTGGGTGGACGCATTGTGCAGGACTATTGCGCTGTCGACGCGGGCGAGGAAGCGGTTAGCGGTCTCCGCGTCATCGGCAACAATCGAATCCGTGTGGTTGGAGCCATACCGGGCGATGTGATCGATGGCGCCGTCGACCCCATCGACGATCTTCAGCGAAATGATGGCATCGAGATATTCGGTCACCCAGTCTTCTTCCGTTGCGCTCTTGATACGGTGGTCGATGGCTTGTGACGCTGCATCCCCGCGCACTTCGCAGTGCGCATCGATCAGGGCGTCGGTGAGAGGGGTGACAAACCGTTCTGCCGCGGAGGCATCAATGAGCAGCGTCTCCGCGGCACCGCATATTCCGGTGCGGCGCATCTTGGCGTTGACTGCGATGGCTGTGGCCATGTCGAGATCCGCACTGTGGTCTACGTAGACGTGGCACAGACCCTCCAGATGCGCGAATACAGGCACGCGCGCCTCATCCTGGACGCGGCCCACCAGGCTCTTGCCACCGCGCGGCACAATGACATCAATCACCCCGTTCAGACCCTGCAGCATCATACCGACGGCAGCGCGGTCGGGTGTCGGCACCATCTGGATGGCAGCGCGATTGAGGCCGGCCTCATCAAGTCCTGCCTGCAGACAATCCAGAATAGCGGCGCTTGTCTCGAAGCTTTCGCTGCCGCCGCGCAGGATCGCCGCATTGCCGGACTTCATGCACAAGGCGCCGGCGTCTGCGGTGACATTGGGGCGGCTTTCAAAAATGATGCCGATCACCCCGATCGGCACCCGCACGCGCTCAATTTTCAGCCCGTTGGGACGGTCCCATGAGGTTTCGATGGCGCCGACCGGATCGGCCAGCGCGGCGATGGTCTCGAGCCCCGACGCCATGGCCGAGATACGGCCCGCATCCAGGGTGAGACGGTCGATGAAGGACCCCGGCCGGTCATTGGCTCTGGCGGTTGCAAGATCCTTTGCATTGGCGGCGATAATGTCGTCGGTTGCTGCTCGGATGTTGCGGGCCATTGCGCCAAGCGCCTGGTTTTTGGCTGCAGTCGGTGCGTTGGCCAGGTCCTTTGCTGCAGTGCGGGCCGCTGTTGCAATGCGGCTCATGGCATCTGCGATATCGCGTGATGCGGTGTTGTCGACGGCGGCTAAACTCACGGGGATTTACCCTTTCACCAGAACCAGATCGTCTCTGTGGATCATTTCATCTCGGCCACGGTAGCCGAGTATATGTTCTATTTCACGGCTTTTATGGCCGATGATCTTCCTTGCATCGGCGCAGTCATAGGCGCACAGGCCACGGCCAATCTCCGCACCTGCGCCATCGACGACGCGCACCGCATCGCCGCGGCTGAAGCGGCCTTCGACTGTCGTGATGCCGGCGGGGAGGAGGCTCTTGCCACTGCGTAGGGCGTTCGCTGCACCGTCATCGACGACCAGTGCGCCGGAGGTTTCGAGGGTGCCGGCGATCCATTTCTTGCGGGCAGCGATCGGTGATGCGGAGGCTGTGAACCAGGTACAGTTGGCGCCGTTTTCGAGGGCTGCGAGCGGATGATCGATGCGGCCGCTGGCGATCACCATATGGGCGCCTGCACCAACCGCAATCCTGGCCGCTTCGATCTTGGTGATCATGCCGCCGGATCCCACCGTGGTGCCCGACTTGCCTGCCATGGCTTCGATATCGGCGGTGATGGCGGTGACTTCGGGCAGGAGTTCAGCGTCCGGGTTGGCCTCAGGCGAGGCGGTGTAGAGCCCATCCACATCGGACAGCAGGACCAGACAGTCGGCAGCAATCATGCTGCTGACGCGGGCGGCAAGGCGGTCATTGTCACCGTAGCGAATTTCAGATGTCGCCACGGTGTCATTTTCGTTGATCACCGGGACGGCACCGCGCTTGAGCAGGGAAAACAGCGTGTTGCGGGCATTGAGATAGCGTCGCCGTTCCTCAGTGTCTTTCAGGGTGAGGAGGACCTGGGCGCCGACGAAACCGTGTTGTGCCAGAACCTCGGCATAGGCATGGGCAAGAGCGACCTGGCCGATGGCTGCCGCGGCCTGGCTTTCTTCCAGCTTGAGCGGCCCGGAGGGCAGCTCGATCATGCGCCGGCCAAGCGCTATGGCCCCCGATGAGACGATCACCACATCCTGACCGCGGCCCTTCAATCGGGCGATGTCCTGGGCCAGGGCCTCGAGCCAGGCGCGCCGCAGGGTGCCCGTGTCCTGATCGACGAGAAGTGCGGAACCGATCTTGATGATGACGCGTTTGGCGTCTGCAAGGCGGTGGCTCACGGCCGCCAGCCTGCCGATGCCAGTTCGGACTGGTCTGCCTCCGTCGCGGCATTGCGGGCGCCGCCGACCAGTTGGAAAACCTGACGCAGGGCGTGCTCGATGCCATGGCCTGCGACGGATGAGAGGACGAGCGGATCGCTGCCGGCCTCGGCGGCCAATGCGGCGCGCTTATGGATTATGTCTTCGTCCGGCAGCGCGTCACTTTTGGACAGTGCGACGAGTTCAGGTTTCAATTCGAGCCCATGACCATACTGTTCGATCTCGGTGCGCACGGTGCGGTAGGCTGTGGCCACGTCTTCCTCGGTGCCGTCGACCAGATGAAGCAGAACAGCGCAGCGCTCCACATGCGCCAGAAACTTGTCACCCAGCCCGATGCCCGCATGGGCGCCTTCGATCAGGCCC
>JAJFHM010000292.1 GCA_021775625.1 Hyphomicrobiales bacterium | reverse complement strand
TACAAGATCCGGGTAACACCGATCTACCGCGCCTTTTTCTCCGATTTGGGCGCCAGCATGATCCGCACCAAACCCGGCGACGTCTACACCGCCCTCGAACGCGGCACGGTGGACGGCTATGGCTGGCCAACCCAGGGCGTGCTGGATCTCGGCTGGCACGAAGTGACCGGCTACCGGGTCGATCCGTCGTTCTATCGGGCATCCGTCGAAGTGCTGATCAATCTTGACCAGTGGAACAAGCTGGGGGCTGCCCAAAAACAGGTTCTGCAGAGCGCGGCAGACTTCATGGAGGGTCTGTGCACGGAAGATATGCAGATCAACGGGGCGGAAATCAAACGCCAGGAGGAAGCCGGCATCAAGACGATCACGTTCTCCGGACCTGACGGCGACGCATTTCGCCAGCGCGCCTATGACACCGGATGGGCCGAATTCATCAAGGCCAACCCGGAAGAAGGTCCGAAGCTCAAGACGCTTCTGAGCAAGTAACCGGCACGAAAAAGCCGATCCGGATTTGGAGGGAGGCTGCCGTGGCACGCATCATTGCACGCGTCTATCGCACGCTGCTGCACGCGTGCGGCCTCTCCGCCGGACTGGCCATTGCCGCCCTTGCCGTGATGATCACAGCCGACGTCATCTTGCGCAATCTGGGGATTACCAATTTTCCCTGGCTGCTTGAGGTCTCGGAATACGTGATCTTCATCGCCACATTCATTGCCGCCCCCTGGGTCCTGCATCTTGGCAGCCATGTGCGTGTTGATCTTCTCATAGTTGTCTTGCCCGACCGGTTTGCCTTCGCTGCAAATGCTTTCGCGGACACCTTGGGACTGGCCGCTTCCGCCACCTTGTTCTGGTACGGTTTGCGGGTCACCAGCGATACGTTTATGCGCGGTGATTATCTCTACAAGGAACTGGTGATCCCCGAATGGCCGCTGCTGGCGGTGATCCCGGCATCGGCCGCATTGCTGGCTATCGAGTTTGCCCGCCGGGTCTGGACATCTCGCCCCAACGCTGGGGACGCGACAGCAACACACTCCGCAACGGACCGGGTGTAGGAGATGGACTGGGCATCCGCACTCGCACTCATGCTTGGTCTTCTGGTGCTTCTCATGTTCGCCGGATTGCCGGTGGCGTTTGCTTTTCTCGGCGTCAACATTGCCGGTGCTTTTCTGTTTCTCGGCGGCGAAGTCGGGCTCGATCAGATGGCCCGCAACACCATGGCGGCGGTGAGCAATTTCGCTCTCGCGCCGATCCCGCTGTTTCTCCTGATGGGCGAAATCCTGTTTCACACCGGCGTCGCCTTTCTCGCAATCGATGCAATCGACCGGCTGATCGCCCGGGTGCCGGGACGGTTATCCATCGTCTCGGTTGCCGGCGGCACGGTGTTCTCGTCCCTGTCCGGATCGACGATCGCCAACACCGCCGTTCTGGGCAGCGCGCTTCTGCCGGAAATGCTCAAGCGCGGCTACCACCCCACTTTGGCCATGGGCCCGATCATGGCAACCGGCAGCATTGCGATGCTGATCCCGCCCTCGGCCCTGGCGGTTTTGCTCGGCAGTCTCGCGGGCATATCGATTGCGCAGCTTCTGATCGCCGGCATAATTCCGGGGCTGATGATGGCCACCGCGTTCCTGGGCTACATCATCATCAGATGCCGGATGAATCCGTCGCTCGCCCCGTCCTACGAGGTGACCGAAATGTCGCTCTTTGAGCGCTGGCGCCCGTTCTTTATCTACGTGGTGCCGTTGCTTGGAATTTTCGTCGTCGTCGTCGGCAGCATCCTCGCCGGCTGGGCCACACCGACCGAGTCCGCGGCCCTTGGAAGCGTCGCTTCGGTGATTGCAGCTGCGGCCTATGGCAAGTTCGATGTCTCGAAGCTGATCCAGGCACTGCTCGAGACCGCAAAGATCTCGGTCATGATCCTGTTCATCATTGCAGCGTCTGTCACATTCTCCCAGATCCTCGCCTTCTCCGGCGCCACCAATGGGTTGCTCAAGCTCATCGAAACCGTCGGCGCATCCGAGTTCGCCCTTCTGCTTGCCATGCTGGGGATCCTGCTTTTTCTCGGCGCCTTCATGGACCAGGTCAGCATGATCATGATTACCCTGCCTTTTTTCATCCCCCTGGCACAGTCGCTCGGCCTCGACCTTCTCTGGTTCGGCGTTTTGATGCTGGTGGTCATGGAGATCAGCTTCACCACTCCGCCATTCGGGCTCCTGATCTATGTGATGAAGGGGGTGGCGCCCAAGTCGATCAGCCTCGGCCAGGTCTATGCCGCAGCCGTACCGTTCATTGTTCTCGAACTGATAGTGCTTGGAATTCTCATACTGTTTCCGGAGGCTGCAACGTGGCTCGCCCATCTGACACGCTCATGACGTCCAAGGGACCGGAAGTCGCACCGGGCGAGATGGCGCCCGGCGTCACGCTCGATGATTTTCCGCCCTATCTGCTCAACCGGATCGTCAATCGCATCAACACAAATCTCGGTGATGCGCTCAAGGCTCAGGGCATCACCGTCCCCATATACCGGGTGCTGGCGGTGCTGATCGCCGCAGACTGCCGCAGCGTCAATGAACTCGCCGTCTACACCGTGACCGAACAGTCCACTTTGAGCAAGATCCTGGCCCGCATGGAAGCCCAGTCCCTGGTCTCGCGGCGGCAGAACCGCAAGGACGGGCGGGTTGTCGAAATCTGCATCACAGCAGCCGGCCGCAGTGCCTGTGAGCGCATCATGCCGATTGCCCTGTCGCAGTATGAACAGGCCATGGCCGGACTGACACAACAGGAACGCGAAGCTCTGGTGGGCACGCTGCACCGGGTCCTGGACAATGTTCGCCACTCGCCATTTCCATAACAACAACAGCCCCGAGCGCCGCCCATCGTTGCAAACGGGACACCATCGCCAAGCAAGAAGAAAGAGGAGAGGAAGATGACAGGAACAACGAAACTCAAAACGCTGCGCAGCCTGACCCTGACCGCATCGGCACTGGCGGGCATCATGGCCCTTGCGCCGGCGGCTGTGGCCGCCGACGACGCACAGATGAAGAGCGTCGAGCAGTCGAAGGCGGGTGTGCCGCAACCGCCGTGGCCTGCCGGCGACCAGCGCGGCATGGCCAATACGCTCGGGCCGGGAACCTGGTCCCGCTGCGCCTATCATATGACGGCGGCCAATGCCGGCTCCTTCGAGCTGAGCCATGAACGCT
The DNA here is from genome assembly GCA_021775625.1 of Hyphomicrobiales bacterium. Lineage (GTDB taxonomy): Bacteria > Pseudomonadota > Alphaproteobacteria > Rhizobiales > JAJFHB01 > JAJFHM01. Next base: position 888 of record JAJFHM010000292.1, on the reverse strand, counting down.
CGAACACCATGCCGCAGTCACCCTTCGGGGTCCCACTGCAATATGAGTTCAATCCATCGGTCTCCCTTGCCGGCACCAGGCACGTGTTCAACGGCGAGAAGGTTGTCTCAGGCGAACCCGGCGCGCAGGGCACCCAGATGGATGCACTCGGGCACTTCGCCTATTACGACAAGGCCTGGGACGGCAAGGGCGAGCCTCCTGTGGCGGGCGCGAAGTATTATGGCGGCCACACGCAAAAGGATGTGAAACCGGGTCCGGGCGCGCCGCTGCAGAAACTGGGCATCGAAAATGTTCCGCCCATCATCACCTCGGCCGTCCTTCTGGACGCCAAGGCACATCTGGGCAAGGGCAAGGCGCTCGAGCCCGGCCAGATGGTCACCGCGCAGGACATCAACGACATGTTGCAGGCACAAGGCCTCGAATGGCGCGGAATTCTGCCCGGTGACGTGGTCTACATCTACACCGGCTGGGGCGACAACTGGGCCGACCCGGACAACGAAAAGAGCTACTACACCAAAGGCCCCGGCCTTGCAGAAGATGGCGCCAAGCTGCTTGAGGACAAGAGAGTGGTCCTGGTCGCCTTGGACAATCCGTTCACTGATCCTGTAGCGGATGGACAACTGCAGCAAAAGGCCATGCCGCCACAGGGCATGGACCGGGGCCTGCCCTTTGTCATTCACCACCAGAATCTGGCGAAGTCCGGCATCCACCAGATCCAGAACGCAAAACTGGATGAACTCGCCAAGGCCAAGGTGTGGACCTCGTGCACGATCATCCTGCCCCTGCGCTCGCGCGGTCACTCCGGCTCGCCGGTCCGCCCGGTGGCCGTCGGCGCCCCCGACCAGTAGGTGGGATCAAAACAAAAGCGGCCGGCAATTTGCCGGCCGC
>JAJFHM010000291.1 GCA_021775625.1 Hyphomicrobiales bacterium | reverse complement strand
CTCCCGTTTGCGATTGAAGCGCGCGCGCAGATATTTGCGCGGCCAGATTGCACAAAACATCTGGAAAGGGAAGCGGAAGATTAGGGGCGTAAAGTAACGGCGTCAGCCGCCTTCCATATGGGGCAGAACGAAGACTTCGCTTTCCGGCGTAATCGGCACGAACCAGGCGTCCTGATGGATCTCGCCGTCGATGGAAACGGCGACCCCTTGTTCGATCACCGGGGCCAGTCCGGGGTAGGTTTCCGACAATTGCGCCAGCAGTTGACGGATGTTGGCCGCCTCGACGTCAACGGTGTTGACGCCGCCGGCGGCCGATTTCAATGATCCCCAAAGGGTGACCTGAACCATGCGTGCCGCTTATGCGCTCCCGTTGGCGTCGTCTATGGCTTTCAGAACCTTGGGCGGCGACATGGGCAGCTCCGTCATGCGTACGCCGGCGGCCGCCGAAATTGCGTTCGCGATGGCAGCCATGGGGGGCACGATGCCGGTTTCACCGACCCCGCGCACACCATAGGGGTGGCCCGGGTTGGGGACTTCAACGATGACGGTGTCGATCATCGGCAGGTCGGAACAGACCGGTATCCGATAATCGAGGAAGCCGGGGTTCTGCATCTTGCCGTCTGCGCCGTAGATATACTCTTCGTTGAGCGCCCAGCCGACCCCCTGCACGGCGCCGCCCTGGAACTGACCCTCCACATAAGACGGATGGATCGCCTTGCCGGCATCCTGAATGACGGTGAAGCGCAGGATTTCAACGCGGCCGGTGTCCGGGTCGACTTCAACGTCGACCATATGGGTTGCAAAACTGGCACCGGCGCCGGCCGGGTTTTTCTCGAAATGGCCGGAAATGGGACCGCCGGTCTTTTCGGCGATCTTGGCAATGTCGGCAAGCGTCATGGGTTCGAAATTGCCCGCGTTGGCGCCGGCAGGCTTGGCGCAGCCGTCCTCCCAGGTGACCGCGTCAGGTTCGATCTCCCAAATCATGGCGGCCCGGGCGCAGCACTCGTTCTTGGCGTTGCGGGCGGCTTCGATGGTGGCGAGGCCGGATGCGAACGTCACACGGCTGCCGTGGCTGGTTTCGTTGAACCCGAGCGATGCAGTGTCGGCAACGATGGTGTTCACCTTGTCATAGGGGATGCCGAGCTCTTCCGCCGCCATCAGGTTCATGGAGGCCCGTGAGCCGCCGATGTCCGGTGTGCCGACGACGAGGGCGACGGTGCCGTCCGGGTGGACGTTCAGCGAGACCGATGTGGCGCCGCCGAAATTGAACCAGTATCCGCTGCCGATGCCGCGGCCCTGATTGGGACCCAGCGGTGCGGAATAATGTTCGTGCGCCTTTGCGGCTTCCAGGGTTTCGACCAGACCGATGCGCGGGAACTTGGGGCCGTAAGACGAGGTGTCGCCTTCGGCGGCCGCATTCTTGAGGCGGAACTCGACCGGATCGATGCCGAGTTTGATGGCCAGCTCTTCGATCACGCTTTCCACGGCGAATGCCGCCATCGGTGCGCCGGGGGCGCGGTAGGCGGCCTGTTTCGGCCGGTTGGTGACCACGTCGAAGCCGACGGTCTTGACGTTTTCCAGGGCGTAGCAGGCAAAGGCGCACATGGCGCCGAACTGAACCGGAGAGCCTTTGAAGGCGCCGCCCTGATAGCGGAACTCGGCCGAGGCGGCGGTGATCTTGCCGTCCTTGGTGGCGCCGACCTTGACCCAGGACGAGGTGCTCGCCGTGGGACCGGAAGCGCGGAACACTTCGTCGCGGTCCATGACCATCTTGATCGGGCGGCCGGTCTTGCGCGACATCATCAAGGCCAGGGGTTCGAGGAACACGGTGGTCTTGCCACCGAACCCGCCACCGATTTCAGAGGCCGTGACGCGCAGCTTGGAGACCTCCATGCCGAGCAGGGAGGCGCACACATCGCGCACCGCATAATGGCCTTGTGTGCAACACCACAGCTCGCCGTGCCCGTCTTCGGTGACGGAAGCGAGGCAGGCGTGCGGTTCGATATAGCCCTGGTGGGCGGCTTCAGTCTTGAACGAGCGCTCGATGATCACATCGGCCTTGGCAAAACCGTCCTCCACATCGCCGTGACCGAAGTCGAAACGCTGTGCGACGTTTGAGGGTTTTTCAGGCGCCGGATCGACGCCCCGGGTGATCATGGTGTCATGCAGGATCGGGGCATCGTCCGCCATGGCTTCATCCACGTCGGTGACGTGGGGCAGGATGTCATAGTCGATCTTGATGAGCTTGAGCGCCTTGCGCGCGATGGCTCCGGTGGTGGCGGCAATGGCAGCGACCGCGTGACCTTCGTACAGCGCCTTGTCTCGGGCCATGATGTTGCAGAGAACATCTTTGTGCTTTTTGTTCTCGGCAAAGTCGTCGCGGGTCACGATGGCCTTGACGCCGGGCACCGCGAGGGCGGCGTGAATGTCGATGGAATGGATGCGGGCGTGGGGGTGCGGTGAACGCAACACCTTGCCGATCAGCATGCCGGGGGCGGAAACGTCGGCGCCGAATTTGGCGCGGCCGGTGACCTTGTCGACCCCGTCGGGCCGAACCGGCCTGGAGCCGACTACCTTGAACTCACGGTCAAGCACTGCGTCTTTCGGTTTGTCCAGCATGGGTCAAGCTCCCTTCATGTCGTGGGCCGTGTCGAGCACGGCGCGTACGATCTTATCATATCCGGTGCAGCGGCATAGGTTGCCGGCGAGCCAATAGCGCACCTCGGTTTCCGTGGGGTCGGAATTGCGCTCGAGCAGCGATTTTGCGGCCACCAGAAAGCCCGGGGTGCAGACACCGCATTGCAGAGCGGCATGTTCAAGGAACTTGCGCTGCAGCGGGTGCAGGTTTTCACCTTCGGCCAAACCTTCGATGGTGCCGACCTGCTTGCCATCCGCTTCGGCCCCGAGCATGAGGCAGGAGCACACCAGGCGGCCATCGACGGTGACTGAACAGGCGCCGCAGTCGCCCGAACCGCAACCTTCCTTGGAACCGGTCAGGCCGAGGCGGTCGCGCAGGACGTCAAGCAGGGTTTCGTCCGGCTCGCAGAGATATTCGACCGGATCGCCGTTGATGGTGGTGGAGACGTGAATTTGTGACATGTGATCAACCTCGTGCGCGCGTTTGCGCAATTACGGCGGCGCGTCTTGCGAGCACACCTGCAACTTTGGTGCGGAACTCGATCGTTCCACGTTTGTCGTCAATGGGCCGGCAGGCGGCGGACGCCGCAGCAGCCAGGGCGTCAAGCGCCGCCTCGTCCAGCCTGCTGCCGATCAGAGCATCGGCGGCAGGTTCGACGAGGAGCACCACCTCGGCCACCGCGCCCAGCGCCACACGGGCTGCAGCACAGGTGCCGTCGTCGTTCAGGGTGAGGCTGATGCCGGCGCCGACCACGGCGATGTCCATTTCGGTGCGCGGAATAAAGCGCAGATAAGCGTCGCCCGAATTGGCGGGCCTGGCGGGCAGCAGGATCGATTCAACAATCTCGCCCTTGGCAAGAGTTGTCTTGCCGGGACCCGTGGTGATCTCGTCGACCGGCACATCGCGCCGCCCTTCGGGACCAACGATGGAGGCAACCGCTTCGGCAACGACCAGGGCCGGTACACTGTCTGCGGCAGGCGAGGCATTGCACAGATTGCCGGCCATGGTGGCGCGGCCCTGAACCTGGGTTGAGCCGATCAGCTCGACCGCCTCCACCACGCCCGGCCACAGCGCCTTGACGCCCTCGTGCTCGCCGAGCTGGGCGCCGGAGACGGCGGCGCCGACACGGAACCCGCCGCCTTCGGCGGTGATCGCATGCATCGCCTCGATGCGTTTGATGTCGACCATAAGGTCGGGTTCGACCATGCCGGACCGCAATTGCACGATCACATCGGTACCGCCTGCGAGCACACGGGTCAATCCGTCTGCTTCGGCCAGCATCTGTACCGCCTGGTCAATGGTATCTGGAGCTTCATAGCGCATAGAGCACACTCTTCTGGGTTCGTCGTTGTTGCATAATTTTATGTCGGCATGTGCCCGGCGGCTACGATGCCAACGCCTCAAGTTCAGCGATGACCGCGTCGCCCATCTCTCCGGTCGACACCCGTTCATCTCCCGCCTGTGCGATATCTGCGGTCCGCAGCCCTTTTGCAAGGGTGTTGGAGATCGCCTTATCGAGCCGTTCGGCTTCGTCGCCCATCTCGCAGGAATATTTCAGCGCCATGGCGAAACTGCCGATCATGGCGAGCGGATTGGCAAGGCCCTGACCGGCGATGTCGGGTGCTGTGCCGTGTACCGGCTCGTAGAGCGCTTTTCGTCGGCCGTTGCCGTCCGCATCGCCGAGGGATGCCGACGGCAGCATGCCCAAGGATCCGGTCAGCATGGCGGCGGCGTCCGACAGCATGTCGCCGAACAGGTTGTCGGTGACGATGACGTCGAACTGCTTGGGCTGGCGCACCAGCTGCATGGCGCAATTGTCCGCCAGGACATGCGACAGCTCAACGCCTGCGTTGGAATATTCGTTGTCATGCAGCCACTGTATTTCTTCGCGCCACAACACGCCGGATTCCATGACATTGCTCTTTTCGACCGAGGCCAGACGGCCGGAGCGCTTTTGTGCCAGATCGAAGGCGACACGGCCCACGCGGCGGATCTC
>JAJFHM010000030.1 GCA_021775625.1 Hyphomicrobiales bacterium | reverse complement strand
GTGAAGCACACCTGCACGAGTCTGCAAGTGCACCAGGCAAGACCCCGGATGCTGATTACCGAGATTAGGTAAAGCACTGATAGGGCATGTGCAACCGCAACCTTGCCTTGCCACCAAATCACCACAAATGAAACGGGCGGCAGCATTTTCTGCAGCCGCCCGTTCCCGTGGTCTCACGCTATAGTAAAGTCTATGCGGATCTAAAACGGATTCCAGGTCGGCTCGCGGGTGTATTTCAGATAGCCGATATTGGCGCCCAGCCGTGCGCCCACGCCGGTGCGGATAGGCGCCAGCCGCAGATGATCGTCCTGCTGGAAGTTCACTCCGAAGCCGCCGATAAAATAGGCTGAGCCCTCAACGCCGAAAAACCGGCTGAACAACTGTTTGGGAGTGTTCATGTTGTAGACCAGCGTCAGTGTCCGTGAGCCGTTGCCACCGAAGTCGAAGCCGACCGAGGGGCCCTGCCAGAAGACTTTCTGCCTGGCCCCGGTTTTCGAGTAAAGCGTGCCTTCGCCGTAGCGCAGGCCACCGACAAATGCTCCGGCGCCTTCTTCGCCAATGATATAGGCGCTCGGGCGGCCGGCTTCCTGGAAGACATACTCAACCGCCTGGGCGAAGCCGCTTGTGGTGATGCCGAAGAAGCCGTGACCGGCATCAACGATCTCCTGCATGGAATAGGTTTCACCGTCGTTCGGAGCTTTGGTCTCCTGGACGACCGTCGGGTTCCGGCGGAGCGATTCTGTTTCAGCGCCGGGTCGCTCGGCGAAGCTGGATGGAAGGCCGACCATAAAAAACAACAATACGGATAAGATGCAAAGACGATATGAACGCTGTGTCATCGTCGGATTCCTACTCTTTTTGCTACTCAACTAACTCATCTATTACCCGTGGTCCTGTCCGTTGTTTGCGGCCTTTCAGTGTTGCCGCTGTTGACGCTGTCCCGTGTTTTGTTTTTGTCTGCCGCGTTCGAATTACCGGGTTCTTTACCGGTTTGCGGCAGGGTGTCCGTTGTTAGCGGTTCTATTCTTCGCGAGGTTACCGGATGTTGGCATCAGCCTTGAGCAGTCGATTTCGATTGCCATGGAAGCGGTTGCGGTGTGCCGGCACGCTCTGTTTGTCCCTGACATTGTGCGCACTTCATCCTTCCAAAGCCTTAACCGAAGGCGAATATTGGACAGACAATTCCACCGGACTGGCGATCGGTGGATTTGATCCGGTAAGTTTCTTCACCCAAGCGAAGGCGCAACGCGGTGTTGCTGACTATGAACTGGCCTGGAGAGGGGCTTACTGGCAGTTTTCGAACAAGGGAAATCTGGCCGCGTTCCGGCGTGACCCGGAAGTCTATGCGCCGCAGTTCGGCGGGAACGCCGCCTTGGCATTGTCGCAGGGATTTCTCAGCGCCGCCAATCCACGTGTCTGGCACATCACGCAGGGTAAGCTCTATTTGTTTCACAGCAACGAGAACAAAGTGGAATGGTTGGCCCTGCGGGACGGCGACCGCGATCAGGCGGGTGTGAACTGGGCGCGGCTGAAGTGATTGCGGTGTTGCGCCGGCGTGACTGATTCGCGTGATTGTTCAAGTTTTGCGGCGTCGCCGGATTTTGGTGCCTGAGCTGGCGAATGAAAAATGGAGTCTAATCAGGTGTTTAAGACTCGGCCCACCACGGAGGCTTGGAAACGGCTCCCACTCATAGTATCAGCATTGCATCTGCAGTAATTTCCCTAACGGAGAGATGCAATGTCAGTGGATTCCACCACCACCAATCTAGAATTCACGGCGCTCCTGTGCAGCCGTCTGTGCCACGATGTCATTGGACCGGTGGGAGCCGTTATCAACGGCCTCGAAGTGCTCGATGATGATGACGACGAAGAGATGCGTGAAATCGCGTTTGCCTTGATTCGCAAGAGCGCGCGGCAGGCTTCGGCAAGACTGCAGCTGTGCCGGTTGGCATTCGGCGCTGCAGGAAGTGCCGGCGCCGACCTTGACCTCGGCGATGCGGAACAGGTGGTTCGGTCGTTCATAGAAGACGATAAAGTGGTGCTTGAGTGGTCGGTTCCGCATGAGACGCGGCCAAAGAATCAGGTCAAGCTTCTGCTTAATCTTGTGCTCATTGCGCTGACCGGAATTCCCCGCGGTGGCAATTTGAATGTCAATGTTTCGGCGGATGCCATCAGCGTGGCAGCGTCCGGCGAAGGTGCGAAGTTCTCGCGCGAAGTGGCATCCGTGTTTGCCGGCGAGGTTCCCGAGAACGGCCATGATGCGCGCTCAATCCAGCTGCAGTATTCGATGGACCTGGCGGCCAACCTGGGAATGAGCCTCGTCGTTACGTCCAACGACGGCGCCCTGGAGATCAGCGCCAACCCACGCGCGGTCGCTGCTGCCTAATTCTGCCAACGGTACTCGCCGGTTCAGGCTATTTTAACCCTTTGCACCCAGTGTCTGTAACAAGGGCATTGCGGGCTGGCTACTGTCCGCCCCCTCCGCCTTTTACAGGCTAACGTGGGTGCGAAGTTTTTGGACGATCTGCTTACAGAGTTTTTGACTGAGACCAACGAAAGCCTAGACGTTGTCGACTGCGAATTGGTGAAATTCGAACAAGAACCGAACAACGCCAAAATTCTCGACAATATTTTTCGACTTGTACACACCATCAAGGGAACCTGCGGTTTTCTGGGTCTGCCGCGCCTTGAGGCATTGGCGCATGCGGCCGAGACACTCATGGGCAATTTCCGCGGAGGTGTCGCGGTTACGCCTGACGCGGTTACGCTGATTCTCGAGTCACTCGACCGAATCAAGGAAATTCTCTCTGCGCTGGAGCAGGCGGAGGTCGAACCCGACGGCTCCGATAACGATCTGATCGACCAGCTTGACCTGCTTTCCGCCGGGGGCGGTAATAGCGCTGCTCACGACCAAAATGATGCCGAGCCCGAAGCCGCTGAATCGGAAATCGAAGAACCGCTTAAAATCGTGCAGCGCGAGTTGAAGCCGAGAGAAGTTTCGCTGGAAGGCCTCGAGAGGGCTTTCGCAGAAGCAGACGGTGCCGACTTGGGTACTGCGTCCGAAACCGCTGCCGAGGCCGCCGCTGAAACTGAAAAGCCCGAAAGCCCGGAAGGAAAGGCAGAGAAACCCGCTGCCCCGGCCCCTCCGGCGGTGGACGCGGGCGCACCTGCTGAAAAACGCGAACGTGCTGTGACCAACCAGTCCATCAGGGTCAATGTTGATTCTCTTGAGACGTTGATGACGACCGTCAGCGAACTGGTCCTGACACGAAATCAGCTGCTGGAAATGGTGCGCCGGATTGAAGACAGCGAATTCAAGGTTCCGTTGCAGCGTTTGTCGAATGTAACTGCCGAACTGCAGGAAGGGATCATGAAGACCCGGATGCAGCCGGTCGGTAACGCCTGGCAGAAGCTGCCTCGCATCGTGCGTGATCTGGCCAAGGATCTCGGCAAGAAAATTGACCTGGAGATGAGCGGTGCGGAAACCGAACTCGATCGCCAGGTGCTGGAGTTGATCAAGGATCCGCTGACCCATATGGTGCGGAACTCAGCCGATCACGGGCTCGAAACCACTGAAGGCAGGCTTGCCGCGGGCAAACCGGAAACCGGCAGAATTGATCTTTCCGCCTATCATGAAGGTGGGCACATCATCATCGAGATTGCCGATGATGGTCGTGGATTGAACGCGGAAAAAATCAAGGAAAAGGCCGTTGAAAACGAGCTTGCCACGCAGGCTGAGCTCGAAAAGATGACTGATGTGCAGATCCAGAAGTTCATCTTCAAGGCAGGATTTTCAACCGCCAAGGAAGTGACCAATGTGTCCGGCCGCGGCGTCGGCATGGATGTGGTTCGGACCAATATCGAGCTGATTGGCGGCTCAGTGGATGTTACTTCGGTAGAAGGCAAGGGATCGACGTTTCTCATCAAAATCCCTCTGACACTGGCCATTATCTCCGCACTCATCGTGGAATCTGCAGGGCAGCGCTTTGCAGTGCCGCAACTGTGCGTCGTTGAACTGGTCAGGGCACAGGCAGAATCGGATCACCGGATAGAGATGATCAACGATACCCCTGTGCTGCGGCTGAGAAACAAACTGCTGCCGCTCATGCATCTGAGCAAGCTTCTCGAGATTGAAGCAGCGCCCGGGAGCGGCGATCAGAGCGCGCCGGAAGCGTTTGATCTTCCTGGCGCTGTATCTCCCGAAGCAGATGGCCGTGAGCCGGAGCCGCAGGGCGCGGTGTCGACGCCAACTGCTAAAAAATTCGAAGAGGCGGCGGGTTTCATCGTCGTCATTCAGGTCGGGCCACATTGCTACGGCATCGTTGTCGACAGCGTTTTCGACACCGAGGAAATCGTCGTCAAGCCGATGTCAAGCATGCTGCGTGAAGTGACCATCTTCTCCGGCAACACCATACTCGGCGACGGCAGTGTCATTCTGATTGTCGATCCCAACGGCATCGCCGACGCGGTCCATGGCAGCCTGTTCGTCGATGGCCTGCAGAATGATGCGGATGAAGATGCGGCGTTCGATTCGACCGACGATGTGGTCTCGCTGCTGGTGTTCCGCGCCGGCGGCAACGAACCCAAGGCGGTGCCGCTGTCACTGGTCACCCGGCTGGAAGAAATCGATGTGGCAACAATCGAACCGTCGAATGGCCGCGATCTGGTTCAGTATCGCGGTAAATTGATGCCACTGGTCAATGTCAACGACGCATTTCAGAAGCGTAAAGAGGGAATGCAACCGATCCTCGTCTTCACGGACGAGGAGCAGGTCATGGGCCTGATGGTGGACGAAATCGTCGATATCGTTGAGGAGCGTCTCAACATCGAAGTCACCGCTGGGATGGAAGGTGTGATCGGGTCGGCGGTTGTCAAAGGCCAGGCGACCGAAGTCCTCGATATCGGACACTATCTGCCGAAGGCGTTCGACAATTGGTTCCGCCGTCCAGAAAGTGATGACAGAGGCTATTCGATGCGGGTTCTCCTGGTCGATGACAGTTCATTCTTCCGCAATATGCTTTCACCGGTGATGTCGGCGGGTGGATATTCGGTGACAGCCGTCGAAAGTGCCGACGAGGCACTGAAGATGCGCGATGAAGGCAAGCAATTCGACGTCATTGTCAGTGACATCGAGATGCCGGATATGGATGGGTTTGCGTTCGCTCAGTCGTTGCTGTCGGATGCGCGCTGGTCCACCACGCCGATCGTTGCCTTGTCGTCGCACACCTCACCCGCCGTAATCGAGAGAGCGCGTGAATCCAACTTCATTGACTATGTGGGCAAATTTGACCGTGCCGGACTGATGGAAGTTCTGAAGAGTACGGTCGACGCAATTGGGGAGGTGGCATGAGAATCGATACCGAACTGCCGGGCAACCTGGACACATCGACGATTGAGTACGTGACGGTCACGATTGACGGGCAGTTGTTTGGCCTGCCGATCCTTGAAGTCGAGGACGTCTTCCAGCCGCAGAAAATTACGAGTGTTCCATTGGCGAACAGAGAAGTTGCAGGCGTGCTGAACTTGCGCGGCCGCATCGTGACCGCAATTGATATGCGCGAGCGGCTTGATCTTGTGCCCCGAGTGCCTGGCGAAATCAGTATGGCGGTTGGTATTGAATACAAGGGTGAGTCTTATGGCCTTGTCATCGACAAGGTCGGCGAAGTTCTTCGCCTGAAAGAAGACGGAATTGAACCTAACCCATCAAACCTGAACTCAAACTGGGCCTCAGTGTCGGCTGGCGTTTATCAGTTGGAAGGTGAATTGATGGTCGTGCTCGATGTGTTTCGGGTGCTGGATGTTGGTGGAGAGGCCGAACAGCTTTCCACTCAAGCCACAGGCGTTGCGGCTTGATCTGTGTGCGTTGTGATTGCATGAGGGAGTACCATAATGGAATGTCTGGTTGTTGATGACAGTGCGGTGATACGCAAAGTCGCTTGCAGAATTCTCGAGGAAATGGAATTCCAGACCGCGGAAGCCGTGGACGGCCGAGAGGCGCTTGATTTCTGCAAGGCCCATATGCCCGATGCCATTCTTCTTGACTGGAACATGCCGGTCATGGATGGCCTTGAGTTCCTGACCAAGTTGCGTAAGGAATATGGTGGCGAACAGCCCGTGGTGGTGTTCTGCACAAGCGAGAACGACGTTGGCCATATCACTACAGCGCTCGGTGCCGGAGCCAACGAATACATCATGAAACCCTTCGACAGGGAAATCATCGAAGCCAAGTTTCAGCAAGTGGGCCTCCTTTGAATTCTTACCTTACTCAACGTTCCGTTGAGAACGGAGTATCCGTTATATGAGTACCTCTGCCGCGGTCTCTGCGCAGCACGTTGGTCAGCGCGAAGCATGTGATATTCGTGTGATGATTGTCGACGACTCGGTCGTCGTCCGCGGTTTGGTTTCGCGTTGGCTGGGAGCCGAGTCCGGGATTTCCGTCGTGTCCAAGCAATCCGACGGAAGCCGGGCGGTCAAAGATGTGTCCGTGAGCCTACCGGATGTGGTCGTGCTGGACATTGAGATGCCAGAGATGGACGGTCTCACCGCATTACCGAAAATGCTTGCGATCAAACCCGACATGAAGGTCATTATGGCCTCGACGCTGACGCGCAGAAATGCGGAGATCAGCCTGCGCGCGCTGTCATTGGGTGCGGCCGACTATCTGCCCAAGCCTGAGACCAATAGCGGCATTACGACCTCCGACGGATTCCGAATGGAGCTGATCGACAAAATTCGTGCGCTCGGGCAGGGCTCCAAGACGATTGCGCGGGCGCCGACTGCCGTTGCTCCGCGAGCCGGAGCCGCTGCGCTGGCTTCGCCGCCGGTTGCGGGTGCGCCACAAGCGGAAATTGCGTTACGCAAGTTCAACCCGACCGTGCCGAAGATTGTGGTGGTCGGCAGTTCAACCGGAGGGCCGCAGGCTCTTTTTGAAGTTACCAAGGCAATCGGCCGGGCCATCGAACGCGTGCCTGTTGTGATCACCCAGCACATGCCGCCGACCTTCACCACCATATTGGCTGAGCATGTTGCCAAGAGCTCGGGTCGACCGTGCAAGGAGGCAGATCATGACGAACTTCTCCTGCCCGGCCATATCTACATTGCCAAGGGGGGGCAGCATCTCTCCCTTGCCCAGGAGGCCTCCGGCCTGCGCGCCAGGTTGGACGACGGCCCTGCAATCAACTTCTGTAAGCCGGCGGTGGACCCTTTGTTTGAGAGTGCGGCCCGGCTTTTCAAGAGTGCTACGTTGGGTGTCATCCTGACCGGGATGGGTCATGATGGGCGCGATGGTGCTGCAAAAATTGCCGATGCCGGCGGTAACATCATCGCCCAGGACAAAGCGACCAGTGTTGTTTGGGGGATGCCGGGTTCAGCGGCCGAGGCGGGTGTCTGCGCGGCGGTGCTCCCGTTAGGGCAGGTCGGCCCACGTATTATACGCGCGCTGAGCGGGGTCGCGTGACATGAACCCGCTTGACTATGAATTCGTCGGCGATCTTTTGAAGCGGCGATCCGGTCTGGTGCTTGCGCCGGGTAAGGATTACCTTCTCGAAAGCCGGCTGATGCCGATTGCCCGGGAACGGGGATTGACTTCGCTTGAGCCGCTGGTCGCAGAGTTGCGCCGGCCCGGCAGCGAGGCCTTGCAGGCCGAAGTCACGGAAGCGATGACGACGAACGAATCATTCTTCTTTCGCGACAACACACCGTTTGACCTGTTTAAGGACGTCATGGTCCCGGCAATGAGCGAAGCGCGGGCCAGGCAGAGAAGGCTGCGCATCTGGTGTGCAGCCTGTTCGACCGGTCAGGAGCCCTATTCCCTGGCGATGCTGATACGCGAAATGGCGGACAAGTTCGTTGGATGGAACCTGGAAATCGTTGCAACAGATCTCAGTGCGGAGGTTCTGGAGAAGGCCAAGGTGGGTCTTTACAGCCAATTCGAAGTGCAGCGCGGGATGCCAATCCAGCTGCTGGTGAAGTACTTCACTCAGGTCGGCGAGATGTGGACCATCGACGCCGGCATTCGCGCTATGGTGAAATACCGCTCACTCAATCTTCTCAATGATTTTTCGACCCTTGGTCATTTCGATATCGTCTTCTGCCGCAACGTGCTGATCTATTTTGATCAGCCAACCAAGACACAGGTCTTGAACAGAGTAGAAAAGCTGTTGGCGCCGGACGGGTATCTCGTGCTCGGCGCTGCCGAAACCATTATCGGTATCACGGATGCGTTTCAGCAGGTGACCGGCAGACGGTCCCTGTATACGCCGTCTCAACAGGATCCGGTTGCTCAAAAGCCTCCCGCATCAACCGTTACGGCGTTTCCCACGGCACGTGCGGTATAGATCGCTTCGCGTACATATGGAAACGTTTGATGGCGCCAAATCGGTTCGCCCGGCAAGGCGCGAAATCCCGGTCAAAACGGTTCCATATGAACGTGAAGCGATCTAGCGCTGAGCATGCGCTGTATCTGAGAGCTTTCAACCCACACAAAAAAAGCCCCGGTCGATGCCGGGGCTTTTTCTCGATGATGTTCTGGGACAACGACCTGTTCAGGCGCTTTCCCTGATTTCTTCAACGTCTTCGA
>JAJFHM010000290.1 GCA_021775625.1 Hyphomicrobiales bacterium | reverse complement strand
GTGAAAAACGCCGTCAGTCCGACCACGGGCAGGGAGTTGTATCCGATCCGGATCATCTGATCGATCGTGAGCCTGAAGTACATCGGAGGCGCCACCGTGTGCACAACGGCGTCTTTGAGAAATATCGACACGCGGCCCACTTCGGAGAAAATCGACAGAACCAGGCGTCCAATGACAGCAAGGAAATTCAAAGGTCCGACCTCTAGAGAATTTTTAGTTTACGTAGACACGAGCGTAACGGGAACCGAGCGCTGTGAGAACCTCATATGGAATGGTGCCGGCCCAGCGGGCGACATCGTCAACTGATATGTTTGGTCCGATGATTTCCACTTTCGTCCCTCGCTGTACGCTTTCGCCAGCTATGTCTGTCACATCAACTGTAATCATGTCCATAGAAACCCGTCCTGCAAGTGGCGCGAACTGTCCTTCGATACAGACCCCCGCCTGGTCGTCCGCATGCGTATCAAACAGCGAGCGGAAGTAACCATCATAATAGCCGATCGGCACAACCGCTATTTTTGAGGGGCGTTGCGCACGCCATTTTGCGCCATAGCCAACCGTGCTGCCGGCGGCGACTTCTCTGACCTGTAGGACCAGCGAGTCAAGCCGGACAACCGGTTGCATCGGGTTCGGTTCGGGAGGAGACGGATTGCCGCCGTAAAGCGCCACACCCGGCCTCACCAGATCATAATGATAGGCCTTGTCGATCAACGTGCCGCCGGAATTGGCGAGGCTGGCCTCTGTCTTGGGAAGTTGGTCACGCAGCGCATTGAAGCGGGCCAGCTGTTCGCTGTTCATGGGGTGTGCCGGATCATCGGCACAGGCCAGGTGGCTCATGGTGAGCGCCCAGTCGAAACCCGCGGCAAGTTCGGGCGCACTTGAAAGCGTCTCCACTTCACGCTGGGTCAGACCCAGCCTGTTGATACCGGTATCCACATGCACGGCCGCAGGCAGACGCTTGCCTATTGCCTCGCAGAATTGCGACCATTCGGCAATTTCTTCAACGGTGCCGAGCACCGGGCGCAGGCGCATATCCGCATAAGATCCCGCTTCTGCAAACACCAGCCCGTTCAAGACATAGATGATGGCCTGCGGAAGTGCGGCCCTGACATGAACGGCTTCGCTCAGCTGGGCCACGAAAAACGTCTTGCATCCAGCCTCGCTCAAGGTTTCGACAACCCGGGCAACACCGGTTCCATATGCGTCGCCCTTGACCGCGGCCGCGCACTCAGCCGCGCCACACAGATCGTTCAGCTTGAGATAGTTTGAACGCAATGCGCCGAGATCGACAGTGAGGGTTGCCCCGGCAACACCGGGGCGGAGATACGGCTGCTGTTCCAGATCCGCCATAATGATGCAGCAATAGCGCTATTCGTAGCGCTCCGGAAGACGGTCGTCGGCAGCGAGGTCCTGAAACTTTGTCACCGAGCCCTCGAACTGCAGGGGAATTGTTCCCGTCGGTCCGTGGCGCTGCTTGCCGATGATGACTTCCGCCAGCCCGGTGACCCTGTCCATTTCTTCCTGCCATTCGAAGAACTCGGGCGTGTTTTCCCGCGGCTGGCGGCGTTGCAGATAATATTCCTCGCGGTAGATGAACAACACCACGTCCGCGTCCTGTTCGATCGAACCGGATTCCCTCAAATCGGCCAGTTGCGGCCGTTTGTCGTCGCGTTGTTCGACCTGGCGCGAAAGCTGCGACAATGCGAGAACCGGCACGCTGAGTTCTTTGGCAAGCGCCTTCAGCCCGGTGGAGATCTCGGTCACCTCCTGAACCCGGCTTTCCATCGCGCGGCGGTGTGAGCCGGCCAGCAGTTGCAGATAGTCCACGACAATCAGGCCAACACCCTTTTGCCGCTTGAGCCGGCGCGCTCTGGCAGCAAGCTGGCCGACATTCAATCCTCCGGTATCATCTATATACAACGGCAGGTTTTGCAGATCCTGCGAGACCTGCACGATCTTGTGAAACTCGTCCTCGGCGATCTTGCCGCGGCGGATGCGCTCGGACGGTATGCCCGATTGCTCCGAGATGATGCGTGTGGCCAGTTGTTCCGCAGACATTTCCAGCGAGAAGAAGGCAACGACGCCGCCGTCTTTGACTTCCATGGATCCATCCGAGCGGTAGGCCGAATCGTAGGCCTTCGCCACCGAGTAGGCGATATTGGTGGCCAGCGATGTTTTGCCCATGGCGGGCCGCGCTGCCAGGATTATGAGGTCAGAGGGCTGCAACCCGCCCATTTTGGCGTCGATGTCTCTCAGACCGGAAGAAATTCCCGACAGGCCGCCGTCACGCTCATAGGCCTTCGCCGCCATGTCGACTGCATGGGTGAGGGCGGATCCGAAATCAAGAAAGCCCTTGCCGAACTTGCCGGTCTCCGCAACCGCGTAGAGTTCCTGTTCCGCCTGCTGGATAAGGTCAGCGGGCGTCACGCTCACCGGCGCATCGAAGGAACCGGCGACCATGTCTTCGCCGATGGTAATCAACTGACGTCGCTGAGCGAGTTCGAAAACCGTGCGGCCATATTCGAGCGCATTGATGACTGTCGTCGCCGCTGCGGCAAGTCTTGCAAGATAGGCCGGTCCGCCGATTTCCGACAGCGCTTCGTCGCTATTGAAGTAAGTCTTGAGCGTTACCGGTGAGGCGAGCTTGCCGGCACGGATCAACGCTGCCGCGGCCTCATAGATCCGGGCATGCAAAGGTTCGTAAAAATGCTCCGGCCCGAGGAACGCCGAGACCCGGTCACACGCCTCATTATTCACAAGTATCGCGCCGAGCAGTGCCTGCTCGGCTTCGATGTTGTGGGGCGAGGTCCGGTACTCGACGTCCTGGCCGTCCGCATCCTGCGAACTGGATGGGAGTAACGCCGTTGATTCCATGGCCCATTGATACCCAACAGATCCCGTGGGCAGAAACTGATTCGTCCAAACAGTATACCTTTTCCCCGCTATCCACAGAGGGTGCGAATAAATTACGCCGCGCTTGACGGCTTCAGGCGGTCATACGGCCGTCTCGGTTTTGATGATGGCGTGTGATCGCAGGACGCCGCCAAGGTTGCAGGGAGCGATGCGTCATTGGATCATGTAATCACGCGTCGAACGCAACATGATCGCCCGAAACACCCGTGAAGACCGCAGATCATCTAAGGCGCACACCTAATGTGGTGACATGTGGTGCGACTGTGTATTCCTGTCAGTGGGATATCTGCGATGAGTATATTTGTCTCGCCAAGCATCATGTCCAACATCTCCGTGTGTCAATGCGTGGCTCATTTTGACGGCCCATTTAGCGGTTTTTGCCATCGTCCACGCATACATCCTCACAGAAACGTGAAGTGCGGCATGCTGAATATTCGGTAACAAACCCGGCCTGCTCCTTTATGGAGAGAGCAACAAGCAGTTCCGTGCCTCTCCCTTCTGTTGAATGCATGCGGGCTCAGGTGTTGTTGACAGGATGAGATCAGGCATTGTGTTCGATGTGGGTATGCAAGAGTGGTAAGGCGCGTTGACTTGGCTTGATCCTCAAAATCCGGCTTTCCAGGGGGGCATCCTGCCTTTTTTGGCGGCGCTGATATGCGTCGGTGCGCTCTATTTTGTCGCGGGCACCACGCGTGGGAAGACGCTGGCGGTTTTCGGCATCGCCATCGCGCTTGTGGCTGCCTACTGGATAGCGTTCTCCGTGCCGCCGTTTCCTCCGCGCGCGGCCAGCCAGAAGCTGGGATATCTGATTGTCCTGGCGGGTCTGCTGTCTCTCCTGTTTGGCTTTCGTCCTGACCTGGTGCGGATTTGGCGCCCCGTGATCTTCGCGGTCGTCATCGGCGGTCTGGCCTGGATCGCAGAGTCCAAGCTCAAGCAGGGCAGCTACACAACGTTTTTACTCACAGCGTTCGGCGGGTCAGTGGCACTCCTCGGGCTTTTCCTTGCACGCGACAAGCCGGCCGAATCCGGTGCCGCGGTTCTGGCGTCAGCGCTCGCAATGGCTGGAATTGCTATTTTGGCGCCGTCCGCCTCAATCGCCCATATGGCTCTTGCCGTGGCTGCGGCGACGGGTGGCTACATGTTATGGACATGGCCGAAACCGAGATTGCAGTTCGGCGAAGCTGGCGTGGTTGCCACAGCCGCGCCATTGATCTGGCTTGGCGGCCAGTCGGCACTCTATTCGAATGCCAGCGGTACGGCGCTTGCTGTGGCATGCCTTATCGCATTCGCTCCATTTGTTCGTGGTCTCGTTCTCGGCCGCGTGGCGTCGCGGAGCGATGCTCTGCGGCCTATCATCACCGGTTGCATTGGTGGCGTGATTGCCGCTGTTGCTCTGGCGATCGCCTATCTGAACCAGTCCGGAAACAGCGGATATGGCGGCTAAGTTCCAATTTAATCAGCAACCAAACAGGGAGTAAGTTATGTCGTTTTTGAAAAACAGCCTGATTGCTGTGGCGCTTGTGTTCGGCTCGGCCGGTACGGCTCTATCGGCGGATACATTCAAGATCGATCCGGCACATACCAACACGGTCTTCCTCGTCAAGCATTTCGGGTATTCCAATGTGGTCGGTCGGTTCAACGATCTCTCCGGAAGCTTTGTGTTCGACCAGGAAAACGTCGCAAATTCAACCGTTGAACTGGTCATCAAGGCGTCAAGCGTCGATACCAACCATCAAAAGCGCGACGATCATCTGCGTTCGCCGGACTTCCTCAATGTGGAAGAATTCCCGGAAATCACATTCAAGTCGACCAAGGTCGAAAAGACCGGTGAAAACACCGGAAAAATCATCGGCGATCTGACCATTCTGGGCCAAACGAAACCGGCCACGCTGGACGTCACCTTCAACACCATGAAGCCGCATCCGATTCCGTTCTACAAGGGCGTGATTGTTGCCGGCTTTTCTGCCCGCGCCAAAGTCAATCGTATTGACTATGGAATGACCTACGGGCAGGGCGGTATCGGCGATGTGCTCGATCTGATTATCGAGGTCGAAGCCCACCAACAATAGTATGGCATGCCCGGTTGTCCGTCAGCCGGGCTGGTTGTGTGTGAATGAATGTACCGCGCGGCAGCCCATCTGCCGCGCGGCTCTTCACCCGGACGAGTAACGTCAATCGTCGGTCTTTTCTTCTTCCGCTTCGGCATCATCGGATGCTGGCGTATCGCTCTGATCTTCCGCAACCTCTTCCACAGCAGCTTCCAGCTCGTCGGTTGCGGCTTGCGCGGCGTCCTCGTCTTCAAACACTTCTTCGGCTGCGAGTGCTGCGTCTTCCGCCTCTTCGGCCAACCGTTCGCCTTCGGCGCCAACCGCCTCGCCACGGGCCTGACGCTCTGCTTCGTCTTCCGTCCGGGCAACGTTGACCACGACCGCTACGGTGACTTCCGGATGCAGGGCAACTCGCACATCGTGCAGTCCGACCGACTTGATCGGCTGATCGAGGATGACTTGAGCACGTGAGATGGTCATGCCGCCTTCGGTAACGAGGCCGGCGATATCGCGGGTCGTGACCGAGCCGTAGAGCTGGCCGGCTTCGCCTGCCTGCCGCAGGACCACGTAGACTTCACCGTTGACCTTTTCGGCGACCGCCTCGGCTTCCGTGCGGCGCTCCAGGTTGGTGGCTTCCAGTTGTGCCCGGCCCGTCTCGAACAGCTCCAGGTTACTTTTGGTCGCGCGCAAGGCTTTTTTCTGCGGCAGGAGATAATTCCGCGCATAGCCGTCCTTGACCCGGACAACTTCGCCCATTTGGCCAAGCCTCTCGATGCGTTCCAGCAATACAACTTCCATTTTTACAGGCTCCTGAGATTGAGTGTGTGTTGAAATTTCAAGTCGATCGCCCGCCGCTTGCGCGGGCGTTCATGCGCGCTCTGATGTTGAAACCGGTTTCGGCAATGCCAAGCGCGGCGAATATCAAGGCGGCCAGCCAGTTGAACATGATGAAGGCTAGATAACCGGTCGTGAGAACGAAGATGCGACCGGCAAAACCGCGGCTCACATCATGAACTACCGCAAGGCCGAGAATGGCGAAAGCGGTCACAAATGCTGCCGCATAGCCCTCGGCGATGAGGCCCAATGATCCCGGCAGCAGCGTGCCCACCAGCATCACACCGAGTGCGGCAACGGAAGGACGCGGAAAATCAAGCTTTGGAAAAGGCCGCCATGGCCTCTCGGATCGGCCGGAGATCTCGAGGATCTTGGCCGCCAGCCAGAGATTGCCGATACTGGCAAGGGTCCATCCTGCAGCAGCGACAATCGGGACCAGCCGGAACACGATCCTGAAATAGGCTTCAAGTGCATCGTTGTCGAACTGTGCGAAGACTTCTGCAATTCTCGGGTCGGCATCCCTGATCTGCTGTAACAGCACCAGGGCTTGTTCGACGTAGCCCTCGCTTCCGGTGCCGGCGAGCAGCATAGAACCTGCAACCAAAGTGCCCGCTATCACCGCCGCCCACAGCACCAGCCTGCCCATCGGGTACCAGTCAACGTCGTCCTTGCGGGCTTTGCCGGCCGCATCTTGCTGCGGCGAGGGGCGCGACATGAGCGCAAGCTTGCATAAGACGATTGGTGCGAGGCCGATGGTGACGAGAAACCAGACACCATGTATGCCACCGAGCAGTCCGCCGATCACCAGGGCGCCGATCAGCGCGCTGAACAAGGCGGCAAGGCCACCGTTGCTCAAGCCGACAATGTAGAGCGGCAGGGGGGCGGCAAACATGAGAATGAACGCCACGAACGGCTGCACCAGGGCAGCAAGGAACAGCAACGCGGACGCTATGCCGGCACCGAATCCAAGTGTGACGAAAGGTAACATAATTCAGCTGTCCCGCCGGTTGAGCGGTTAGAGGCAGATCAGATGTCCGCCCCAACCATGTGTTTTGCCTTATTTGATCAGATAAGGCAGAAGACCCAGGAAGCGTGCGCGTTTGATCGCGCGGGCCAATTCACGTTGCCTCTTGGCCGATACCGCGGTGATGCGGCTTGGCACAATCTTGCCGCGCTCTGAAACATAGCGCTGCAGCAAACGCACGTCTTTGTAGTCAATCTTCGGCGAGTTGTCGCTCGAGAACGGGCACGTCTTGCGGCGGCGAAAGAAGGGGCGCCGGGCTGCT
>JAJFHM010000289.1 GCA_021775625.1 Hyphomicrobiales bacterium | reverse complement strand
CATCACCCTTAAAAGAGTAGCCCACATGCACGCCTATCGCAGCCACACTTGTGGTCAATTGAGACAAGACGACGTTGGAACCACCGCCCGGCTTTCCGGCTGGGTTCACCGGGTTCGCGATCATGGCGGCCTGTTGTTCATTGATCTGCGTGATCACTATGGGATTACCCAATGCGTCGCCGATCCGGACTCGTCTGCTTTTTCGTCCGCGGAAACCGTGCGGGCCGAGTGGGTGATCCGCATCGACGGCGAGGTCAAGGCGCGCAGCGATGATACGGTCAATGACAAGCTGCCGACGGGCCATGTCGAAGTTTTTGTCCGTGAGCTTGAGGTTCTCTCGTCCGCCAAGGAGTTGCCGGTTCCGGTGTTCGGCGAACCTGACTATCCCGAAGAAACCAGATTGCGCTATCGCGCCATCGATCTGCGGCGCGAAAAGATCCACGCCAACATGGTCAAGCGCTCTCGCATCATCGATTCAATCCGCCGGCGCATGTGGGATGGCGGTTTTACCGAATTCCAGACCCCCATCCTGACCGCCTCGAGCCCTGAAGGCGCGCGTGACTTTCTGGTGCCGTCGCGCATGCACCCGGGCAAGTTTTACGCACTCCCCCAGGCGCCGCAGCAATTCAAGCAGCTGACCATGATTGCGGGCTTTGACCGTTATTTCCAGATTGCCCCCTGTTTCCGCGATGAAGATGCGCGGGCCGACCGTTCGCCGGGAGAGTTCTACCAACTCGACATCGAGATGAGTTTCGTCACCCAGGAAGATGTGTTTCAGGCGGTGGAACCGGTGATGCGCGGCGTCTTCGAGGATTTCGCCGAAGGCCGCCCGGTGACCCAGGAGTTTCCACGCATACCTTATGTTGAGGCCATGCGGAAATACGGCTCCGACAAGCCTGACCTGCGCAACCCGATCGTCATGGAGGACGTCACTGACCGGTTCCGTGACTCGGGTTTCAAGATATTCGCCGGCATGATCGCCGGCGACGACCAGGTCGAGGTCTGGGCGATTCCGGCAAAGGGCGGCGGTAGTCGTGCATTCTGCGACCGTATGAATTCCTGGGCTCAGGACGAAGGCCAGCCGGGTCTCGGTTACATCTTCTTCCGTGAAGGCGGGGGCGCGGGCCCGGTTGCCAAGAACATCGGGGCGGAGCGGACCGAGAGCATCCGGACGCAATTGCAGCTTGAAGACGGCGATGCGGTGTTCTTCGTCTGCGGCGTGCCGAAAAAGTTTGCCGAATTTGCCGGTGCCGCCCGCCTCAAGGCCGGCGCGGATCTTGAACTCACCGCCACCGACCGGTTCGAGTTCTGCTGGATCGTCGACTTTCCCATGTATGAATGGAGCGAGGAAGACAAGAAGGTCGACTTTTCGCATAATCCGTTTTCCATGCCGCAGGGCGGAATGGAGGCGCTCGAGAGCAAGGATCCGCTCGACGTGCTGGGGTATCAGTACGACATCGTGTGCAACGGCATTGAGCTATCCTCCGGTGCCATCCGGAACCACAAGCCGGAGATCATGTACAAGGCGTTCGAAATCGCCGGTTACGGTCCCGAAGTGGTGGAAGAGAAGTTCGGCGGTATGCTTCGTGCGCTGCAATACGGCGCACCGCCGCATGGTGGCATCGCACCGGGGATCGACCGTATCGTCATGCTGCTCTGCGATGAGGAGAACCTGCGCGAAGTCATCATGTTCCC
This sequence comes from Hyphomicrobiales bacterium, assembly GCA_021775625.1. GTDB lineage: Bacteria > Pseudomonadota > Alphaproteobacteria > Rhizobiales > JAJFHB01 > JAJFHM01. Next base: position 5,474 of record JAJFHM010000289.1, on the reverse strand, counting down.
GATGAACCAGCAGGCCGAAGACTTGTTGATGGGAGCGCCATCGGAAGTCTCCGCCAAGCAGTTGCGCGAACTGCACATCCGACTTGCAGTGCCGAAAGCCGATTAGAGGCTTTTCCCTCCCGGCGTAGGGCGCTACACATTCCCCGATCCAAAATCCAAAGGGGAGGCGCTGTCATGGCCTACGAGACACTCAATTTCGATATCAACGATGGCATTGGCGTCATCACGCTCGCGCGCCCTGATGCTGCGAATTCTTTGAACAAGGTCATGGCGGACGAGATGTTCGCGGTTGCCATGCGGTGCGAAGCCGAAGCCCGTGCCGTCGTGCTCACCGCTGAAGGCGACATGTTCTGCTCTGGCGGCGATCTCAAGTTGTTCAACAGCCAGGGCGACAATCTTCCCAGCTTTCTCATGGAAACAGCCACCGTTCTGCATAACGCCCTGATCCGCTTTCAGTACATGAACGCGCCGGTCGTCATGGCGGTGAACGGCACCGCGGCAGGTGCCGGCTTTTCGATCGCGCTCTCCGGCGACTATGTGATTGCAGCAGAAGAAGCGAAATTTGTCTCGGCCTATACAGCCTCCGGCCTGACCCCGGACGGCAGTTCCACATATTTCATTGCAAAACATGTCGGCCTGATGCGGGCCAAGGAACTGGTGTTGACCAACCGGGTGCTCAGTGCCCAGGAAGCGGTGGAATGGGGGATTGCGAGCAAGGTAGTGCCGAAGGATCAGTTGATGGATGAAGCCATGGGACTGGCCACGCGCTTCGCCAAGGGACCGACCGCCGCTTATGGCGGTGCCAAGCGGTTGTTGCTCTCCGCCTTCAGCGCAAGCGTGGAAGCGCAGCTTGACGCTGAGTCTCGAAGCATCGTCGAGATGTCGCGCACCCATGACGGCCCGCATGGCATCGACGCCTTCGCGAACAAGCAAAAGCCGCAATTCAAGGGTGAGTAGTTCGAAAAATGATGGTTTTCCGGTGGTTTTCAGAATCGAGAAAATTTTAGCGATTATCCAAACCGGATCTTGAGACCTCTTCTGTAGTGTCCTCCATGTTCGCGGACACCGAATGGTGACGCGGGCTGCGTGGGCAGGGAGAAGACCGGGGACAATCCGGCGCAAAAACAACACTGCCCGCGCAAGAACAAAAAAACAGGGCAGGTGATTATGAAAACCGTATACAAGGCGGCCGCAACGGCTGCACTCATCCTGGGAATTGGCTTCATCGGACAGATTGAGCCTGCGCATGCCGGCAAGAATCAGGGCTTCTTCGGCAGCTTTGGCGAATGGCTGGCGACCCCTCCGGAAAAACCCAAAAGCAAAACAACCTCCCGGAGCACCCGCACGAGTAAGCCGGGCAAGCCGGGCAAGCCGGGCAAGCGCACGAACTACACAGTGAATTCCAAAAAGGATTATCGCTCCTACCGCGATAACAATGGCAACATTGACTGGAACGCCTATGCGCTCAATCGTGTCTCCAGGAACGAGGCGCTGGACACCGGCACGACCGGCCGGGTGATTGCCTATAATGGACCGCGCGAAGCTGGCTCGATTGTGATTTCGACAAACCAGCGCCGTCTTTATCTGGTGCTTCCGGGCAATCAGGCCCGTGTTTACAAGGTTGGTGTCGGGCGGCCAGGTTACGAATGGTACGGCGCGCACAACATCAGCCGTAAGACGGAATGGCCGGATTGGCGTCCGCCTGCGGAAATGCGCAAGCGTCAGCCCTATCTGCCGAAATTCATGCCCGGCGGACCTGGCAATCCCATGGGAGCGCGTGCGCTTTATCTCGGATCGACCATCTACCGCATTCACGGCACGACAGAAAATCACACCATTGGCGGTGCAGTTTCAAGCGGTTGCATCCGCATGCTGAACCAGGATGTGATTGACCTTTATACTCGCGTCAAAGTGGGTACCCGGGTCTACGTCGAAGCCTGAAACCCTTACCACGCAACCCTCCAGGTGCGACCCCTTCGCCGTGCGGACAGCCGGTGAAGGGGTTTTTCTTTGCGGAACTGCGAAAGACAGTCGTCCCGAGCCTCAATATTGCCACCTCCATGGTGGACGACTGAGACAGGGCACAAGGGGCGCCTCACAGCTTCAAAAAGGCAGAGTGAGACATGGCCGCCTATGCCCGCATACTGCTTCTGTCGATGGTTTTCATATGGAGCAGTGCTCCCCAGGTTACGCTTGCCGGCGAACTGGGCGACAGGCTTTCGTCCGGAATCAACGGTTTTTTCAACGGCATTGGCGAAGAGTTCAATCGCATCGCAAACGGCACCACGCGCACGACCGTGAACTTCCCGCGTAAGTACAAGCGCGGCGAGATCGTCGTCAGCACACAGGAGCGACGATTGTACTTCGTCGTCAGGCGCGGCAAAGCCTACCGCTACTCCGTCGGCGTTGGCCGCGAGGGCTTCACATGGAGTGGCGTCTCGAAAGTGTCGAGAAAAGCCAAGTGGCCGGATTGGCGCCCGCCTGAAGAGATGATTGCCCGCCAGCCCGGATTGCCGGCGTTCATGCCCGGTGGTCCGGACAACCCACTGGGAGCCCGGGCGCTTTATCTCGGCGATACGCTTTATCGTATCCACGGCACCCGGGCCAGTCACACGATTGGTACGGCGATTTCGTCCGGGTGTATCCGCATGCTCAATAACGATGTGATCGATCTCTACAACCGGGTCAGGGTTGGCGCCACGGTGCACGTCTACCACTGAGTTTTCCCCTCAACAGGACCTGGGGTGCTTTAATAATCCGGCCGTTAAGTTTACCATTTGCGCGGTTATTGCTGCTGTGGTGGTTTCTGGCTTGCTAGGTTCGGATCCTTGGTGCGGTGCAATGTGATAGAGGGACGATCAGTCCAATGCGCGCACCGAATTCCGTTGTTTCCATAAAACGTGTCGACAGTGCCGATTTCGCCAGTGAAGTGGCGCCGCGTTGCGGTGAGCTGTTGCACGCCATTATCGATAATCAGTTCACCCGCGCCATGGGACCGCACAGGTTGGGCGAGCTGCAGCGTTTTGTTGCCTTCAACAAACACGGCATGATTCTGGTCGCGATGGCCGAAGGCAAAGTCATTGGCTCGGGTTGTGCAGCCTATGATTCCAGGAAACTCCTTATTGACTGCGCGGTGAAGCGGTTCTGGCTGTTCCTGCCGGCGGCGATGGCCTGCCTCAAGTCCGCCAGCGCCATTGTGCATTTCTTCCGGACGATCAACTATGGCAAGCATGATTTCATGCAGGACCTGCCGGATGCCGAGTTCATCTACATGAACATTGATGAGGAATACCGTGGCACCGGCGTTTCCGATGACATGCTGGATCTGGTCTGCGCCGAGTTCGCCGCCGTCGGCATCACACGCTTCAAGGGCATGACCAGTGAGCACAATGCTCGCGCCACCGGATGGGCGAAGGCGCATGGAGCCAGGATCGTCGATGAGGCCAACCTTTATCCCGAACGGCTGTCCCGGGTGCTCATCATCGAGACCGCTGAAATCGAAAAGTCAAAGCGCCGCAATCCTCCCAAATAGCCAGAGCGCTCTGGATGACGGGGGTTTCCGTTCTGGCATCCCTGGCCGTTTCGGTATATCCGGAACCCATGGACTGGTTTCGCTATATAGACAGCTATTGCGAGCGTCTGGCCCCCGGTTTTTGGGGCGAACCACTGAATGCCGTGTCCAATGCGGCGTTCCTGTTTGCTGCTGCGGCAGCGGTGGTGTGCATCCAGCGCCGCCCATCCGCGCGCACTGACATCGCGTTGTGGTTGTTGACCAGTCTGGTCGCCATCATCGGGATTGGCAGCTTTCTGTTCCACACATTTGCCAACTACTGGTCGATGCTGGCGGATGTGATCCCCATCAGCATCTTCATTTACGCGTATCTGGGGTATGCGCTGCGGCGTTATCTCGGGGCAGGGTGGGTCGTGACCCTGGGCGCCGTCGCCATCTTCGCGGTGGGGTCGTTCGTACTGGACGGTTTGGTCCCGGCACGGATTCTCAATGGATCGGTCGGCTATCTTCCAGCCCTTGGCGCCCTGTTTGCAATTGCTCTCCTGTTGGCATTCGGCAAACATCCGGCTGCCAGGGGCATCGCGGTAGGCGGTGCTATTCTCACCGTTTCATTGGTGTTCCGCACATTCGACAGTGCGGTCTGTGCATCCTGGCCCACGGGAACGCACTATGTCTGGCACTGTTTGAACGCGGCACTTTTGTTCACCCTACTGAACACCGCCGCAAACTACGGCCGTGTCGGTCCCTTTCGGTAGCGAACACAATGGGCCCTGGTTTCAAGACGGCTTGAACACCCCCATGAAGGTGGCAGCGAGGAAGCCGATCACCGCCAGCAGGATCGCCGCGATGAGCACCCGGACCACGATGGACCAGGCGCCTCCGGTGCGTGAAGCACTGCGCCATGTCCCGACATTGACCCATACGGTGCCGATAACGATTGCGGCCATGTACCAAAGATAGGGCTCATCGGTTTCCAGACGTTTGGTCAGAAAGGCCGCAAGGAACGCGCCGCCTATATAGATGAGGAGGCAAACGACCCAGACATACCAAACCCAGAAAGTCTCGGTGAGCGAGCGCTGACCGCGCCACACTTTGAGAAAATAAGCCTTGCCGCTTTCATACATCTCAGCCGTTCCCGGACTTTGCCGCTTCGATCAACCGGAACAACCGCTCTGGTGTAATCGGCACTTCAAAAATATCTACACCGAGCGCGGACAGCGCATCGGAGACCGCATTGGCAATTGCGGCGGGAGCGCCAATGGTTCCGCCTTCACCCATGCCGCGAAATCCGCCGAGCGTGTTTGGCAGTTCGGTCTCCACGTGGCGCACTTCGATGGACGGAACTTCGCAGGCCGACGGCACCACGTAGTCGACCAGGCTTGCGGTAAGGATCTGGCCGGTTTCATCATAGACCACTTCTTCCATCAACGCGGCGCCGATGCCCTGGGCGACACCGCCATGCACCTGGCCATCGACAATGAGCGGATTGATCAAACGACCGCAGTCCTCCGACACCACGTAACGCAGAATTTTGACCTGGTAGGTCTCGCGATCGATTTCGACCGTTGCCACATGGGTGGCGGACGACGTGGTGCCGAAAAACGGGTCGTAGAGTTTGGTGGCTTCAAGTTCGATGTCTTCGCGCACCTCTTTCGGCAGGCGCGCCATTTCTGAATAGACCGCCCGGGCCAGTTCGCGCAGCGTCATCCGCCGGTCGGTGCCGACCACTGAGACAACGCTGTTTTCGATCTCTATGTCGGTTTTAGCGGCCTCGAGCAGGTGCGCGGCGGCTTTGAGCACGTTCTCGCGCACCGCCTGAGCAGACAGGATTGCAGCGCCGCCCGCCAACACGGCGGAACGGCTGGCATAGGTGCCGGTTCCATGCGCCATGGTGGAGCTGTCACCCATCACCACGTCCACGTCTTCCATTTTGACGCCAAGCTCATCGGCAACCACCTGGGCC
>JAJFHM010000288.1 GCA_021775625.1 Hyphomicrobiales bacterium | reverse complement strand
GACGCATCCCGATCTCAAATCCGTGTCCCGCATCCGGGTCTTCCTGGATTTCGTGGCCGAGGCTGTTTCAAGGCAAAAGCTCTTGTTGGCCGGACAACCGGACTGACGGTCAGGAGTGCAAAAATTTGCAAGGGGCATTTGCGGCTGTCTCTGCGTCTTGCGGTTTCATCAATGCGTGGACGGAGGATTATCAATGTCGTATGTCTGCACGCAAATAGACCCTGCAGTCTGCGGGTCGTCCCTCCAAAGCAGGCCAGGTGCGAGCCACCCGGTTCTCCCGCATCGATAAAGGCGCCACATGTCCGACAGCGTGAAGTTTACGTCCCTGATTTCAGCATTTCTGATTGCGATGACCGCATCGGCCGCCTGCCAGGCGTTCCCGGCCATGGCGTCCGAAACACCACAGGCGGCGGTGTCCACCGCCCGCGCCAATGTGATCCTCGCAGCATCCGACGACGTGGTGCTCCAGCCGGCTATCATCCAGGTCGGCAAATGGGCGGAAGGGGTAGCATTTGACGGAACCTCCATGTGGGTTGCCGAAAGCGGCCAGCGCACGATTGCCAAGATCGACCGCAACGGCCGAGTGATCGACCGCCCCCGGGTCGGACGCCTGCCGGTCGCCATGGTCTCCAACGGCGACGGTATTGTTTACTCGCTGGTGCACACGGACCAGCTGGTGTGGCGTCAGCCCAACAACGGCCGCGGCGGGGCTTTTGCCCGGCTCGGCACCTGTCCCGAGGCGATGACCATCAGCGCCCGGCATCTGTGGGTGGTGACACTTCCCAGCTGCAGTTCGGAGAGCAGTCAGCTCGTTCGCATCGATCTGAACAGCGGCCGGCAGGCACGATCCCAGGTGCTGGGAGAGTGGGGCCAGGCGGTCACCAGCTATGGCAACCAGGTCTGGATCGCCCATGCGCGCGGGCCTGCGATCACAGTGGTTGACCAGAATTCGCTTGGCGCCTGGACGCTGAATGTTCCCGGCGCCTCATTGTGGTCGATCACCGCCAATGCCGCCAACGTCTATGCCGGCGGCCGCGTCGATGAAGACAATCAGGACGGTGTTGTCGTCATGATGGACCCTGACGGCCAGCAGGAACTGTTCCGGGCGCACTTTTCCGAACGTATCGCTGAAATTGCCGCCGACGACAGCCATGTTGTGGCGGTGGGCGAGAACGGTACGATGTGGGTATTGTCGGCCCGCGATCTCCAACTGCAGCGCACCATCAGATTGTCGACAGGGGGGTTCAAGCCGCGCGCGGCCGTCTTCCTTGACGGCGTGCTCGTACTCACGAGCGCCACATTCTCTGGCGAAAACGGAGCCGTCCTCGCGCTTAAGGACTGGCGGCCGGACAACGCCGGCAGGCCGGTCACGCCAGTCAGGCCCGTGGCCGATTGCGCTCAGATCCAGAACATCACCGAGCGCGCGGTCTGCGACAGCCGCAGTCTCTCGGCCATGGATGAGGAGATGAACGCCGGACTGGTTCTGGCGATTATCAACACCACTTCGGAAGCGGTCGGCGGCACCCTCGACGATGCGGTGGCACTGCACAAGGAACAGCGCACCTGGCTGCACAAACGCGATCGCTGCGGCGCCGACGTCGCCTGCCTTACAACGGAATACCGGGCGAGGCTCAAATACATGAACGAGCTCAATCAACCGGAGTAGGGCCCCTATCCGAGCAGGAAATCCAGACGCGCATCGGTCTTTGACGCGGTGATTTCAAGTATTTCAGCGCTGACCACGTTTTCAGCCACGAACGGATCCTCATTCACCCTGCTGTGCAGGTCTGCAAGCGACGCATTGTGCGCCACGATCGCGCCGCCCGCATTGGGCTGAAGACTGCCGGCCACCAGAAACACACCGTCATCGAAACCGCGCTTGATCCATTCCTTGTGCCCGTCCATGAACTGGCCGGCGTTGGCTTTGTTGTCGGAAAATTTGAGAAGTACAACGAACACTGAATTTGATCTCCTGATGATGTTTACGGCACCGCGCGGCCTGCCACCGCAGGTGCCCGCGCCTCGTGAGAGCGTTTGGGTATCTTACCGAAAAGCTCCTGACAGCAATATGTCAGGAGCGCCCGTCCGCGCGGTCGATCTGAGACAGCGACGATATATCGACGATCGGATGTCTCTTTGCGAAGTCACGCCCGACCTGTGCGGCGATGTTGAGGTATTCAACCCGCGCTTCAGCTTCGTCGTCGACGCCTGGAAAGACGTGCATATCGACCGTGTCGATGCCGCAATAGCCGAGCACGCCCACATCGATGCAGCGGCGCATGGCGTCATGATAGCCATAGCGCCGATAGACATCGGCGGATGATCCGCCGGGGCAGAGCAGGGCGGCTTTCGCCAGATCGAGGCGTCCAAGAGAGCGGTCGATGGTAAAGTCGTAGGCCCAGCCGTTGCACCAGACACGGTCGATCCATCCCTTGAGCATCGCCGGAAACGACCACCACCAGACCGGAAAGACAAATGCAATGGCTTGCGCGCGCCCGATCCGTTCCTGTTCCGCAAGGACGTCCGCGGGCATGTCTGCCGGGCCGGTTGTGAACTGCGCATAATCAGCCGGTTTGAAGAGCGGATCGAAGCCTTCCCGGTAAAGGTCCGCCAGCTCCCATTCATGTCCCGCATCGTCCAGGCCGGTGAGAAACGCATCGAGCATGGCGCCGCTGTATGAGCTGCGCGTCGGATGGGCAAAGACCGTCAAAATGCGCATGGGGTTGCTCTCTCCAGGCGGGTTCTTTCGAGGGAAGCGCCGAACATTGGGCAGGTCGCATCACGAGGCAAGGGCAGTGCCTCAATTCACCAAGTTCGGGATCACCGCTCCGGTGGTGGCACAACTATGCACCGCTCAGTTGTCCACGGCGACGGCGACCACGAACAGGACTGCGTAATCCTGCTTCCTGCAGCCGTCGATCGGCGGCATGGAGGCCCCAGGCGACACTGGAAATGACGCCATCCGCGCCTTGGCGGGTGAACACGAAGCGTTGCTCGACTGTGGTGAATAGCGCGCCGAGCGGCAGGGCAGGTGGGTTACATCGAAAAGCTTGACGTCATTGTCGAGCGCCCAGCGCTGCGCCCCGTCCTTGTCGGCCGCAAACACGGTCAGCACCGACATCGCGGCGCGGCCGCCTGTAACAATGTATTTGCCGGGGGGCAGGGGAAACTCCGGCTTTTCCATGATCAGGCCATGTTCTTCAACCCACCAGTCTTCGGCATCGAACCGCCACTTTGCAGGCGCAATGCCACCGGCCGCCTGCAACTTGTCATACTTGTCCAGCCAGACACCGCGCGGGCCCGGATCCTGACGCCACAGACCCCACGCTTCCGCACCACTTCCGGAGGTAGCCCCCGGATCGCCCAGGGCGGCGATGAACTGCGTCGGAATGCTCTTGAACTGGGTTTGACCATCACTTTGGGCATGCGCCCATGGACCTGAGGCGGTGGTCATCACGAACACGCCCAACATCACGAGAGCGCGGCTCAGCAGCCACGGCATTCTGCCCGCGGCCGACGACGCGGCGCCTTTAGCTTTGAGATTTACAATCATATCGACGTTGAAACCTCGCTCACTGCCTAGTCACACACTTTAACTTGGTACAAGAGTGCTTTGGGCGAGTGTGATGACAAATATACCGGGGGTCAAGCATCGGACCCGATGGCATAGACAATCCGCTCAACCTCCGGCCAACCGGTAAACCGGCAGCACCTCCTGCACTTCAGCCGGTGGGCCCATGCGCAGATCGCTCGCCATGCTCGGGACCGTTGAAGCTTCTATGCCGGCGACCTTTCCTTTGGCTGCTCGATGGCTGTGTCCGCAATAGATGTGCGAGACAGTGCGGTGCCGCGCAATGATGGCGGAAAACGCGTCCACATCGCTCCAGTCTTCAAACTGACACGGATAGTCGGATTCAGTGACAGCGAATGGCGGATGATGCATGAACACCACCACCTGCCGATCGCCGGCATCGTTGAGCATCTTGCTCAAGTGCGTCAGGCGCGCTTCACACAGCCGGCCCTTGTTGCTTTGTGTGCTGACGCTGTCGAGCATGATCACGCATTCGCGCTCGCGCAGTATGGCGTATTGGACGAATTCGCTGTGCCCGGTGTCGGGCAGGCGGTGTGCAAACGCTGCCCGCAAGGCCCCGCGCTC
>JAJFHM010000287.1 GCA_021775625.1 Hyphomicrobiales bacterium | reverse complement strand
CCGGTCGAATGCCCAGACGTTGCCGTCGATCGAAACGCAATAGAGGTAGAGGGACGGACCGGAATAGGCGTCACCTTTGTCATAGATTGCATCCGCTGCTGTCTGACACGCCTTCATGGATTGCATCGGAATCTCCTGAAGCCCGCCCTGGTTGGTACTTACGAGCAAATGCGTAACGACATCAGGCTGCTCTTTTTCCTCCTCCGCTGCTGTAGCCGGCAACGCACATACAACGCTCAGCAAGACGGCGGCAATACAAACGGTTCGGGACATTTCGATTCTCCCTTCAGATCCGGAGTATCTACCGCAAGACGCGCGTCAAAGCACCATCCTCTGATGGCAGAACCGGAAATATAGGCAGATGTTACGCGCGGCATCCATAGGCCTGGGCTGGTGGTCGGACGAGTTGGCCGCCGCGATCCAGGGCAAGTCCGGAAAAATCCGCATCGCCTCATGTTATTCGCGCTCGCCCGATAAGCGCGCTGCGTTTGCGGAGAAGTTCTCCACGCGACAGCATGACAGCTTTGACGCGGTGCTGGCGGACGGCGATATCGATGCAGTCGTGCTCACGACCCCGCATTCGTTGCATGCGGATCATGTTTGCCAGGCGGCTGCTGCGGGCAAGCACGTGTTTGTGGAAAAACCCTTCGCGTTGACTGCGCCGAGTGCGCGCGAAGCGGCCGATGCCTGCGCGCGTGCGCAAGTGACACTGGCGGTTGGGCATAACCGCCGCTTCTCCGCCGCCGCCAAAGATTTGAATGCGCTGCTGACCGGTGGAGATCTCGGCACATTGCTGCATATCGAGACGAACTTCTCTGCGCCTTCTGCGCTCAATTGGTCGGACAGTCATTGGCGTGCCAGTCGGGCGGAAAGCCCCGGCGGCGGCCTCACCGGTCTCGGCATCCACATGATCGACCTGGTGATATGGCTGGGAGGCAATGTGACGACGACTGCGGCGTTCGCCACACGGCGCGCCCTCAATATCGACCTCGATGATACGACCAGTGCGCTGTTCCGTCTTGATTCAGGCGCGACCGCATATCTCGGAACCATGTGTGCAGCGCCGTTTACTGTGACATGCAATCTCTATGGGACGGAAGCGAACGCCTTTGCGGCGATCGACGCAGGCGAAGTCGTGGTCCATCCGGCCGGTGCAGAGAAGTACCAGCGGCCGCTTGATCCCGTGGACACGCTCCTGTCGGAACTCGAGGAGTTTGCAGATGCATGTGCCGGGAATGCCCGGTTCCGGGTAACCCCGGACGAGGCGGTGCACAGCGTTGCCGTCCTGCAGGCGATCGTAAGTTCGGCAGCAAATCAGGGGGCGCCGCAGAGGGTTCAGAAGTGTTAGTGATGAGCCGTTGAACAGGGAGGACGTGGGAGAAATGGTTTCGATTAATTGCGACATGGGCGAAAGCTTTGGTCTGTACTCAATGGGCGACGATGTCGCGATGATGCCGCTGATCTCGCTCGCCAACGTGGCCTGCGGGTTTCATGGATCGGACCCCAACCACATGCGCACGACGGTGCAGCGCGCCAAGGCAAGCAACGTCCGCGTCGGCGCGCATCCGTCACTTCCGGACCTGCAGGGGTTCGGGCGGCGTGAGATGAAAATCGAACGCGAGGAACTGGCCAACATCCTCATCTACCAGATCGGTGCATTGGTGGGCTTTCTGCGCGCCGAAGGGATGGAACTCAACCACATCAAGCCCCACGGCGCCCTCTACGGCATGGCGTCGAGGCAGGAGGAAACCGCGCATGCGGTCTGCGATGCGGCGGACGTCTTCAACGTGCCGCTCCTGGGCATGGTCAACACCATGCATGAAAAGATCTATCAGGAACGCGGCCACACGTTCATAGCCGAGTACTATGCCGATCTCTTCTATCGCGACGACGGCGGCCTGATCATCACCCGCGTGCATGATCCGGTCGATCCGGTGGATGCGGCCGAGCGGGCGCTTAGAGCGGTGGAAGAAGGCAAGACGAAATCGACCAACGGCGTCGATGTTGTGGTCCGGGCGGATTGTATCTGCGTCCACTCCGATACGCCGAATGCGGTCGAGGTAGCCCAGTCCGTACGCGAAGCCGTGAAAGACTACTTGGCGGAAGCCGCCTGAGTGCAATCCATTCCAACACAGGTGAAATCAATGGCAAGCAAACAGATTTTGTCTCCTCTGCCCGGAACCTTCTATCGCAAGCCGGCACCGGATCAGCCAAACTACAAGCAAGACGGTGATGCGCTGGCGGAGGGCGATGTTATCGGCCTGATAGAAGTTATGAAGACCTTCAACGAGGTCAAAGCGGAGTTCGGCGGCACGGTGGTGAAGTTCCTGATCGAAAACGAGGACCCGGTGATGGCCGGCCAGCCGCTGGTTGAAGTCGACGGTTAATTTAGAGCATCTCGACCGTGACCATAACCTCCCTGCTCATTGCCAATCGTGGAGAGATCGCCGTGCGAATTATTCGTGCGGCACGGGAGCTCGGCATCAAGACCGTGCAGGTCTATAGCGATGCGGACGCCGAGATGCTGGCGGTTCGCCTGGCGGACGCGGCTGTCAACATTGGACCGCCTCAGGCTGCGAAATCGTATCTGAACGTGGAAGCAATAGTGGCGGCGGCAATTTCCAGCGGTGTTGATGCCATACACCCGGGGTATGGATTTTTGTCGGAGAATGCGGTGTTTGCCGACGCCGTCGACGCGGCCGGTCTCACATTCGTGGGACCGAGCGCTGATACCATCAGGCTGTTGGGTGATAAGGTGTCGGCGCGGCTGGTGGCGCAAAAGGCCGGTGTTCCCACAGTCCCGGGAAGCGACGGCCGGATAGAGGATATTGATGCCGCCCGCACGCTGGTTGAGCGCATCGGCTATCCGGTCTTGGTAAAAGCGGCGGCGGGAGGCGGTGGACGTGGCATTCGGGCGATCTCCAACCGGCAGGAATTCGAGCGCCTTGTTCCGCAAGCTGCGGCAGAAGCCCAGTCGGCCTTCGGCGATGGCGGACTTTATGTGGAGAAACTGATCGGACGCGCCCGGCACGTTGAAGTGCAGATTCTGGGGGACGGACAGGACGTCATCCATTGTTTCGAACGGGAATGCTCACTGCAGCGCAGGCGCCAGAAAGTCTGGGAGGAGGCGCCGGCGGCCACACTGCCCGAGAAAATACGCAATGAACTTTGCGCCTCCGCCGTTGCGCTTGCCAAATCGGTAGGCTACCGCGGCGCCGGGACGGCGGAATATCTCTACGATGAGGAAACGCAGGCGTTTTATTTCATCGAAATGAACACCCGGATTCAGGTCGAGCATCCGGTGACCGAACTGGTGACCGGGATCGATCTTGTGCGCGAGATGATCCGGATTGCCGGTGGCGCGCCGCTGCGCTTCAAACAGCATGAGATCAAGGTGTCGGGCCATGCCATCGAATGCCGGATCAACGCGGAAGATCCTTACAAGAATTTCATGCCGTTTCCCGGTCGCGTGAGCGCAATGTCGCTGCCGGGCGGGCCGGGCGTGCGTTTCGACACGATGCTTTATCCCGGCTATGAGATTCCACCCTTCTATGACTCGCTCCTCGGCAAGCTGGTGGTCTGGGATGAGGACCGCCCGGCGGCGCTTGACCGGATGGGCCGCGCGCTTGGCGAACTGAAGATCGACGGTGTGGCAACAACCGTGCCCCTGCATCAGGCTCTCGTTGCCGACAAGGCCGTTCGTGCCGCAGAAGTTCACACAAAATTCCTGGAACAGTGGCTCGAAGACGAACCGCTCGGTGAGGATCAACAAAGAGAGGTGGCCGGTTAATGAAAACACGTTACTCCTTCGGTGGAGACGAGCACATCTTCGTTGAGGTCGACGAGGAAATGTCGTTGGAGGCATTTTTCAAGAGCCTGTCCATGACCCGCGCCGTCCGCGAAAGCCAGATCAAGGGTGTGACAGAGATCTGCCCGGCCAACGCGTCCTATCAGATCAAGTTTGATCCGGACCAGATAAGCCCTAACGACATGCTGGCGGAGCTGCGGCAACTGGAAGGCTCCGCGGATGGAGGGGACACGGTCCTCAACACCAGGATTATCGAGATCCCGGTCCTCTACAATGATCCCTGGACGCACGAAACGCTGATGCGGTTCCGGGAACGCCATCAGGATCCCGGGAGCACGGATCTGGAGTATGCCGCACGCATCAACGACTTTGCTACGGTCGATGATTTCATCGCGGCTCATTCGGGTGCGCCATGGTTTGTATCCATGGTCGGCTTTGTCGCTGGCCTGCCGTTCATGTACCAGCTCGCCGACCGCAAGCACCAGATCGAAGTGCCGAAGTATCTTCGCCCGCGCACCGATACGCCGAAACTGACGGTCGGTTATGGCGGCTGCTTCTCCTGCATCTATTCTGTACGCGGTGCCGGTGGCTATCAGATGTTCGGCATCACCCCGATGCCGATTTACGATCCCAATCAGGAGATCTCTTACCTGCGCGACTTCATGGTGTTCTTCAAACCGGGCGACATAGTCAAATTCAAGCCGGTGGACCGTGACGCTTATGATGCGGCGGTGGAGGAGGTCGAGGCCAACACATACGCACCGTTGGTCCGCGACGTGACGTTCTCGCTTGCCGAATACCAGAAAGACATCGACGGCTACAACAAGCAGCTCAGGGAGACGCTCCATGGGAATTAGGGTCATTTCGCCTGGTTTGGCGACCACGGTGCAGGATCTTGGGCGCCCGGGCTATTATCATCTCGGAATACCCCTATCAGGAGCCATGGACAGGCTGGCGCTCAGGGCGGCCAACATGCTCGTCGGCAACGATGAGGGTGCCGCTGCACTGGAGGCGGTGTTCATGGGGCCGGAGCTGGAGTTTACGGCGGACGCGACAGTGGCCATCACCGGTGCGGAAATGCCGCCGAAGGTCGATGGCGAGGCGCGCGCGGGGTGGACGTCCTTCGACGTCAAATCGGGTCAGGTTCTGAGCTTCGACTTTCTGAAGGCAGGCGCGCGCGCCTACATCGCGGTTTCGGGCGGCGTCGATGTGCCGGAGGTGCTGGGCAGCCGTTCCACCTATACCCTCGGAGCGCTGGGAGGCTTCGAAGGCCGGGCGCTGCAGGCGGGCGATGAACTTGCTCTGGGTGAGGGTAAAGGCGATGCGGGAGCAACCATCCCGGAGAAGCTCAGGCGCGGGCCCGGTTCTCCCGCCGAACTGCGTGTTCTCACGGGCATCTACTGGTATCGTCTGACTGAAAAGGCGCAAGCAAACTTCTTCGAAGATACCTGGAAGGTCGCCCCGGAAGCGGACCGGATCGGGTATCGCTTCCGTGACGGCCGTCCGGTCGATTTCGTCGATCGCGCGCCGCCTTTCGGAGCCGGATCCGACCCCTCCAACATCGTCGATGGGTGCTATCCTTATGGCTCCATCCAGATGCCTGGAGGCACCGAACCGATTGTCCTGCATCGCGATGCGGTTTCAGGCGGCGGGTATTTCATGCTCGGGACGGTGATCTCCGCCGACATGGATCTCATCGGTCAGCTGCAGCCGCATATGGAGACGCGGTTTGTATCGGTGGATATGGAAACGGCTCTGGCAGCGCGGGCCGACCGCCGCGCCCTGCTGGCGCAGATGAGGGATGCTCTGAGCTGATCCCGGATCGGTTGCAAATGACGGCGGCTTTCGGAAGGACACGGGACGTTTAAGATCCAACCGTCTGCTTTCGATCACCTTTTCACCGTCAATTTGACAGGCTGGACAAGCGGGTTCATGGCCCTTTGCGGACATCTCCAATCATTTGCAGCTAGCTATAGAATACATAGCTAAACAAGATTAAGGGTGGCGTTTATCCTTGCGAGCGGTGGCGATAAGAGCTGACACTTTCGAAAATAGTAGCTGCATAATGTCCGAATTGAACCTTTTCAGCTTTCACCGCGTCAGACAGAGGAGTGATGCACAATTCTGGAGGGAACCGACATGACACGACGCGTCAATACCATCATCGCCCTGTCTTTTTTCGCTGCACTTGCCGGTTCAGGTACAGTTCTGGTCACCACCCAGCAGGTGTCCGCGGCGTCCGGCCAAAACTTGGGCCCTGCGGCAAGCCCGGTGCGCACTCACTTCAATCCCAAGGAAATCAAGATCTCGAAATCCGTACCCTGGAAGCACAAGCAGCAGCGGGCGCGTACGCTGAAGCGGCGCACACGTACGGGAAAGCGCAGGGCACATTGAATTCAATCCCAATTCGGCGTGGCTTCGAATTGGATTGCGACCGGAAACCCGTTGTTCGCGAGTTCTCCGTGGGCACAGGACTGGCTTCAGCCAGACCGTTGGTCGAGAAAGTCGCACAAAGGCGCATCCACCTTGCAAGGCCCCTCGTCGTAGCCCGACAGATCTTCAAGCACTGCTCTCTGGTTGCAGAAATTCTCGTATCGGCAGTGCCCGCAGTGTTTCTCGCGCTTCGCGTCGTCATGGAGAAGTGAGTCCCGGTACGCCGAACTGTTGACGATCTCCTCCATGTTCTGTTTGAAGATGTTGCCAAGAACATGCGGTTTCGTGGTCCCGGCCTCTGAAGCGATGGTTCCGTCAGGGTGGACCACTATCCTGGTTTCGCCGAAACGGCCGCGATTATGGGTATGACTGAAGGGGACTTGATGGCGGTACCCGTGCACGGTTCGCTGCACCCGATCCAGCGGCGACACAGGCATTTGACTGTCGTTCCGGTTTCGATGCTCCAGCAGCGCCGCCAGCGCGGCCACAGTTTCGGCAGCCGTCAACTGCAGGTCTCCTGAAGGGGCATCGGATGGAGGTCTTAGCATCGGTATAATTCTCAACCAGGCGGCGTCAATCTGTTCCAGGTGATCATGTATCTCACATAGATGCTCGTGATTGTGCCGGCCGAGAACCAGGGCAACCCCGCAGGTGACGCCCTGCTCGAGGAGATGTTGTAAATTCTTGATCGTGTCGGCTTCAGCATCCCGGCCCGCCACATTGACCCGGGCTCCGGATATGAAATCAAGAGAAACACTCAGGAGAAAGTTTTCCGAAACCATCAGGTCGAGGGTTTTGTTCCGGCGGTACAAGTTGGTCTGCACCGCATTCGCTATCAATCCGGTATCGAGTGCTTCCTGGCCCAGCACCTCGACCTGCAGATCAAGCACCTCGTCCACATAGCCATGTGGAAGAAGCGTGGCCTCACCGCCGTGCCAGGCGATGAAGGTCTTCGAATAGACACCATTTTGGTCGAGACGCAGGTTTTGATAAGCAGCAGCCGCTTCGAATACACGACGCCACTGATCCAGTGTCATGCGTCGCTTGTCACCGAGACGGTCCCATTCGTAACAATAGCGGCAACGGAGATTGCACAGTGTCGATGCTTTCACCTGCCAGACCGTGTGGCCGTCAAAGTCGGACGTTGCGTGCGCCATATCTCACCGTTGCGATTGTCGTGTCCACTCCACAGTAACGCACAAACGGTTTCTTGTGGCTCACGGTGCGAAGTCTTCCGGGAAATCAAGGACCGGCTCTCCGCAAGCGCGTTTGCACTTGCCGGCATGGGCTGAAGCAGGTGCCTGGGTCAACGTTTTCGCCCGCGTTATCCGGACGGCCGGTTTTCTGCGCATCCGCTTTTTATTGATGCGGACCGTTGTTGACGCTCTCAGGCGCCTCTTGGCCTTGCGGCTAGCCGCTGTTCTTATGAGCGCCCGGGTTTGTGGCACTGTTTGTTCCAGCACCAGATCGACATCGCCAAGCAGCAACAGTTTTGCCGGCTCACCAGATTCGATGACCGTCCGCACTGCAGTCTCTTCAATTCTTGCCAGTGCTGGCGCGGTGAAAATTGCAAGTGCGGCCAAAGCAAGGGTTCCTGATTTTAAGGTGGTCTTCATTTTAACTCTCTCCCGCAATAAAAGCTCGTTGATATTCATTGGACGCCGGGTGGCCGCAAAAGGTTCAATGAGATTATGCAAAAAGAACGAAGTCGCTTCAGGAGTGCAGAAATATCTGGGAAGTAAGCACGCGTCGCATGAGAGGGAACCAAGGCGAAAGCGGAAGTGCGCGGCAGAGCCAGCCCTCGATGTCTGTCAACGGGCGCACAGCCGATACTCCCCTCCCACCCTTACGTCACTGTCCGATTTCCTTTGATTTTGCATCAAAAATCCCAGGGCTCGGCCATTGCAGAAGAAACGACTAAGCGCATCGCCGGCCTCTATGGGATCGGGAAGGAGGCTCGAGGCCAGCCACCGGATATTCGGGTACAGATCCGCCAGGAAAAAGCCAAACCTGTCTTTGAGGATTTACGGGGTTATCTTCACGTCCGTGTACTCAATGTTGCCGTGCTTGTGTTTCTTGAGCAAGGTGGGGCCGCCGCTAGAGGGTGACATGTCATTGGCGGTGGACGCATTGGTCGATTGCTTCAATGTCCGTGTGATGCTCTTCCGAAACGACTTGTTCGCGCTCCGTGCAACGATGTTCCTACGTTTTCGGCCGGTTGTGCGATTGGCGGCGGTTTTCATGGGCTTGCCTGCCGTTGGTGCGGCACTTTTTTTCGCAAATCCAGCCGGATTCAATCGGAATTCACTTGTCCGGACCACTGCGCTGTCGTCCACCAGGTTCTGGAGACTGTCTGCCGAAGTATGGGCAGATACGCTGATTGGTGCAGTTACAGCCAGACCGGCAACCATTATTGCGAAGCATGCAAATTTTGATTTTGTCATTGGCTCGCTCCGCTAGATTTGTGCTGTCGATGTTTGTTTGACGCCACCGAACACCAAAAGGTTCAAACCAGCTCGAATGATATTTCTGAATAATCGCAACTGTCACCGGAGGGTTCCGAGAACAGTGCTGTGGACGACTTCCTCCCTGGCATTGTGTAGTGCTGCATCGCGCTTGATCTCAGCAAGTCCGGGGGACCGTTGATGACCCAAGCAGACTCTCTGCCCAAACGAAAAGCGGCCCCGAAGGACCGCCTCTCAAGGGGAGTAAATCGTTGTGTCTAAGCCGCAGCCAAACGCTTCCTTCGCCATCCCAGCAGGCCCAAAAGCCCGAGGCCACCCGCGAAGAGTGGGAGAGCCGCCGGGAGCGGAACCGGGGCCGGTTCGGACGCCACAATCTGGTAGGGTTGAATGTCTATGAAGAAACCGCTCGTCGCATTTCCCTGGAACAGCGGAACACCGGAATTGAAAAATGGCCGGTTAAAGATTTCCTGGACCTGTGATCCCGCGACTTGGGTGCCAGGGTTAATCGGATGCATCAAATTGCCAGTCGGGACCGTCATGCCGGAAAAAGGAAACAGGTCATGTGTTAGAGCGAGACTATGGCCGAGTTCGTGGGAATTGAGATAATCCCCGAAAACCGGATCGATCGCGGGCGCAGTTTCGACAATGAAAGCATTCAAGCCCGGTAGGGTTTGACCAATGGGCCCGGACGGACCGAAAAGCTCGTCAACAAAGAACATGTTCACAAGCGGGCGGCTTGTATCCTGGGCCGTGTTGACCAACACGTCAAAAAACTCAGTGTCATTATCGATTGAAGCCAGGATCGGATCGACAATTGTGATGAGTTCTCTGAGGCGGATATCGATGGGCGCTGTGCCGAAAGACTGCTGGCTGTACACCATGTCCATTCCAGCTTCGATGTTGGCCATATCCGCCGGGGTCAACACTACGGCCCGGGCTTTGGAGAGAGGCGCTAGAATGCCGAGCAGTACAAGCAACAGACTGCCTGCCCGGGCGCACCATTTGGTCCGGCGGTAAATACAATCTACGCCGTCTGCAGTCTGCACGGACATTATGAAGAAACGTGACTTGCTGAACAGTCTCAACAGCATTTGCAACACCTCCATACCGGGCCGGGTTACCAAGTATGCGGAACCGCAATTCTTTACGCACACCAACTAAGACTAACGCAAGTAGTTCCCACCCTGACTACATTCAGGCACATCCCATTGCCTCCGTCAATGGTCAGCGGCAGGTAGACTGGATTGAAGGAGAAAGGACTTAATGCCCACCTGTGACGGAGGAGTGTTCCTGATGCTGCGGACGGCTCCTTCACAAGCGTCGCGATGTGTCCGACATTGCGATGCGGCTCGAACGGCCACCGATGTCGCCTATCGGCACATTTTCCCCGTTCCAACCTCCTCCGCACTACGACCGCGTTTGGGGGAAGTCCTGACATCTGAATGCAGAAATTGCCGGCTTTTTCCAGCTTCCCTGATCCCGCGTTCGGATGCCCTGATAAGTTGGAAGTTTTCCGCGTATCAGGGAATTTACAACAGGGACGAATTCGCTCAAGTCTGCGCCCACCGCCACGCTCAAGGCGTCTGTTCCGGACACACGGATTCCAACTTGCGCAAGGGACCGGTCGCGGGCCTGGTTCAGTAAATCATATTGATTGCCGCCGGACATTCGCGCCCTGGTGATCGCCGACCGTGTGATGGCGACCATGTTGCGCAAGGGCAAGGAGGGTGACTTCCGCTCCAACCTGCATCGCGGCGGCTCTGCCGAGGCGATCCGCATCACCCCGGCTCAACGCTCAACCGTGGCGAGACCGCCAAGGCCATGGGCCTCAATATATGTGGCGTCGATATGTTGCGCTCCAACCATGGACCGGTGGTCATGGAAGTGAATGCATCCCCGGGTCTCGAGGGTGTCGAGACGGCAACCGGCGTCGACATCGCCGCAAAGATCATCCAGTTCATGGAAAAATCGGAAAACAAGAAGACGCCTCGAACCCGCGGCAGCGGATGAGCCCGGCGCAATCGTAAAGTTCGCCGCCGGGATCTAGAGCGGGATCATCTTAGTTGGAGTCGATTTGGGATTCCCAAATCAATTGAACAGTGATTCATGATCTGTGCTGGAGAGGAGGCCAGTACAGATGCCTGGACCGTATTCGAATGATCTGCGAGAGCGTGTTGTTTCGGCGGTTGAAGAGGGTGGGATGTCTCGCCGTCGCACAGCCGCCCAATTTGGTGTTGGCGTTAGCACTGTTATCAAGTGGGTACGCCGGTTTCGCCAGACCGGCAGCGTTGAGCCGGACCAGATGGGTGGATATAGGCCTGTCCTTTTGGCGGCCTATCGTGATTTTGTTCACGGTCGGTTTGCGGAACAGCCCGAGTTGTCACTTCGCGGCTTGCAGCAGGATCTGGCTGATCGGGGCGTGAAGGTAAGTTATGGCGCGGTTTGGGACTTCGTGCACGCGGAAGGCCTAAGCTTCAAAAAAAACCGCAGTGGCCAGCGAACGGGATCGTCCCGACGTCGCTCGGCGGCGGCGGCAATGGAAGAAGTATCAGGGTCGGATTGATCCCAACCGGCTTGTCTTCATCGATGAAACCTGGGCCAAGACGAACATGGCGCCACTACGCGGCTGGGCACCGCGCGGCAAGCGTTTGATCGGCAAAGCACCCCATGGCCGGTGGCGAACGCAGACCTTTTTGGCAGGATTGCGCTGTGATCGGCTCGAGGCGCCGTGCGTCTTCGACGGGCCGATCAACGGTCAAAGGTTTCTAGCCTATGTCGAACAGATCCTGGTGCCGACGTTGAAGCCCGGAGATGTGGTTATTATGGACAATCTTGGCAGTCACAAAGGCAAGGCCGTCCGTAAGGCCATTCGCGAAGTCGGCGCACGCCTGTTCTTCCTGCCGCCATATTCGCCCGATCTCAATCCAATCGAACAGGTCTTCGCCAAACTCAAACACATGCTGAGAAATGCTCAGGAACGCACAACCGAAGACACCTGGCGCCGTATCGGAATGCTACTCGATAACTTCACACCGCAGGAATGCAACAAATACCTCGTCAATTCAGGATATGCACCAACCTAAACTGATCACGCTCTAG
>JAJFHM010000286.1 GCA_021775625.1 Hyphomicrobiales bacterium | reverse complement strand
GAACGCGCCCTTGAAATCATGCGGGACAGCCGCATCGGCGCCTACGGCGCAATCGGGCTGATAATGTCCATCGGTCTGCGCTGGTTGGCGTTGGCCGATATGGCAACGTGGACAGGCTTCGCAGCACTTATCGTTGCCCATGCCGCCGGGCGGATGCTCATCGTCGTCACGCTCAGTATCGCAGACTATGCGCGGGACGAGGGCGCCGGCGTGGGGGTTGCCGGCGGCGTGCACGGTTCGGAAACGGCTGTGGCGGTCGGGATCTCGCTGCTTGTGGCCGTTCTCCTTGCCGGTTGGGTCGGCATCTATGCTCTCGTCGCTGCAGTCTTGTGCGGAGGTGTCATGATCGCACTTCTGGTGCGCAAGCTGGGCGGCTATACGGGCGATGGTCTGGGGGCGGTTGAGCAGGTTGCCGAAACTTCAGCACTGATCGTTTTGGCGGGAGCGCTGGCAGATGGCTGATGTGACCCTGGTTCTGGGCGGCGCCCGGTCAGGCAAGAGCGCAAGAGCTTTGAAACTGGCGGCTCAACCGCCGCATATCTTCATTGCCACCGCAGAGGCGCTGGACCCTGAAATGGCGGAGCGAATTGCCCGGCACCGTTCAGAACGTGATTCCAGCTGGGGTCTCATCGAAGCGCCCTTGGAGCTTGCCGCGGCAATCCTTGACAATGACGGCGGCGGCACGGTGCTGCTGGTTGATTGCCTGACCCTTTGGCTGTCCAACCTGATGCATGCCGGGCGCGACTGCGCGGCAGAGACCGACGCATTGCTCGGTGCTTTGTCCCGCACCCGGGGCAGGGTGGTGATGGTTTCGAATGAAGTGGGTATGGGGCTCGCGCCGGACAATGCGCTCGGTCGCGCATTTCGCGACGAGCAGGGCCGGTTGAACCGGCGCGTGGCCGAAGCCGCGGACCGGGTCGAGTTTGTCGCGGCGGGCCTGCCGCTGACATTGAAGGGGTAAAATTGGAGGCCACGGCCGGAATCGAACCGGCGTACACGGATTTGAAATCCACATAAACAGGAACAATTTCAAGCCTTTGGCTGTAAACCGCAGCACTTCTGCGGCACAATAAATCAAGCACTTACACTTAGCCTACAAACCGCCAGTGCTTCAACGCGCGGGGGGGGGTCATGGCTAACTCCCTCTCTACGGATACTCAGAGCTCCAACTCAAGCTCTGAGTATCCGTAGAGAGTTCCAACTTGTCTGTAAGAGGCTCGGCAAAGGAACGGGGCAGTATGACCGGGCGCCACCAAAAACACGGATCAAGAAAGCAATCCCCGGGCCAGTATGAATTAACGGTCTTTGGCGAGATCGACGGCGGCAAGTCGGCATCAGCGCAGCGAGCATGGGAGGCCCCGACGCTCCACGAAGTGCTTAACGGCGAATCTGACTATGCCGACTTTGTGAACTTCCTTACCGGGAAATTGGA
This sequence comes from Hyphomicrobiales bacterium, assembly GCA_021775625.1. Lineage (GTDB taxonomy): Bacteria > Pseudomonadota > Alphaproteobacteria > Rhizobiales > JAJFHB01 > JAJFHM01. Next base: position 8,311 of record JAJFHM010000286.1, on the reverse strand, counting down.
AGATGAGGCCGCATCTTTGCTCACTGCTGAAGGCGCCAGGGCCGCAGTCGGCTTCGTACGTGGGCTTAATTCAAAGGCTGACGATGGCGCCCGCGCACAACTGCCGGACATTCCCGACTTTCTCCGTCGAGACAAAAAACCCGTGGTGGCGGCATGAGCGTCCAGGCAATGCAATGGGCGATGGATCTGCCGGTTAGGTCCACTGGACTCAAGCTGCTCTTGCTTGTGTTGGCCGATAGCGTCGATGACCGCCGGCAACGCCTCTTTGACGTTCAAACTATGGCGCGTAAATGCGCGGCGTCGCAGAGCGATGTGCAGATTTGGTTTCTGGAATTACAGGCGTTGGGGTTGCTCAAGGTCGAGGAGGTTGAGTCCGACGGCTTTGTTCAAACCTCGGTCACGCTGAGGCCCGCGGGTCCTTCCCAGGGTTTGAAACACGGGTAACGCACACCGCACATAGCCGCCAGCTACAGCCGGAACCGTAGCCTAAACAAGGATGTAAAACCGATGAAATAAACTACAGCAATGGCCGCACCGCCCACTACCGTCGACCCCTATGTGGTTGCTGCCGAGGGTTGCGCCCTTGCATCGACTGCAATCATCATATCTCAACGTGGCCTTAGCTTTCGGCAAGCGACCGCCATTGCGGCAGAAGCTGTGCTGCATTTCCGGCACGTTTTAGCGGACCAGGCGGGCGACGACTCGCATTTCTTAATTTTCCACGACGACCAAAAACTCAGGACTGAAATCGAACTGGGAGACGAGGCCGCGACAGCCCGAACTTCTGAACTTTCCCGACAAGGGCATCCACATTTGGCGGCCAACCTATCCCGTGTTGTGCGGTTGTTCACCGGCAAGCCAAGCAAGGAAGCGGGATATCGATCACACGATCTTACTCATGGACTATCAGCCAAACACCAACAACGCGATGCACGTCGAGAAAGTGATCAATCAATACTCACTGCCGACGATGCAGACGAAACTCAATCGGTTCGTCGCCTTCAAGGAAATGACCTTTACCGGCGAGATCCCATTGACCGGTAGGGTGGAAATGAAGGAATGCCTGGCACTCAGCGGCGTGACATAGGGAAGCCCCAGTTCGGCGAAGACGGGCTTCCAGATGCGGACTCGGAAATTAGCATAGAGCAGCGGCCTGCCACTGCCCAGCCGAGGCTTCGGCCAGGTCTGCTTGCGGCCTGGGCCCGGAAAGACCCGCTAAAGCTCGCCGCGCAGTCGCGGGCAGAACTGCTTGCCTTGATGGCAAGCGGCCTGGCTAGGCGATCGTTTGGCTGACCCGGAAGCGGCGGAAAGCACAGGCGAGCAGGGGAACGGTCAGCGCGGCGATGAGGCTGAGGACGAGCCAGCTGGTCACCGCAAACCAGACCCAGGAACGCCCGCTTGCCTGCAGCGCCGCAAGCCCGGCGCCGCTGGCGGCAGCCGCCGCGGCAACGATGATGATCGTCTTGGCGACAAAGTCCACCAGCGTGCGGCCGATGAACTCGAAATCAGCCCGACCAACGGGCAGCAGTTTTGTCGGAAACACAAGGAAGATCAGGTTCTCAAGACCGTAGAGCAGCAGGTTGGCGGGCACGGTAAGCACTGACAGTGCGATCAGCACCGGCGGTGCGCGCCCGTCGGAGAAGATCAGGATGCTGAAAATCATCACCAGTTGAATGGCGCTCGACAGCGCCACCGGCACCAGAAGCTGCGCCGCACAGATCCGCCATGGCGCGATCGGCAGGGCCTTGTAGAGTTCGATTGAGCCCAGCTCGCAGCGAAAGTCACACACCAGCGAGCGCGGCATCATGAAGGCGACGAAGAAATACAGAAGGCCGACCATGCCGGTGACACCGGATGTGGTGTTGGCGCTCGCGAGAACCGGACCGGTCAGCATGGCGACGACGAAGAACACCAGAATCACCCTGCCGGAATTGCGAACGGCGTTGATCGTCTGCCGCCAGACGATGGGCCCAAGGCCGCCAAGATGAGGTGCGCGCCGCAGCGAGCGGCCCGTGGTCTTCTGGCTGGCCCAGAACGAGGCGCCCTGCCTCATGCGTGCCCAGCGATTGCTGAGCCGATGGCTTGCCAGTAGTGCGTGGTCGGCGGCGCGCCCGTCAAACCGGAGGATGACCAGCAGCAGGGCGGCGTTGATTGCAATGGCGCACCCCGACCACAGAACCAGATCCGGGAATATGCTCTCAGCCAGGAAGAGCTCGGCGAAGACGGCAAACGGCGCCAGTAATATGGTGCCGGGCCAGGACTGGCGAAACTGAGAGAGTACGTCGAAGATGGTTTTGTCAGTGGTTGCCGTCACATAGAACATCGCTGCAGCGACCATTGCCAGAAGCAGCGCTATGGCCGGCTGACGCGCGCGCATGAGCCTGTTGCCCGCGAACGCCTGGGCGAATGTGTTGAACGCCGCGGCGCTCAACTGGACGAACAGCAATGTCAGAAGCGATCCGGTGAAGGCCGCAAACCCGGTGCTTGCCCGCCCCGGCATGAGCAGCGTGAAGATTGCCGCGCTCAGAACCGCGCCGGCAAAATAGGCGCCGATCTTGTAGATCACCAGGCTGCGGCGGCTGAAGGGACCGGCGAACAGGAAGTTGATTTCATTTTGCGAAAAATGGAGGGCCGGGCCGGATGCGGCAAGCACGGTGAAGAGGCATGCTCCGAACAGCGCCAGCGGCATGAAGCCGCTGATAATGGAGCGCATTTTCATCGCATCCTCGAGCGGTATTTGGCCGGGGCCTCCAGCTGGTGAAGACATGCCGGCGCCAAGGAGCAGCCAGACGACCCCGGCGGCGGCAAGAAGAAACAGCGCGCCGCGCGGGGTTGCGAACTGCTTCAGGCGATAGCGGACGCCGCCGCGCAACCGCAGCAGCAAGAGCTGGCTGAGGGCTGCATTCATGGTCTATTCCGCTGCGGCCTGCGCATCCGCGGTGATGGCGAAGAAGGCAGATTCCAGGTCGGAATCGCCGTGGGTCCGGCTGACGTCGTGCAATACCTCTTCCATCGTGCCGAACCGCCGGCAGGCCCCCTGATCCAGCACCAGCAGATGGGTACACAGGTTTTCGACCAGGCTCAACAGGTGCGACGAGATGATGATCGCTGCACCTGCGCGGGCCCGTTCACGCATGGAGTGCTGGATGTTGCGGATGCCCAGAGGGTCGAGCCCGGTCAGCGGCTCATCGAACAGCAGCACTTGGGGATCATGCAGAAAGGCGCAGGCGATCGCCACCTTCTGGCGCATGCCGCGCGACAGGTCGTGCGCCAAGGCATCGCGTTTTTTCGCAAGATCGAACGAAGTGAGCAGGGCTTCCATTTTGTCTTCGGGCGCCGTCACGCCGTAGGACGACGCCGAAAAGGCGAGATGTTCCCAGACCGTCAGGGTATCGAACAGGCGGGGATCATCGGGAATGTAGCCGAGGCTTTGCTTGGCCTCGATCGGCGCTGCGACGATGTCGTGGCCGGCGATCTCTAGGCTTCCCGAGGTAGGTCCGATGATGCCGGAAAGGGCTCGCAATGTGGTCGATTTGCCGGCGCCATTGGATCCGACCAGGCCGAGGATATCGCCGGGACCGACCTCGAAACTGAGGTCGTTGACGGCGACGAGATCGCCATAGGACTTGCGGAAGTTTTTCACTTTGATCATGCGAACTCACGCGGCAAGCAAGGATGGAACGGCGCCAAACGCCCGACCCTGAACTCTATACCGGAGCAATCTTAATATCGCGTCACTTTTGGCGGAAAAATCCATCGGATCGGGGGCCTGCAGCAACTGCTGTCCTAATCCGCCCCGGCTCTGAGTGGGCCGAGATGGGCACCAGGACGCGCGCGAGGTGGCAAGAGCCATCGTAAACGGTTATCTCTTGGCACGTTATGATGTGCCCGGAAGGGCGGGATATGATCCGCCAATGATCTATCCGTTGAATTCTTTGTTTCTCGTAGTCGGCCCGAACGCGCGTCGTCTTGTGACGTACAATTTTCTTGGTGCCACTTCCAAAATGCGGTTGTGGAACATTTCTCATGATCTAGTAACCCAGGCGAAAACGCTCCTTAGCCGTTGCCTTGATGCTTGGGAATTCGCACCGCGAATGTCGTGTTCTTCCTGGTGGCGCAGCCAACACATGCGATACGGCTCGCCTGCGCAGAACGTCCCGGTTACATCCTGGTTACAAGTAGCGCATGCTGCCGGGCCGAGGATCCGGGATCTTCGGGTGCCGCACAGAGTGTGAAACTTCCGCTTTGCCTTCAACTCCTGACGTTATCAGGCTGCGGGCGATACGGTGATTTTGTGCCATAAATCGCCGTCTGCGTATTTTCGCCGCAAGGACGAAATGAGCTCATAGCTGAAATGCCGGTCGCGCTTCAATCTCAATTCTGGCGAAAGAGATAAGCCTATGCACTCTGTAGCCGATCGACGAGCAAACGATACCCGTCAATCGGCCCTGTTGGTTAGTCAATTTGTTTCACGCGGATATCGTCAATTGCGTGTTCGTGTCCAGCGCCCCACCGCGGACTACTCGTCTTCAACCTCCACGATATCGGGTCTCAGACTTCCAATAATGGCCAAGAGTTCCTTGTGCTCTTTGTCAGGCACGTTGAACTTGTTGAGTGTATCGACGAGATGCTGAACAACGATATTGAATTCGCTGGCCTTGATGCCGAGGCCGCCATGGGTCACTTTGGCCGAACGGCTGATCACTTTGCACGGACCGCCGGTGACCTTGCAGACGAGGTTCTTGTTCTTTTGCCGGAAGCCTTCACGGGAATCATCGCTCATGCCGAAAAAGCGTTTGCCAACGACCGGATCGACGAAAAGCTTCGCCGCGAAGTCGTCTACTACTGCTGAAACCGCATCGTAGCCGCCCAGGCGCTGGTAGAGTGATTTGTCTGCAGCCAGGGCAGTTTGCGGCAGGGCGAGTGTGAACGCAAACAGTGTGATCGAGGCGAGCAGAGCCAATGGGGAACGTGTCTTTGGAGTGTGCATGATGTTTCCTCCTTTGTAGGAACTGTAGGGGAAGTCCCGGCGTTGGGTCATTGAACGACCTTCAGTATGGCCTTCATTTTGGGATGAAACTGGCAGAAGTAGGCGCCAGGCGTGTCAACGCCGACAACCATCTCCCATTCATCCTTTTTCTTCATGGTCTTCGAATCCCAGCTCTTGTCCGTCGCCGTCACTGTGTGCGGGACGATATCCAGGTTGATCCAGACAACCGTGTCGCCAGGGGAGACTTCCAGTTCTGCTGGAACAAATTTGAGCTTCTGGATCTCGACGACATGACGCTGTGGCGCATTGTCCGCTGAGACTCTGGAAACCAACGAAGCTGCAATGGTCGAGGCAGCCAGAGCTGCCACAACCACTACTGATCCGGCTGAAATCCGCATCGACGCCTACTGCTTCTGCGACTGGCGTTGCAGTAGTGATTTGACCATCATCGCCGCGTGCTCCTGATGAACCTTGAAGATGGCCAGTGCGTCTTCGAACAGGGCTTTCACTTCGGCGTTCTTGATGTTCGGGATGAAGGTCTTCTCAACCAGTTTGTTGACCGCGCCGTGATAGCCCAGTTCATTTTCGGCGTAACGCTTGTCGAACTCCGCTCCGTTGAGCTTGCCCATCTCGGCAATCAACTTGTCGGCATTCTCGTTCAGCTGCCGGCTGAGAAAATTGTCTTGCGGCTGAACATTGAGCTTCTTCACCAGCGCCAGCGCCTGTTCGTTCACGGCACTATGATCGCGGATCATTGTGCGTGCGAACTCGTGAATTTTCGGGTTGGTCGAGATTGCCAGTGCAAGATGGGCGTAGCGGATGTCGATAACGTCCGCGGTGTAGGCCACGTGAGCGATTTCGAGATCGTTCAGGTCGCCAGGTGAATCGGCCAGGGCAACAGCTTGCATCATGACAAGTGCAGCGCCCGCTGCGATAAGCGATTTTTTAAACATGGTACAATTCTCCTTGTGGTGGGACGGTCGGACCGCCGTCGGTGAAAGACCAGCAGGCCGATGCTTGCGGCAACGGACCGGCTGACCGGACCAAAGGTGAACGCAATGGGAAATGGATTGAAGTTACTAACGGTCAGTGACGTCACGGGTGCGCTGATAGTTACAAGTGCAAATACACCACAAAGTGCAATAGTATTAGCCACTTAACCTTACAGTGCGCTCGATCAGAATTTTGGGGTATACTGCATCTCCGTTAACAGCGTCCCAATCGTTCGATGGTGGTGTTTTGAACAACTTGACCAATAGAGAGATCGGGACAGACAAAACTGGCGAGCCCGGAAATCAGCCGCCGCCAGAAGCCATCATTGATGCATTGGAACGGGTTCGTTCAAGCAGCGACTTTGTACACTCCGACCGGTTAAGGGCGTTCATAACGTATATCGTCAAAGAGACCCTCGCGGGTCGTTCGGACGGTTTGAAAGAGTATGTGATCGGCGTGGACGTATTCGAACGAGGGGATGATTTCGATCCGCAAAGCAGTTCTATCGTCCGGGTAGAAGCTGGTCGTCTGCGCCAAAGGTTGGAACACTACAATTCATTTGATGGCCGAGACGATGCTGTACACATATCACTCCCCGCCGGCGGGTATGTGCCTAAGTTTGAGAGTAACCAAACCCGACTCGATTCCACCATTCCGGACAGGCCGCCGGCCTCTGATCGCATGAAGATCACGTCCGTCCTCGCCGCCGTGTGCGGTATCATCGTGATCGGAGTAATTGCGCTCCGGGTTGTACCCTCCGTGACGCCAATTCAGCCAGCAGACCCGCCCTCCGCCGCAACACCAACCGAGAAGTTTGACGCAGTTGCCGTACTTCCGCTGCGCAATCTGTCAGGTGATATCGATCAAGACTATTTCAGCGATGGCATCACCGACGCCCTGATCACATCACTCGCCAAAAGATTGCCGCTGCGGGTTATCTCAACAAGATCGGTCTTGGCCTACAAAGATGTCGACACCTCGGTCGCCTCCATTGCAAAGACACTCAGCGTCAATCATGTGCTGGAGGGCGCCGTAATTCGCATTGGAGACCGGGTGAGAATAACCGCTCAATTGATCGACACGGCTAACGACCGTCATCTGTGGGCCGAAACATTCGAGCGTGAATACACGGACGTTCTGTCCTTGCAAAGTGACATTGTTCGCCGGATTGTCGCCAGCTTGGTTTCGGAGGTTGCGGCAAATGACAAAGACGCATCAAAACCCACGCCAATTCTGACGCAGGCAGCATTCGAAGCCCAACTCAAGGGACGCTTCTTCCGAAACAAGATGACCGAAGATGGATTGAAGAAGGGGCTAGGCTTCTTTCAAAAGGCGGTTGAGCTAGAACCAGACTATGGTTTGGCGTATTCGGGAATGGCTGCATGTTACTGTTTGCTCGGCGGTCATGGTTTTGAGCTGATCAAACCCAGCGAAGCGTTACCCGCCGCCAAAGAGGCAGCTCTTGCCGCCATGAGCTTGAACAATTCATTGGCCGAACCCCATGCATTCCTTGGAATCATCCGCCTCAAATATGAATGGGACTGGAAAAGTGCGGAATCCGAATTCCGCACCTCTATTGCGCTCAACCCGAGCTATGCCCAAGCCCATCTGTTCTACAGTTTCTATCTCGAGGCCATGGGCCGAAAAGAGGAAGCCATTAGAGAAGCAGAGGAAGCGCGGCTCATCGATCCGCTATCGCTGGAAGCAAATGTGAATCTGGGCTGGCAGTATCTGCAGGCGGACCAGCTCGAAAAAGCCAAACATCAGTTCGAGAAGACCGCAGAATTAAACCCTGATTCTTGGGGGGTGAGGTGGGGATTGGGTCACTACCATCGCCGCAAGGGCGATTTAGACTCTGCCATCAATTCGTTCGAGGCAGCAATCGACACCGGTGGCGGCCATGCGCTGCCGTACAGTGGATTAGGGTACACCTACGCCATTTCAGGAAAACCGGAAAAGGCCCGCGAAATGATTGCGGAACTCGATCGACTCTCGCAAAGAAGCTATGTATCGCCGGTCAACGTGGCTACCGTTTACGCGGGATTGAGCGACGATGATCAGGTCTTCAAATGGCTTGAAAAAGCGTTCGCAGATCGATCTCGATCGCTGGCATGGCTCAAGGTATTGCCGGAGTTTGATGCGATGCGGGCTGATGAGAGATTCAAGTCGCTAGTAAGGCGAATTGGCCTGCCGGAGTAAAGTACGTTCCGTCTCTGCTCTGCGCACTCAAGATCGGCCACCTTGACTTGGTATTCTGGACGCCGATTTTTTGCTCAATACAGAATATTGCACCGGAGCAGGTGCGATCGCGATGTCCGCTTGGGGTCA
>JAJFHM010000285.1 GCA_021775625.1 Hyphomicrobiales bacterium | reverse complement strand
TGATCGTTCTGTTTTTGCTGGTCGGTTTGGTTCCGTTTGTGGCCATTGCGGTGGTGACCCTGGTCAAGAGCAGTGCCGAGTTTGAAAACCAGGCGTTTCAGAAACTGGCTGCAGTGCGCGAAATCAAGAAGAATGCGGTTGAAAGCTACTTCAACACCATCCGCGATCAGGTACTCACCTTCTCCGAGGATAGAATGATCGTGGATGCCATGCGGGAGTTCACGTCGGCATTTGGCCAATTCAGGTTTGAGAATGAGAGTTCGCCGGAGCGCATCAAGACGCAGAAAACCGAGCTTGCGTCGTATTACACCAGCCAGTTCGCACCAAAGTTTGCTGAGGAAAACGGCGGTGAGACAGTGGATGCCGGGGCGCTTGTGGCGCAACTGGACACGGACTCCATCGCCCTGCAGTACCACTATATCCAGGCCAACAAGAACCCGCTTGGCGAGAAGCACGTGCTGGACCGCGCCAATGACGCGTCAACCTACAGCAGCACGCACGCGAAGTATCATCCGGCCATCCGCAGTTTCCTGGAAAAGTTCGGCTACTATGATATTTTTCTGGTCGATCACAAAACCGGCGACATCGTCTATTCGGTGTTCAAGGAACTGGACTACTCAACCTCGCTTGTCGATGGGCCATATGCCGCCACAAACTTCGGCGACGCCTTCCGCAAGGCACGCACGCTGAGCGCCGGCGACAGCTTCGCCTTTGTCGATTTCAAGCAGTATCTGCCGTCGTATAATGCGCCGGCAAGCTTCATCGCCGCGCCGATCTTCGATGCCGGCGAGATACTCGGCGTTTTGATGTTTCAGATGCCGCTCGACCGGATAACCACGGTGATGAGCGAGCGGGCCGGCCTCGGCGAAACCGGGGAAACATACCTCATCGGACAGGACACTTTGATGCGGTCCGATTCCTATCTCGATCCGGTGAACCGCTCGGTTTCGGCGTCTTTCCGTAACCCCGCGAAAGGCAAGGTCGAAAGCACCGCCGCGCTGGCAGCGCTTTCGGGCGAAGTAGGCGAAGGCATCATCACCGATTACAATGGCAACCCGGTCTTGTCCTCCTACACGCCCACCAGCATTTTGGGCGTCAAATGGGCGTTGCTTGCCGAGATCGATGAGGCCGAAGCATTTGCAGCAAAGTCGGCGATGATCACATTGGTCCTCATTATTGGCGGTGTTGGCGCTGTGCTGATTGCGGCCTGCGGCTTTTTCATCGCACGCGGATTTTGCAATCCGATTATTGCAATGACCAGCGCCATGGGTGATCTGGCGCAAGGTGACCAGTCGGTCGAAGTTCCGGCACTGGGGCGGCGCGACGAGATCGGAGAGATGGCTGCCGCGGTTCAGGTGTTCAAGGACAATGGCATTGAGATTGAGCGTCTCAAAAACGAACAGGAGGCGCGGGAGGCCGAGGCGGTCGAGCAAAGGCGGACCCAAAGGCAAGAGCTGGCTGAGAGCTTCGAGGCCAGTGTGGGCTCCATTATAGGCACCGTGGCGTCAGCAGCGGTTGAACTGGAGCAGACCGCCCAGCTCATGTCTTCGACAACCGATGAGGCCAGCAATCAATCGACGGCGGTCGCAGCGGCTTCCGAAGAGGCGTCCACCAATGTTCAAACGGTTGCAGCAGCGACTGAGGAATTGACGGCGTCCATCTCCGAGATCGATCGTCAAATCGCCGCGTCGAACGAGATCGCCGGGAACGCAACGGCGGATGCCGAAAAGACAAGTAAAGAGGTCCAGGTTCTGGCCCAGGCCGGACAGAAGATCGGCGAGGTTGTCGATCTGATCCAGGGCATTGCCGAACAGACCAACCTTCTGGCCCTCAACGCGACGATCGAGGCTGCGCGTGCGGGCGAAATGGGAAAAGGCTTTGCGGTGGTTGCCAACGAGGTCAAATCTCTCGCCAATCAGACCGCCAAGGCGACCGAGGAGATCTCCCAGCAGGTTGAAGAAATGCAGACGGCGACAGACGGGACTGTGGCGTCGATCGAAGGGATCACACAGATCATCGGGCAAATGAATGAAAACACCTCTTCCATGGCCATAGCCGTGGAGGAACAAAGCGCTGCGACCCAGGAAATTTCCAACAACGTGCAGCAGGCCGCGATGGGCAGCCAGGAAGTATCCTCCAACATTGCCGGCGTCCAGGATGCTGTTCAGCAATCCGGTGCAGCGGCAACACAGGTGCTGAGCGCGGCCGGGCAACTGTCGCAGGAGGCCGAAACACTCCGCACGGAAGTGGCCGGTTTCATCGCCAATCTGAAGTCGGCGTGAGTATGTCAGGAACCAGACCCGGTGTGTTTGGCCGGGTCTGGCGCCACAAACTGAACGGCTGCCGCCTCATGCTTTTTGGAGCCGAACCGGGGATACTCTGATGCATTCAAAAATCCGAAACAGACGTACTGAAGTTCGCCGGGACAAGCTTGACGTCCTGAACGCCAAGCTCGACGACCACGTGGCGGAAGGGATGGAGCGTTTGGGCTGCATGGAGCAAGCGCTGAAGGGGCTTGGCGCAGATCGCGATGACCCCGAAGTTGACCGGTTGATGAGAGCGGCAAACATCGGCAGGATGCTGTTGGCGAACTGTGGCCGCGATGATCAGGAATTAACCGCAATAGCTGAATACATTCGTGATGTTCTGAGTGACGTCGAAGCCTACATGCAGGTGCTCCAGCAACAACAGGTAAGTCCTGACCCTAGATCGCTTCACGTTCATATGGAATCGCTTTGACCGGGTTTTCAGGTCTTCTGGCAAGGCACGGTGCACGCCGTGGTCTGGCTGACCACAAGGGGGCCGTAACGCAGTCAGAAGAGGTGAAAACCCGGCCTTCGGTGGTCCAAATCGGCCCGTCGGCCGTGTTGCGGCGCTTGTCCGATGCACCGCATCGCACTTCGCACCGCGCCTTGCCGAGCGAACCGGCTTGGACCATCAAACGGTTCCATATGAACGTGAAGCGATCTAGGATATTGCCTTTAGCACCTCGGCGGACAGGCTCTCGTCGATGATGTCGCAAAAGTCGATCAACTCACCCGCGCTTAAGCTCTCGAAACGGAACGCCAGGGCGTTGTTGTTGTCCGGTTCGTAGCGGACAATTTCGGCTCTTACGGGCAGGCCGTCATGCTCATGGACGACATTGAGAAAAAGTTCAATGAGAACAGATGTCCCGGGACGCAGCTGCCCCTTGTAGTTGGAGATAAGACAGCCACCCAAGCCCCAGTTATCGGGGACATACAGACCGCCATCACATCGCACCTTGATCGACGGCGCACTCGTCCGTGGCGTGCTGCGCCGATTGGCATGAACATCTGATGCATTCTGGGTGGAACTGGAAGCCATGGTGCGGCCTGTATTTCTGTAAATGGAAATATTCACACCGAGGCTACGCCCGCCAGGTTGTAAATGCCTTAATACCAAAGACACTTGGTGAAATTACGGTTACTGATTGTATGCACTGTCACTGCAGCTTGTAATTAAATTTAGTGAGTCCTGACCCTAAGTGCTCGAATTTTGCTCTAGCACCGTTACAGTGTTCTCGTTGCGTTGATTGAGGGAGTGCGAGGGACGTGACACAGCAAAATCTATTGATCGTCGGCGCCGGCGGTGTCGGCGGCGTTGCGGCGCATAAGGCGGCGCAGTTCTCACATGAATTCGGTGCGATCACACTGGCCAGCCGCACATTGGCCAAGGTCGATGCGATTGCCGCCGATGCACAGCAGCGCTGGGGCAAGGCCGGTGGACGCCGGCTCATCGGCACCCGGCAGGTCGATGCGCAGGACAAGGATGCCGCAACAGCGCTGATCCGCAACCTGAGGGCGGACATCGTGCTCAACGTTGCCTCGCCTTATTGCAACGAGGCCCTGATGGACGCTTCGATCGCCACGGGCGCGCACTATATCGACACGGCGGTTGCGGAAAGCGAGTATGTGGAAAATGCGCCCCCACCCTGGTATGCGAATTTCGAATGGCCGCGGCGGCCGGCGTTTGAGGCGGCCGGGCGTTCCGCCGTGCTCGGCATCGGCTTCGATCCCGGCACCGTCAACGTGTTCTGCGCGCACGCTAAAAAGCACCTCTTCGACCGCATCGACACCATCGACATCATCGACGTCAATGGCGGCGATCACGGGCGTTACTTCGCAACCAATTTCGACGCCGACACCAACCTGCGCGAGATCAGGGAAGATGTGATCTACTGGGAAGACGGGGCGTTCAAGGCGTTGCCGCATCATTCCAGGAAGATGACCGTTACCCTGCCGGTGGTGGGGGAGCATGTGGTCTATTCCATGGGCCATGATGAATTGCATTCCCTGCCTTCAAGTTTTCCCGATGCCCAGCGCATCGAGTTCTGGATGGGGTTCGGCGAGCATTATCTGCAAGTCTTCAGTGTTCTGGAAAATCTTGGCCTCCTGTCATCGATCCCGGTGGAAGTGGACGGTGTCGAGATTGCGCCGGTCCGCATGGTCAAGGCGGTGCTGCCGGATCCAGCGACCCTGGCGCAAGGCTATCGCGGCGAGGTCTGCATCGGCTGCGATCTCCGCGGCGAGAAGGACGGCGCACCGAAGCGCTGTTTCGTCTATTCGACGTGCGATCACACCAAGTGCTACGCGGAGGTGGGCTCGCAGGCGATCTCCTATACCACCGGTGTGCCGGCGGTGACGGCGGCCATCCTGCTTGCCCGCGGCGCCTGGGCGCCCGGCACCATGGTGAATGTGGAAGAACTCGATCCGGATCCCTTTATGGCGCTCATGCCGGAGATCGGGATTGGCTGGGATGTTATCGACCTGCCGCTCGACGGCGGCTGGCCCGAGGCAGCCAGACTGGCGGACAATGGCTGAGGCGCCACACAATTTTGCCGACTTCGATGCGGCCCGGGTGCCGTCGCCCTGTTTCGTCATCGATCTGGTGCGGCTGGAGGAAAATCTCCGCATTCTGAAGCGCATCGCCGATGCCGCCGACGTCAAGGTGCTCATGGCGCTCAAGGCGTTTTCGTGTTTTGCGGTGGCCGATCTGATTGGTGATTACCTCTCCGGCACGGCGGCAAGCGGCCTGTGGGAGGCGCGGCTCGGCGCCACCCGGTTCAAGGGCGAGGTGCACACCTATGCGCCCGGCCTCAAGCCCGGTCAGCTCGACGAACTGTGCGGGCTGTCCGATCACATCATCTTCAATTCACTGAACCAGCTGGAGCGCTTTGGCGGCGCGGTGGCGGACAAGGGGGCCGGCGGGCCCGGATTGCGTGTCAATCCGCAGCACAGCGAGGCCGAGGTGCCGCTTTATGACCCCTGCGCACCAGGCTCGAGGCTCGGGGTCACAGCAGGGCAGTTGGGTGAGGCCGATATGTCAGGCATCAGCGGGTTTCATGTGCATGCGCTGTGCGATCAGGGTTATGCGCCGTTCGATCGCCTGCTGGCGGCAACGGAGACCGCGTTCGGCGGCTGGTTCGGCGACATCGAGTGGATCAATCTCGGCGGCGGCCAGCTGATCACCGCGAAGGACTATGCCACCACTCTTTTGGTTGAACGGCTGGCCACATTACGTCAGCGCACCGGATTGCAGGTCTATCTTGAGCCCGGCACCGCGGTGGCGCTCAATGCGGGAGCGCTGGTCGGCGAAGTGCTTGATTGCGGCTGGAACGACGGTCCTTTCGCAGTGCTGGATTGTTCCGCCACCTGCCACATGCCGGACGTCATCGAAACTCCCTACACGCCGGAGCTGCTCGGCGGGCAGGTGGTGGATGATCCGGGCGGCCATGACGCTTTGCGTCTGTGCGGGCCAACCTGTCTTGCCGGCGACATCATTGGCACCTACCGCATGGCGTCCCCGCCTGAGCCGGGCGACCGGGTGGTGCTGCTCGATCAGGCTTATTACACCATGGTCAAGGCAACCACCTTCAACGGCACGCCGCTGCCAGCCATTGCGTTGTGGGATTTGCGGGCCGACACGGTCGAAGTGATCCGCCGGTTCGGCTATGAGAGTTTTGAGGGCAGGTTGGCGTGATGGCGCCTGCGGCCCGGTTCAGTTCCGGGCCTGCCCGGCACATCTCAAACCTCACACACCCGGGAACGGGCCGATGTGGTGGGTGCCGTGTTCTATCTGGAAGACGTTTGAATAAAGATTGGCGACCCACATCTTGCCGTCGGTGGTGAGCCGGAGATAGTCGAGCGCCGGGCCGATATAGGGCTCCACGGTGCCCCAGAAAAATTCCGGGTATTTTTCGGTCAGGTCCGCCGGCGAGCTGTAGCCGAGCTTTTCCGCAAGCCCGGTTTCCAGGAACTCGTAATAAAGCCCGTTGCTCTTGCGGTGATAGTAAGGATCCGCCATCTGGCCGATCAGATCGGCGGCACGCACCATCGCGCCCTCGCTCTGGGTGTCCTGGTGTTGCGGGGTCTGCGGGATGGGAAAGCGGGTCATCTCGACCAGATCGGCGATCCGCTCGGCATCGACAAACTCGGAATGGGCGAAGCGTTCGCGGGCATAGATCTTGCCGCGGTTCACATGGTGTGCGGTGAGGAAGGCATCGGAGGCGCCGCGTTGCGGGGTGATCATGTCGCCGGCGTCATTGATGACGAACTTAGAGCCGGTGTCGGCGCTGCAGATGCCGCGCACATAGCCGATGTCGTGCACCAGCAGGGCCACCATGAAGTGCAGCCAGTCTTCGGGCTTGAGGGCGCGGGACAGGAGCCTGCCCTTGATGATCTCCTGGCCGCACAGGGTCACCATCATGGTGTGGGAGACGTCGTGATAGAGCGCATTCGAATTGCCGATGCGCTCCAGCATGAGCCGGGCCGCACCGCCCAGGTAGCTGGCATATTCAGGCTTGCGCTCGCCGAAATACTGCAGATAGGTGTCTGCGAGATGCTCGCCCAGCTCGTCGGCAATAAGGGTAATGGGGTTCAGCATGAATTCGTCCCTGGACTGTCATCCCGTTGCGTCATCTTATACCAAAGCAACTGACTATTGACCGTCGAAGGTACGCGCCTGCATCAATTCATCTTGCAGGTGATGCCGCCATCGACGACCAGCATGTGACCGGTGATGTATTTTGCTTCATCGGAGGCGAGAAACAGCGACGCATTGGCCACATCCCAGGCGTCGCCCATATGGCCCATGGGACAGATGGCGTCGCGCTCGGCGACCATGGCTTCGGCGTCATCATTGTAGCCGCCGGTGACCGAGGCATGGATCATCGGTGTGTTCATAAGGCCCGGGCAGACGCAATTCGCCCGGATGCCCCGGGCGGCATATTGCACGGCGACATTCTGGGTGAACTGATTGATGGCGCCCTTGGAGGCATTGTAGGAGACGCTTGGGTAGCCGACATAGCGCATGGAGGCGATCGAGGAGACATTGACGATGGCGCCCGAGCCCTGCGCCTCCATATGCGGCAGGACGTGCTTGCAGGTGAGGAACATGGACTTCACATTGACGTCGATCACCTTGTCCCAGCCGTCCTCGGTGATCTCCACCGGTCCGCCGATCTCGATGATGCCGACATTGTTCTGGAGGATGTCGATGCGCCCGTATGTGGCCAGGGTGTGCTCGACCAGAGCCGCCACCTGATCGCTGGAGGTGACATCGGCCTCAAACACCGATGCATCACCGCCTTCGCCGCGAATGATGCCGGCGGTCTCTTCTGCGGCCTGCGGGTTGATGTCGCTGGTCACCACTTTCGCGCCCTTGCGTGCGAACAGCACCGCGGTTGCCTTGCCGTTACCCCAGCCGGGGCCAATCGAGCCTGCACCGGTGACGATCGCCACCTTGTCCTTGAGCCTGTCTCCCATGTTCGATCCTTATTCCTGTGTGCGGTGATGCGGGGCGATTGTCATCACGAGATTTCGGCATAGAAGGCGTTGATCGCTGTCAGCACGTCGTCGGGTTTTTCTTCCGGCAGAAAATGGCCGCAATCGATGCCGTGGCCGCGGACGTCTTCTGCCCGTTGGCGCCAGGTCTCGATCATATTGAGGCCCTTGCCGGTCTGCCAGCCGGGACGTTTCGCGGTGTTGGTGCCCCACAGGACCAGCATGGGGCAGGTGAGCTTGCGGCCACGGTCCACCTCATCGTGTTCCAGGTCGAGTTCAAGAGCGCGATATTCGGCGCACGTGGCGTTGACCGCCTCCTGATTGCAGAAGCAGCGCTCATATTCCGCATAAGCCTCCGGCGTGATTGCGCCTTGCGTCGCGCACCAGCGTTCCATCAGGAAATCGAAATAGGTTTTGACCGAATTGCCGATGAGGGTTTCGGGCAGGGGATGGGGCTGGCGCATCAAGAGCCAGTGAAACCAGGCAAAGCTCATGGCCGCGTCCATGCCCTCGAAGGCCGCCTGGGAGGCGACCACGTCGAGGGAGGTAAAACTCAAGACCTTTTTGCCGTGGTCAAGCGCCATGCGGTGGGCGACACGGGCGCCACGGTCATGGCCGACCACATGCCAGGCGTCGTGGCCAAGCTGGGCCATCAGATCGACAATGTCGTTTGCGGTGGTGCGCTTGCAATAGACGTCGTGGTCGTTTGCGGCGGCTTCAGGCTTGGCGCTGTCGCCATAGCCACGCATGTCCGGTGCGATGACCGCGTAGTGTTCCGCCAGCCCGGGCGCCATCTTGTGCCACAGCACGTGGCATTGCGGGTAGCCGTGCAGCAGCAGCACGGGCGTGCCGGAGCCGCCATGCACCAGATTGAGATCAATGCCGTTGCAGTGCCGCTTCTCGCGCGTGAACCCCTCGAACATCTCCATCCTCCCGCTCGCCTATGAGGGAACGATATCGCACAATCCCGGCCGCGAACAGATGAAGCGATCCAGAGAGGATATTCACTCAAGCGGTGGGCCACTCCTGGGCCGAAAACGACATCCCGACCGCAGATCGAAATTGCCGACAGATTTCTACTGGTGAGTCGGCAGAGCTTCATCAGCGTAGGCGGCCGAGTCGTACGACCTGGTGCGGCCCAGCGCATCCAGCCAGTAGCCGGAACTTATGAGTTCAAGTCGCATGACGTCTTCGGCAACCGCGTCCGTGCGCACGATCCAGATCACCTCGTCGGCATTTGGAAACGACTTGCCCTTCAATTGGTTGCTATAGAGGCGGTGCAGCACCGCCTGATCGTCCATCCCGTCGGCAATCAACCGGACCAGAAACGACTCATTGGGCGCGGCGGTCAACAGGCGCTTCGCGGCAGCGTTGGCGGCGGTGACCTCGAGCTCCACGCGCACCGCGTCGGGCACGGGGAAAGATTGCGGAAAGGCTGCGTACAGCAGGCTCCCGGCAGTGAACATGCGCTCGTGCAGGGAAGAGTCCGCGTAGTCTTCCCAGAGCTTTTCATCCAGCATCTCGTTGGCAAGGTTGCGGATCTGTCCGTCGCGAAGAACCTCGCCCATGTCATGTTTGAGTACGAGCGAAGCGGCTTCCGCGGGTTTGAGATCCTGCAGGGACATGATGGACATTTCGCGCAGTTCATCGTCGCTCATTCCGGACCGGTCGCCATATTCCATGGCGTCGAGCAGGGCCGCGAAGTGAGCCGGCGTCCGCGCACCTTCTATTTCAAGAAGGTTCGAAAAACTGAGAATTTGAACGTGAAAAAGAGTGGTCATTGCCTGCCGTGGTTTATAGCGCGCAGGACATTACCATGATGCACCGCTGACCGGAACGGTCTTGATCTCTTTGACCTTGCGCGTTCGCTCCAACTGGTTTGCGCAGAACGAATGTCACCCATGCGTTCGCAAGGTAGGTGAACGTGGCCTCGCCTGATATACTCTCAGGCCACTTAGAGCCAGGGTCCAGCCCTTATGTCCGACTTTATCGGTCAATCACTCATGCGGTTTGAGGACCAGCGTTTCATTACTGGTGAAGGCCGGTATAGCGACGATCTCGATGCGCCGGGGCAGGCGCATATAGTGATGCTGCGCTCGCCGCATGCCCATGCTGTTATTGAGCATGTGGATTGCGCCGATGCCCGGGCAGCGGCGGGTGTGCTCGCGGTTTACACCGGTGAGGATCTGCTTGCCGCCGGTATCCAGCCGATTTCCTCGATGACCCGAACGCCGCCGTTCCAGTATCTCAACGGCGATGGTTCGGAGATGATCGAGGCCTCGCAGCCGGTGCTTGCGGCAGACCGGGTGCGGTTTGTGGGGGAACCGGTTGCAGCGGTGATTGCCGAGACAGTAGCGCTGGCACAAACCGCGGCGGAATTGATCGACGTTCGCTACGACGTGCTTGCCGCGGCGACGACAATGGAAGCCTCGCAGGCTCCTGATGCGGACGTTCTGTGGCCCGAACTCGACAGCAACCGGTCGTGTTTCTGGGATGAGGGCGATGCGGCAGCGGTCAATTCCGCATTCGATGCGGCAGCGCACGTGGTCGAGATTGAAACCGGCTTCCCGCGCTCGTTCGTGACCTTCATGGAGCCGCGCGGTGGTGTTGCGGAATATGATGCCGGCACTGAGCGATATCTGTTCACGGCGGGTTGCCAGTCGGCACACAGGCTGCAGGACAATCTTGCTCAGGTGCTCAATGTCGCAGCCGACGCGATCCGGGTCGTGGTGCCGGATGTGGGCGGCGGGTTCGGCGCGCGCGGGGTGGTCTATCCGGAGTTTGCAATGGCCCTGATCGCCGCCCGCGACCTGCAGCGCCCGGTGCGGTTTGTCATGGCGCGCGGCGAGAGCTTCCTCACCGATGGCCATGCCCGCGGCCACCGCTTCAAAGCCGCGCTCGGGCTCGATGAAGACGGGCGGTTTGTCGCCGTCCGGATCACGTCTACATGGTGTCACGGGGCTTACTTCTCGCCGCGCTCGGTTTATGTGCTGGCCATCGGCATGGGCAAGATGGTGTGCGGGCCCTACCGCATTGCGGCCCATCACTTCGCGCTTGAAGGGGTGTTCACGAACACCGCGCCGACGGTGTCTTATCGCGGCATCTCGCGGGCGGAGCCGGGCTATGTGCTGGAGCGGTTGGTGGAAGCGGCCGCACGGGTCACCGGCATCGATGCGGTGGACCTGCGGCGGCGTAACCTCATTCAGCCTGAGGAGATGCCGTGGACGACGCCGAGCGGTTATGTCTACGGGCGCGCCGAATTGCCGAAAGTCCTCGATCTCGGGTTAAAGGCGGCGGACTGGTCGGGCTTTGAGGCCCGGCGCCAGGACGCTGAAGCGCGCGGCCGGCTGCTGGGGCGCAGTCTCTCCGTCTACATCATGAGCGCGGGCGGCGTGCCGGATGAATATGCGCAAGTGAAGGTCGGCGGCAATGGCGGCGTGACCGTGCTGGTCGGCACCCAGGATTTCGGCATGAGCCACGAAACCGCCTTCGCCCAGGTGATCGCCGACCGGCTCGGGGTTGTGCCTGAGGCGGTGACCCTGGTGCAGGGCGACACCGATCCGATCCCCAAGGGGGCAGGCGGGCAGGGGTCGCGGTGCCTGCGCATCGGCGGCGGCGCCATCATTGGGGCGGCCGATGAGGTGATTGCCCAGGGCACAAACATTGCGGAAGACCTGCTGGAGGCGGCAGCCTCCGACATTGCCTATGAAGCCGGCCACTACGGCGTTGCCGGGACGGACCGCCGGGTATCGCTCGCCGATGTGGCGCTGGCCGCCGAGGCGCGCGGTGCGCCGCTGGCCGCCAGCGACATCTTCATGACCCAGTCGCCCAGTTTCCCCAATGGCTGCCATGTCTGCGAGATCGAAGTGGATCCGCAAACCGGCGCCTTCACCGTTGCGCGGTTCACCAGCGTTGTGGATCCGGGGCGGATCATCAACCCGATGATCGTCGAGGGACAGATGCACGGCGGCGTGGCCCAGGGCATCGGCGAGGCGGCCATCGAACGGGTGGTTTACGATGGCTCAGGCCAGCTCCTGAGCGGCAGCCTGATGGATTTTGCGCTGCCCCGCGCCGACGACCTGCCGTCCTTCCAAACCGTGTTTCACCCGGTTCCCAGCGAGGACAATCCCCTGGGGGTCAAGGGTGTGGGCGAAGCCGGCACCATGGTAACGCCGGCGGTGGTGATGAACGCCATGCTGGATGCATTGCAGCCTTACGGGGT
>JAJFHM010000284.1 GCA_021775625.1 Hyphomicrobiales bacterium | reverse complement strand
AGCGAAAAACCAACGTCCTGTCAATGCGACAGCGTCAACGCAGCGGTGGATCAGGCCTGTTTTAGCGTGCTCCATTCTCGCTCACCGCGGCTTTCCCGCAAGCACTGCTCGGCGTGCGTTGACAGGCCCGGAACGCTCGAGTAATGAACGCTCACTAACCCAAAGCAGGTCAACCAAAACACACGAAACTGCAGCAGAACGGATGATACAAGCCAAACCGGTTCCAGACGAGTTCGACTTCGATGATTTCATCGGCGTCGAGTTTCTTTCAACCATGAAAGACCGGATTGTCGGTCGGCTGGTGGCACGCCCGCAACACCTCACGAACGGGGAACGAATTCACGGTGGCCTGATCGTCGCTCTGGCTGAAGCGCTCGCCGGACGTGGCGCAGGTCTCAATCTGCCACCGGGATGCGGGACCACGACCATCGAGCTGAAGACAAACTTCATGAAACCCGGACATCTGGGTCCGATCATCGGCGTCGCCGTGCCGCTTCACATTGGCCGGAGCACAATGGTCTGGCAAACCAGCATCCACGATGAACGCGACCGCCGATTGGCGGTGGTGCAACAAACCCAGATCGTGTTTGAGAGCGAACAAACTAAGCCACCGGCGGACCCTGTCTTCGACACCGTCGCCGGCGGGGATGCCGCCATTGTCCCGCCGACTGCAGACAGCGAAAAATCAAAGACGCGCAGCACCACGGAGCAACGGCGCGCGCAGATCATCGCCGCAGCGTTTCCACTGATCTCCAGGAAGGGCTTTGCCCAAACCTCCGTTCGCGAGATTGCGCAGGCCGTGGGCGTGTCGGTGCCGGCAATCTACAAGTATGTCTCGAACAAGGACGAAATACTGGAACTGATCTACCAGGACTATATCTCGCAAACTGAAACCAGCGTGGCCGTGGCCGTCGGCGAAACCCGGGACCCGGAGGAGAAACTGCGCAATGCGCTTGATGCAAGCATGGCCCAACTGGACAAGCATCAATCGAAGATCCGGTTGATGTATCGGGAAACCCGTTCACTGCAGCCGGAGGTCAGGGATCGCGTCAAGAAACAGGGGCAGCAATATATTGACCTGTTTCAGGAAATTCTTGAGGAGGGTATCGCCAGTGGCGCATTCAGGAACATCGACACCAAGCTGGTTGCAAGCCTGATCCCGATGCTCTGCGAAGTGTGGACATTGCGGCCTTGGTCGGTGGACTCAATCGGCCTTGAAAATGTCAAGGAAGGCATCATCGATCTGGTGCTCAAGGGGATTGGTTCCGATGAGCACACCTAAACTGCTGCAGGCAACGCAAGGCAATGTCACCACGCTTACGATCAACCGGCCAGAGGTTCGCAACGCCATCGACACTGAAACCATGCACCTCATAGAAGATGCGGTTCGCGTACTTGGACGCGCAGACGAAACCCGGGTCATTGTGCTCACCGGTTCAGGTGACATCGCATTTTCCGCCGGCGGCGACATGAAGGAGATGCAGACCTTTTCCGCATTGAGCGGCGATCAGATGATGGCGGTCTGGCAAACCGGGCTCGAGGTCATCGAAGCGTCGCGAAAGCCTGTCATCTGCGCCATCAACGGCTTTGCCTATGGCGGCGGTACCGAGATCGCCATGGCGTGTCATATCCGGGTTGCGGTCGAAGGCGCGAAGCTGGGTCAGACTGAAATTGCACTCGACCACCTGCCTGGAGGAGGCGGAACGCAACGCCTGCCACGGCTGGTGCCATTGGGTTTCGCCTATGAACACTTGCTGACCGGAGAGCCGATTGACGCTGCCGATGCGCTCCGCGTCGGCCTGGTCAATCATGTCTGGCCGCGTGAATTGTTTGCACAGCAAACCGCGGACCTTGCCGGTCGCATTGCGGCGCGGGCGCCGGTCGCGGTGCAATACACCCTGGATGCCGTCCGCGATGGTCTCAACGGCTCGCTGTCCACCGGAATGCGGCTGGAGCGGGCGCTCGCCAGTATCGTGTTGAGCAGCGACGATGCACAAAAGGGCCTGCAGGATTTTTTCACCAAGAAACGGCGCGCCGGTGCGCCGGACAAGAACTGACGCGGCGACAGGCCCCACCATGACAAACTCCCCCGAACATGACAGAAATCTCGTCGAGCAACCAATTTGGAGCGGTCTTCTGGGCCACGATGAACTGGGGGATTATCTTGTCGGCGGCCAATGCTCGGCTTGTGGATTTACCACACTCGGCCTGCGTGACATTTGCCCGGACTGCTGGCAACAAGGCACAATGACGGAGGCCGCAATCGGGCGGCACGGAACGCTTTACACCTACACGGTCATCCACCAACTGCCGCAAGGTTACGAAGAACCTTTCGCGGTCGGCTATGTCGATCTTGACGACGGGGTCCGTGTCTTCGCTCATCTCGACAATACGCCCGCAAGCCTCACCATCGGCGCCCGGCTCGACCTCGTATCAGCAACGCTTCGCCACGATGAAACTGGCGCCCCCATGACCGGACCGCGCTATCACGCCGCCAACACGGGAGATACATGATGCAAGACCACAGACGTGTCGGAATCGCAGGCGTCGGAATTGTACCGTTCGACAAATACGAAAACACGCTGGTGGAGGACATCGCGCGGCCGGCGGTAGTTGCAGCCCTCGCAGACGCCGGCCTCAAACGCACCGAAATCGAAGCCGCCTTTGTTTCGCATCTGTATCAAGGTGAGGTTCTCGGCCAGCGCATACTCAGGGGCCTTCGGTTTCCCGAGATCACCATCACCAATATCGAAAACGCCTGCGCAGGCGGCTCCAGCGCCGTGCGCGAAGCCTGGCTTTCCATCA
>JAJFHM010000283.1 GCA_021775625.1 Hyphomicrobiales bacterium | reverse complement strand
CGCCACCACCGCCCAGGTCCCAACGCGCTGCTTCAGTGCCAGCCAGGCCATGATCACCGCAGAGACGCCGAACAGGAAATCCGGAACGCCGATGAAACCGGCCACGGGCGCTGAGAATTCCCCGTTCCAGCCCTTGATGACACCGCCTATCGCCAGAATGCGAAGGGCGTGAATGGCGATCAGCCAATGCAGTGGTGTTGAGTCAATCACCCGGTTCACGGCGCGGCGTGCCGGCGCAAACAGAGCCAATGCCGCGACAATCAGAACCACCGGTCCGACGGGCAGCCAGTAAGGCGCCAGGAGATCAACGAACTGATCCGACTGGAAGACGCCGCCAGCGCCGAGGTAGACGCACACACCTCCCCAGAAAATCAGGATCGCGATCAGCACGGAGATCCATCGGACGTCTGATCGGGACGCCTCACCCCGCCGCATGGCAACCCGTGCCGCATAGGAGATGGCCGCCATTTCGGCCAGGAAAATCAACGGTATGGTTGAAAGCGTCATAGTATCCTCCATTTATTGAGTTGTAGATACAACTTTTAGGCCAAAAAAAGGTCACATGTCATGCGCCGCAGCAATCATCTCATCCAGCGTTTTGGTTGCCGGGTCTCCAAATATTCCCGTGACCCGGTTCTGAACCGTTTGCCAGGCCGGAATGGCATTTCGCAGCGTTTCTCTTCCATGTGCAGTCAGGATTAGACCCCGCTCACTGGTGTCGCCGTGCCCGTCCTCGACCCAGCCATTGGCGATCATTTTTCCGACCGTGCGGCTCAACGTGGATTTTTCGAGATCCTGTTGCCGCCCGATTTCAGCGGGCGTCACGGGCCCGTGTGCTGAAATGACGGTGAGAAGCGAGAATTGCGGGACGGTCAAACCGTACTCGCGCAAGACGTCCTCATAGATCCGCGTCAGGATCCGGCTCAATCGCCGCGTGCGCGACGCCAGGCAGATGTCGCCCAACATAAATTGCTTGAGGTCGATCTCGCTCAGTGGGTCATGTGGTTTGTTCGCCATGTGTTGCATATACAACTAATTTGTTGCATATGCAACCCTTAACTTTTGAGGCTCCACTTTCTGTTCAACGATTCGTGGTTTCGAGGGGTTGACAAATTCAAATTTAATTGCATATACATCTTTCATGAATGCCACCCGCCAGACACCGGACCGCCCTGATTTGAATGTTTGTGTATGCGCAAACCTCCGCCGGGCCACCCGGATGGTTACACAGGCCTATGATGCGGCGCTGAAGCCCGCCGGCCTGCGCGCCACCCAATTCACAATGCTGTCTGTCCTGGCCGGCCGTGGCCGGATGCGCCAAAGCGACTATGCCGAATTTCTCGGGATGGACGGGACAACCCTGACACGCAACCTTCAGCCTCTGCTCAAGAAGCAATGGATCCGCATCGATCGCGACGATGACAAACGTGTGCGGCTGATCTCGATCACCAGGCCAGGCCAACGGGTCCTGGATAAGGCGGTACCGCTGTGGCGAACGGTCCAGTCACAGTTCGTCAAGGGTCTGGGAACCGAGCAATGGGCCGGACTGTTGGGCGCGCTTGCAACAACCCTTGATATCGCCAGGGCCGACTGACCCTTTTTTTGACTTGAAACATGCATATACATTGAATCAGGAGAAGATAGAAATGAACATTCTCGCCCAATCACCAACATCCAAAGTAACCGCCCGGGAGTGGTTCGCACACGGCAGCAGAGTTGCGTATGATCGCACCAAAGGAGAAATCCTGCGCCCTGGTGCTGCAACCGGTTCGCGCGATGTGGTCCACGTGTTTCGCAGGATCGAGAAGGAGACGGCAACCGATAAAGACGCGGTTTGGACGTCTTTCCTGCCGGGCTGGCCTGACGGCTCTTACGGCTGGGCGCAGGTTGACCGGCACCTCACTGGAAAGCCCATGGGCCCCAAGCTTTTCGTTGAATATGTCGGCAACGGCGCATCCGATAAACCGGACGATTATCCCTACAGCACGACAGAGCGTGCGGATCTGGTCGAGGCCTTCTGGAAAACCGAAGGCATCTCTTCAACCTTTATCGTCGGCTTTGATTATTCTTCCATCGTTGCGCTTGAACTTCTCAGCCGCCAGTTGGAGCGGCGCGAAAACGGGCTCGACCAGACCACAACGATTGAAGGCGCCCTGTTGATCAACGGCGGTCTGTTCGCTGAAGCGCACACCCACCCCTGGTTCACCACACCGGTCCTGAAATCGCCGGTCGGCGGCCTTGTGACATCGATTGCACAACGCTCGAAGATCGTGTTCGGCGAGATCATGAAATCATTGTGGTCGAAAGACTATGTGGTGACATCCGATGAACTGGCGCAACTCCGCTCAGCCATCGGCCGGCGTAACGGGGTTTATGCGTTGAGCAAATCCGCGGATTTTGTCGATCATCACAAGCGCCATTCGGAACGCCTGGACCTGGAGCGCATATTCCATGCCTCCGGCGATGCCGTGTCGTTCCACATTGTCGGTGCCGAAGAGGACCCGTTCGAAGGCCGGCAGGCGGTAACCGCACGCGAG
>JAJFHM010000282.1 GCA_021775625.1 Hyphomicrobiales bacterium | reverse complement strand
CGCTCTCTGGGTGGCTGCGGCTGCGGCACAGACCGATCATTCACAAAGCTCCAATCAAGATCACAACGCTCAGTTCCAGAACAGCCAGATCGATGTGGAGATGTGGCTGCAGCGCCTGGAGAATCCCAAACGGGATGTGATCGCGCACCGCGCCAAAGTGATTGAAGCGTTGGGAATTCAACAAGGTCAACATGTGGCCGACGTGGGCGCCGGCACCGGCGCCTATATGGTACCCATCGCACGGATGGTGGGCGAAAACGGCCGTTATTTCGGCGTTGATATTGCCCCCGCCTTCGTGGGGTACATGCGTGACCGCGCAATCAAGGCAGGCATCACCAATGTAACATTAGTGGTCAGCCGGCTCGACGATGCGACGCTGCCAGCAAGATCCGTCGACAAGGTGCTCGTGGTAAATACCTACCATCACTTCGATCCCGTCAAACCGATGCTGGCGTCGATCTTCAGTGCGTTGAAGCCAGGCGGATCACTCATTGTCATCGATTTTGACCGCATCGAGGGTAAGTCCCGTGACTGGATACTTAAACGTGTCCGCGCCGACAAACATACCTTCCGTAAAGAGATTGAAGCTTCGGGATTTCGCTTCGCAGAGGAAATTGCCGACACAGGTCTTGTCGAAAACTTTTTCTTCCGTTTCACCAAGCCGGAATAGCCGACCGGCCATACCGTCACAGATCCGCTGGCGGTTTGTGAGTCCAGGACATGAAGCGCTCTAGCGACAGCATGTCTGCCGAACGTCATGATCGCGCAGCGATATTGTCTTGATGCCGCTACTGATCTCAGACCGTTTCCACTGCCCCGCATTAGTAAATCAGAGACATAAATTTAGAGACGACCAAATTAAATAGACATATATTGTCACCCGCATGTCAATTCGAGCATAATATTATACTTTAATCTAGTGAATATAGATCAGTATTTTGTTATTCACATTATATAATTATCTATTCTATGAATATTAAAAACTTGATTTTTACTTGATTATTGTTTATGTTTGTGATTCTGAGAGTAGAATTATTTCTCCGGAATGCGATTCTGCATCGAGACTTGGCGCAAGGACGACGCCGCAGACACCCTGAGGATCTGCAGCCAACCGGCCAATTGCGCACAATCGACGCACCGCGGACCGAACCCGGCCGAAACAATTGCAATTCAAAAGTGCCATGGAGGATTGCCGCACCGCCCCCCTTGGGACGGAAAGCAGGCACCATCAGGTGATCCGGACGCACCAGCAAACCAAGCAAGAGATGCTGCACAGCAATGACGACGCGGCATCCATTAAAAGGAACAGATCATGGTAACGCTGCGTAAGCGGAATACCCAACTCGTTCGCCTTTTGCTCATTATGATGTTGACGGCTTTTGCCCCGGCCTTCGCGCTCGCCGGGGACGGCTCTGATGCCATTCCCGCGAACGCCCATGAGAAGAAATATGGCGCCGGCTGGGAGTGCGACACGGGCTACAGAGAGTCCAAGGGGACCTGCGTCGCCATCGAGGTTCCAGCAAATGCCCATCTTACAACGGTTCCCTACGGCCGCGGCTGGGAATGCGCCCGTGGGCACCGCGAAGAGCGTGAAACGTGCATCGCCATTGTTGTGCCGTCGAATGCTTATCTGAACGCCAATGGGGATGGCTGGAAATGTGAACGCGGGTACCGTGAGGCGAACGGCGCTTGCACACTCGCCGGCGTGCCGGAGAACGGCCACTTCGTTGATGCATCATACGGCGATGGATGGGAGTGCAACCGTGGTTATCGGAGTTTGGACGATGCGTGCATTGCCATAAAAGTTCCGGCCAATGGATATCCGACAAATGCCTCCTATGGACGCGGCTGGGAATGCAATCGCGGCTATCGGGAGGTGTCGGGACAGTGCATCGTCGTTGAGGTGCCGGCAAACGGATACCTTCTGGACTCGTCCCAGGGTCTTGGCTGGAGGTGCGACCGCGGTTTTCGTGAATCCGGCGGGTCCTGCGTTGCCATACCCGTACCGGCAAACGGTTTTTTGAACGCCTATGGCGACCGCTGGGAGTGCAGCCGCGGCTACCATCGCGATGGCAACACCTGCGATCTTCTGAAGGTCCCGGAGAACGCGCATCTGGATTATTCCGGAGGCGATTGGGATTGCAACCGTCCGTATCAACGCCGTCAGGGCGAGTGCGTCCTGCTCTGAACCATAACGGAGCGGTGATGAACACGGCAAGGTGGACGAATAGCGGCCATGGATAAACCAGTCGACATTGACAAGCATCGCGATGCGGAGGCTCAAAAGGCGACGGAGGCCCGCCGGCAGCGCCTTGAGGAAATTCAGAACGATCCAGACAATCAGCATAACCGCGAGCAGGAATTGGAGAAGCTTCTTCTGGCCGATCCGGCGGAGACGTGGCCGGAAGCCGCGGCAAGAGCCCGTTTCCTGATAAAAGTATTTGCCGAGACGGCAGAGGCACAGGAGGCACGCTACACCGAGCTCATCGCATATGCGCTCGATGACCTTTCCAGAATGTGCCGGAAAGATCAGGAGGACCGATGAGCGACGGATCAGACCCGGACACCGAACATCCCCGGCCGGCGCACGACATTCCAAAAGTCCGCAGCTGCCTGAGGTGCGAGGAGACATTTGCAAGTGAGTGGTCCGGCGAACGGATTTGTTCCCGCTGCAAAAAATCAAGTGCCTGGAAACGCGGGGTACCGCTCAGCAACCGCCGTTCTGACGGTTAGAGCCCATTCGATCAATTCGGAGTCACTTTGATGGACCAAATCAGCTTGACCGGCAAGGCGCGGCGCGCGGTGCGATGCGGTGTATCGGGCAAGCGCCGCAACACAGCCGGCAGGCTGATTTGGCCCACCGAAGGCCGGGTTTGCGGAAACCAACATGCAGCGTGAAGGAAGTGCCTGGTGCAGTTTGATGTCTTGAAGCGGTTTCGAACGCTGGGGAAAACCATTCGGCAGGGATCGGGCCCGCGCCACAAATTTATTGTCGGGCAGGCTGTCGGGCTCGTTCCCGGCCACGCTTTCCGAGGTGTGGTGTCGGGCAGATATCGTGTGCTCGAATTGCTGCCATTCGCTGATGGAAGCGCCCTTTATCGGATCAGCAGCCCGGAAGAGTTGTTCGAACGGATCGCCAGAGAGTACGATATCTTCGGGCTGCCACACCGCGCATGAGAGGGGCTGCACGACCGAAGTTCTAAGCGTGTTGTCGCGGCCGCATCATCGGCCGACGCGCATTATACCAGAGGAACCGACTATTGACCCATTTCACCGGGTTCTTTTGTCCTCCAGCAGCGTTGCGCACTGCTCGCGGTACCGGTACCGCGGCGCAGCACGCGCCTTGCTGGAGGGCAAAGTCATCCCGGTAAAATGGGTCAATAGTCAGTTCCTTTGGAATTAGATCATGAACGAACGAGCGGCATGACGATAAAGAAACGAAAATGCTCTTAGGTAACGCCCTGATACACTGCACAACCTCGGGCGCATGTGATGTAACCGGCTGTTTGTGCTCCGATGCCTTAAGCTTCGGCCAGCAATCGCCGCATTCGCGCGGTGCGCGGTGGCGGCCATTGTTTGAAGTGTACTGGGCAGACAGGCTCGATTTCGATCGCATGAAACAGATCTAAATTCTGATCTTTATAGAATAATTTAGTTATTTCTCGTTTGTTTGTAGAAATATGAACTTTATATGATTTACACTAAATGTAATACACAAACAAAAAATAGTGGAATTCGAGAAAACTGGATAATGACCAATAATTTGTGATATACTACTTTCATAAATACAGTTTCAACCATTGATATATTTAAAGGAAATTTGATTATGCAACTTCCGTTCGAACTAAAACAGCCTCTCGTGGGTGCCGCCATCGGGGCATTCGCGCTTGCAATGTTTGGATTTACGTGGGGTGGCTGGATGACCACCAATACGGCGAACAGGTTGGCGGAGAAACAGGTGGAAAGCGCCGTAGTAGCCGCGCTTGCTCCGATCTGCGCCGAAAACTTCCAAAAACAAACCGGTGCAGTGGAAAAACTCGCCACCCTGAAAGCCACCACCTCATACCAACAAGCGCAATTTATCGTGGAGGGCGGCTGGGCGACAATGGCGGGTGCGGAGAAGCCTTTCTTCGGCACTGCCCAGGGCTGCGCCGAACTGCTCCGAGCGCTTCCAGAATGACCACAGTGCACCACCTTCAAACGGCACCGACGCGAGAGGCGAAGCTGTGAACAAAGCCGATCTTGGAACCAAGCGCTCTTGCACCGACTGTGGTGCAAGATTTTACGATCTCGGCAAGATGCCGGTCGAATGCCCAAAGTGCGCGGCAAGCTATGTTCCCGAAATCTTATTGCCGCCCAAGGCACCACGCGTGCCCGGGGCGGGCGCGACAAGGCCGTGGCAAAGGCCGGGCGCGCCACCGGTCGTAAAGGCTACGGATGATGCCGATGGCGCCAGTCCGGACGAGGTTGATGACACCCCCGGCGAGGGTGGTGGTGAGGGTGCGGCGAGCGCCGACCCCGAAGCAGATGCCGACATCAGGCACGACGACACCACGCCACCCAAGATCGACGATCAGGACGACACTGATGTGCCCAACTTGGTTGAGGGTGCCTCCAGCGGCGACAATATCAGCTAGATCGCTTCACGTTCATACGGAAACGTTTGATGGCGCCAAATCGGTTCGCCCGGCGAGGCGCGGTGCGTGAGCTGCGATGCGGTGCATCGGGCAAGCGCCGCAACGCTGACGGAGGACCGATTTGGCTCCCGGAAGGCAGCGCGGCACGCTCCCCCTTCCACCTGCGTCCATGGTCACCGCCGCTCGCGCTTGTAATTGCCGGGCCGATGGTTTGTACTGCCGGCAGAAAAAAAACATCAACTGCCAGTCCTTCAAGTCAGGGAGACCAAAATGAAACAAAAACCCAATGCCTCGACCGCATTTTCAAATGTCAGCCGCCGCACCGTGCTGGCCGGCGCGGCGGCCACAACAGCGGTCGCCGTGACCGGGTTCCCGGCGGTGATCGCCGCTGACCGCAGCCTCAAGGTCGGCGCTTATGGCGGCTATTTCAAGGACTCGTTCGACAAGCATATCTTCCCCGAGTTCACCAAGGCCAGCGGCATCAAGGTCGAGTCCATCGCCGAACCCACCGGTGAGGTCTGGGTGGTGCAGCTTGAACAATCCGCCAAGGCCGGTCAGGCGCCGGCGGATGTGAGCATGATCGGGCGGACCACCATGCTTGTCGGCCAAAGCACCAAGATCTGGGCACCGCTCGACCTCGCCAAGATGCCCAATTCGTCAAACATCATCGAGCGCTTCATTCACACCTATCCGGACGGCAAGGTCGACGGCATTGGTGCCGTGGCCTGGTACATCACACTGTGCACCAATACCGATACTTACAAGGAAGCCCCCACCAGCTGGAAGTTCCTGTGGGACGAGAAGAACAAGGACTCACTTGGCCTGCTTGCGCTGGTGTCCAACTCGTACCTGCTCGAGATCACCGCCAAGACCTGGTTCAACAGCGATATTCTGGAAAACGAGGAAGGCATCGTGCAGGCCCTGGACAAGCTGGCGGAAGTGAAGTCCAACGTGAAGCTGTGGTATCGCGACGAAGGCCAGTTCCAGGCCGCACTTGAGGTCGGCGAGATTCCGGCCGGTCAGTATTATCACGACGTGGCCGGGCTGGCGGCCGCCGACGGCAAGCCGGTACGGTCCACCTTCCCGAAGGAAGGCGGCGTCAACGATTCAGGGTGCTGGGCGGTGAGCCGCGCCTCGAAGAAACTGGACGAAGCGCATGTCTTCATTGACTTCATGTGCCAGCCTTCGATGCACGCATTGATGTCGCGCAAGGTGGGCACGGCGCCCATGGTCGAACAGTCCAAAACGGATCTGACCGACGAAGAATTTGCCAGCGTCTCCAGTGCCATCGATCCGGTGGTGCCGAACTACGCCATGCAGAACCAGCGCAAGGACTGGCTCGCCCAGAAATGGACCGAGCTGATCACCGCAGGCTAATCGTGCATTTCGATCAAGTGAGGCGGACCATCCGGTCCGTCCCACCGCAAATGGCAAGGCCGGTTCGGTGACAAGCGCTCTGTCCATAGACACTGTCGCCAAACGTTTCGGCGGGGTCGTCGCGCTCGACCAGGTTTGCCTCGACATTCCGGAGGGCACCTTCACCTGCCTTCTGGGGCCATCCGGTTGCGGCAAGACCACGTTATTGCGCATCGTTGCCGGTCTTGAGCAACCCAATGAGGGGCGGATTGTGCTGGCCGGCACCGACATCACGGCCCTGCCTGCCCATAAGCGCGGCCTCGGCATGGTGTTCCAGTCACTGGCCCTGTTCCCGCACCTCTCGGTGGCGGAGAACATCGGCTACGGCCTCAAGCTCAGGGGCGTGCCGGCAGGCAAGCGCAAGGCGAAGGCGGACGAGCTGCTCGACCTGGTGCGGCTCGAAGGCGTCGCCGGGCGGCGCATCACGCAGCTTTCCGGCGGCCAGCGCCAGCGCGTCGCCATTGCCCGCGCCCTGGCGCTCGAGCCGAAGCTGTTCCTGCTGGATGAGCCGTTATCAGCACTCGATGCCAAACTGCGCGAGGAGATGCAGGTCGAGCTCAAGGAGCTCCAGCAGCGCCTCGGCGTTACCACCATTCTGGTCACCCACGACCAGCGCGAAGCCATGACCATGGGCGATCTGATCGTGGTGATGGATCATGGCGAGATTCGCCAGGTCGGCGCGCCGCTCGATGTTTATCGCGCGCCCGCCGACCGTTTCGTTGCCGACTTTCTCGGCGGCGCCAACCTGCTCTCCGGCACCGTTGCCGATGACGGTACGGTGGCGCTTGGCGATACCCGCATCAAGGCTGCGCATGCCAACGGCGCCAGCCAGGGCGACACCGTCACGCTCTGCGTCCGGGCGGAAGATGTTCATTTGAAACTCGGCAAGCAGCGCGGCTCAAACCGGCTCGCCGCAACCATCGCTTTCGTCCGCGATCTTGGCCACGTGATCGAGGTCACCGCAGACAGTTCGCACGGCCAGTTCAAAGTTCTCGTACCGGCCAGTGAACGCGAAGGACTTGGCATCGGTGCACAGGCGACGCTGCATCTGCCCGTGGAAGCCTGCCGGGTGCTGGTGCGGTGAGCACACGCAGCACAGCCCCGGGATACGCCCTGGCGTTTTTCCCGACACTGGCATTGGGCATCCTGTTCCTCGTGCCCTTCGGCATCATGGCCACCATATCCGTGGCCCACCGGATCTCCGGCGGCTTCTATGAGCCCGGCTTCACCCTGGCGAGCTACTGGCGGTTTGTCTCGCCGTTCTTCGGCAACATTCTGTTCAATTCGCTCCTCCTGTCGGCGCTGGCGGCGGTTCTCGCGGTGGCGATCGCCTTTCCCTTCACCTATCTCCTGACCCGCCAGCCGCGCAGACTGCAGGTGCCGATCCTGGTCGGCCTGCTGGCAGTGCTGTCGCTGTCTGAAGTGATCGTCGGGTTTTCCTGGTCAACACTGCTGTCGCGTTCGGCCGGCATCTCGAACCTGTTTGTGGCCATCGGCCTGATGGAAAAGGCACAATCCTGGACGCCGGGTCTTTATGCGGTGATCGCCGGGCTCACTTACGTATCCCTGCCCTATGCCACCATGGTGCTCTATCCGGCATTGTCGCGCCTCGACCCGGAATTGCCCGAAGCCGCACGAACCCTTGGCGCCTCGCCGTTGCGGGCCTTTTTCGAGGTGATCGTGCCGGTCTGCCGCAAGGCAATCGTTGCCTGCCTGATCATGGCGTTTGTCTATTCGCTGGGATCCTACCTGCTGCCGAGCCTGCTCGGGCGGCCGCAGCACTGGACCATCACGGTGCACATCACCGACCAGGCGATCTATCAGTCGAACCTGCCGTTCGCCTCGGCCATGGCGGTGTTCCTGCTGATCACCGCGCTCGCGCTGGTGGGCTTCACCCAGCGCTTCCTTGGAGAGCGCGCATGACGGCCCTGGCGCGGCTCTATCTGTTTGTGGTGCTGGGCATCTTGTCGGCGCCCATCGTCGTCGTCGCCGGGGTGTCGCTCAATGAGCGCAAGTCCCTGTACTTCCCGCCGCGCGGCATATCCCTTGCCTGGTTCGAGCAGCTCTTCACCGATCCCTCATGGCGCGGCGCCCTGATAAATTCCCTGACCATTGCCGTTTGCGCTGCCGTGGTCGCGGTGCTGGTGGCGCTGCCGCTGGCCTACGCCATCTGGCGCTACAAACTGCGCTTCGGCGCGCTGCTCTATACCATCGGCCTGGCGCCCTTCATCCTGCCGCCGGTGGTCTCCGCCATCGGCTTTCTAAGCTTCTGGGCAACGGTTGGTCTGTACGGCCAGATGATCGCGGTGATCCTGTCGCACGGCATCTTCCTCACCACCCTGCCGCTGGTCACCATCACCTTGGGGTTGCGCTCGATCGACCCGACGGTGATCGAGGCTGCCGAGACCATGGGCGCCGATGAGCGCGCCGTTGCCCGCACCGTGGTGTTGCCCCTGATCGCACCTTACATGCTCTCGGGCCTCGCCTTCGCGTTCGTACTCTCGCTCAATGAATATATCATCGCCTTCATGATCGCCGGCTTCACGGTGGAGACGCTGCCGGTCAAGATTTTCAACTCCCTGCGCTATGGCTATACGCCGACCATGGGGGCTGCTGCTGTGGTCTTCGTGCTGCTGGCGATTGCGGTGTTCGGCCTTATCGGCCGGTTCGGCGACCTGCCTAAATTGCTCGGCGCCTGGGAACGCAAGCCGGATTAATAGATGTTCGCCATCACCTCATGCTGAGGAGCCTGCGCCAGGACGCCCGGCACCTGTGACGTATGCGCGTGCCCACTACCCGACAATCCGGCCCCAGTTGAGCACCTGATCGCCGGCGATGTAGCTGGCGCCGAGAATGCGCTTCGGGTTGAGGCGGTGGACGGGATCGTGGACACTTTCCTCAAACTTGACGTCGGCTTCGCCCCAGATGGTCTGGGTGACGTCAGTATCGGCCACCATCATTACCACTTCGCGCGTCACAGCCTCCGGCCGTTCCGTATGGGGGATCGCCTTGAGGAACAGGCGCGGGAACATGTCGGGCACATCGAACTCCTTGCCCGTCGATGACATATCGAGTTCGATCACCCGGCGGCCAAGGCGCGTTGTCGAGCCCCAGATGCGCTCCTGGTCGACGTGCAGTTCGATATCGGCAAGTTTCATATTGTAGCCCCACAGCTCGCGGGTGCCGGCCAGCACCTGGTCGGTCGAGGTAAAGGCGTGGATCCAGTGCCCGCCGATTTCATCGCCAAGCCGCACCTGCGCGATCACCGCGCTGTCGTAATAGGGCCGGTCGGGAACCGTGCTCTCAAAGTGCATCACCGTGACCTGCACGATGTTGGAGTTGAGCTCAAGCGGGGCTGGAACGCGCGGTGCAAGTGCTGCCTCGTCGACCTCGCAGAAAACGCTCAGCGTGCGGAACCGGTGACGCCACGGCGGCAGTGGATAAGGCAGAAGGTCGGTGGGGAGGTCCATGAGCAGGCTCCAGCGGTCAGGGGCGATAGCATCTATCGTGCCCTGAGACCCGCCTGATGGCAATCGTCCACTCCGGCTTGCAGGCGCGCCGTGTCCGCAAACCCGCTAACCATAAAGCGCCACCCGGCATTGCATTCCTGCCCGCCCGCACGGTATGAAAGTAATGAGGCCAGTAAGTTTGTTGCGTCAGCAGGAGTACTATCATGGCGTGGTCTCATTCAACGACCGGACTCATGAACGAAGTCGCACTGCAAAGTGCCGAGGAATTTCTCGACATCGTCAAAGCGCGCCTGGGCCGCGATACCCGGTACTCCCGGGAGTTTCGTGCCGCCACTATCGACATCCTGTTCGAACTGTGGCCGCCGGGAACAGAAGTCGATGCGCTGTCTTATCTGCTCGCGGTTGACGGCGACATCGACAGGATGCCGATGGATTTGCTGGAGGATCTGTCAGCCTCACTGACCGACATGGCGAGAGCCCAGCGCAAGGACAGCACGTCCGGCTCCAGTGCCGCCCAGCTGGCCGCCAACTGGCTCAAGATGCGCATGGTCGAACTGCGCGCCCAAGACGACAGTGCCACCACAGCACGCATGTTGAAGATCAATTATACGAACTTCTTCAAGCGGGTGATTGGAAACGGCACCGTCGGCGGCCCGGAGAGGATCCATGAACCCTCAGCCGGTGCCGGCCAAATCTAGAACCGTTCCTTGAACCGGTACCCGACGCCATAGAGCGTCTCGATGGCATCGAATGCGTCATCGACGGCGATCAGTTTCTTGCGCAGCCGTTTGATGTGGCTGTCGATGGTGCGGTCATCGACATAGATCTGGTCGGCATAGGCCGCATCCATCAGCGCATTGCGATCCTTGACGATGCCCGGGCGTTGCGCCAGGGACTGCAGGATCTTGAACTCAGTCACGGTGAGGGCGACCGGATTGCCGTTCCATGAGCAGGCGTGGCGTTCCGGATCCATCACCAATTTGCCGCTCTCGAGAACCTGCGATTCCGCGGGCGCCGAAGCAGCCGCCTCCCGCGTCTTGGCGCGGCGCAGCGCTACGCGCACCCGCTCCATGAGCAACCGTTGCGAGAACGGCTTGCGGACAAAGTCATCCGCTCCCATTTTGAGGCCGAACAGTTCGTCGACCTCATCGTCCTTGGATGACAGAAAGATCACCGGAAGGTCCGAATGCTGACGCACCCGACGCAGCAGTTCCATACCGTCCATGCGCGGCATTTTGATATCGAACACGGCCACATCTGGCGGATCCTGCTGCAGGCCGGCGAGCGCCGCGACACCGTCTGAATAGGTCTGCGTCTTATAGCCTTCAGCCTCGAACGCCATGCTGACCGAAGTCAGGATATGCTTGTCGTCATCCACCAGTGCTATCGTTGACATGTCGTCTCCTGTTCGTGTTTCCACCCAATGGGTAGGATGGCAATGTGGCTCTTTAAATGTCGAACTGAGACAGAATGTGGCGGTCATCACATCCAAATGGCGGCCAAAAACGCAGAGGACGGGCGTTTCGGCCGGTATGGGAACCGTGTAGACCTGCAACGGCAAGCGCCCGAAGGACAGCCTGCACCGCGCAACACGACAACGACCGGAGGCCACAATGCCGCATGCCGAACTGAAACATTCTCAAGATCTGGTCTTCGATGCGCAAGAGGTGTTCGCCGCCATCGAAGGCACCATCAAAAAGCATGACCCGGGTGCCGGGCAGTGCAAATGCAGGGCCTACCCGAGTGTCCGCTTCCAGCACACACACATTCTGGTTGTGATCACCATGCTCACAAAGGACCACCGCGATGACGCCTTCACGAAACGGCTGATGGCGGACATCGAGGCCGAGGTAAAACAGCGTCTCCAGCAGGATTGTTTCTTTTCGCTTCTGATCGAATACAGCCCACTCTACTACGTCACCAATGCGCATGTGGCTTCGGCTGGGGTGTGATAACCAGCATCGCTCCGCACAGCAGACATTGCCGCAAAGGACGCCCCCATCTCCGACCTCTGGCTTATTGTGCTCATCGCGACAGGCGCATTCCTGCTTGCCGGAACCATCAAGGGCGCCGTCGGCATCGGCCTTCCAACCGCCTCGATCGGAATTCTGAGCCAGTTCTATGATGCCGGGCTGGCGATTGCCCTGGTCGTCTTTCCCTCCATGCTGTCCAACGCCTGGCAACTGTACCGGGCCGGCGACGCCGTGCGCGCGTTCCGCGATTACCGGATCATTGCGATCAGCATGATGGTGGTGATCTGGTGGACGACATCGATCACCGCAACGGTCTCGCAAAACACCTTGCTGCTCATCGTGGGCACGGCGGTTGTCCTGTTCGCGGTGACCAGCCTGCTGGTCTCACCGCCCCGGCTGCCGGACCGTTTCGACAAACCCGCCCAGCTTGTCGCCGGAATTGCGTCTGGACTGCTGGGCGGCCTGACCGCCATCTGGGCGCCGCCGATGGTCACCTATCTGATCGCGCGGCGTCTCGAAAAGGACGAATTCGTCCGGATCACCGGGCTGTTGATCTTTCTTGGAACGTTGCCGCTGTGTGCCGGATTGTGGCGGGCAGGCCTCTTCGGCGGGACCCAGGCGGCGATCTCGGCGGCCATGGTGATCCCCGCCCTCCTGGGCTTTCAGATCGGCGAGGCGGTCCGGCGCAGACTGCATGCCGAACGGTTCCAGA
>JAJFHM010000281.1 GCA_021775625.1 Hyphomicrobiales bacterium | reverse complement strand
ATTGGGATCGCAGGTTGGGCCGTAGACCACAAATTCCCGCACCGGGCCGGCCTTGACGCCGGTTTGCGTCAGGACGCGGCAGGGCAGGTCGACCGGCAGCTGGATCAGCTCCATCAGAGCGCCGTAGATGCCATCGTTGATGAAGATTTCGTCGGTTTGCGGGCGGCGGTGTTTGACCCGCGCCAGCAGCGAGGCCGAACTGGCCACCATGGCGCGGCCCGGCTCGGCGATGAGGGTCGGCATGTGTCCGCCAAAGCAGCGCTTCGTGGCGTCCTCGATGATGGAGAAAAAGGCGCTCAGCGGTGGTACCTGCTGGCTCGGAAAGTCGATGGGAAAGCCGCCGCCGACATTCAATCGGTCCACCCAGACATCGGCATTGCGGCAGATCGAGGCGGCGACTTCGATGTTTTCCGCGTAAGACAGCGGGTCAAGGCATTGCGAGCCTGCGTGGAAGGTGAGGGCGGTCCGAAAGCCCATCGACGCGGCCAACTGCAACAAGCGTGCGGCGTCCAGTGGTGATGCACCGAACTTGCTGGAGAAATCGCATACGGCCCGGTTTTTTGCGCCGCGGAATCTGATTGCGATTTCGATTTGCGTGGGTGCCTCTGCGATATCCGCTATTTTTTCGAGCTCGGCTTCATCGTCGATGCAAAAGTTACGGACCCCGAACACATTCAGTGCATCGGTGATTTCAACGCGGGACTTGACCGGATTGTTGTAGTGCAGAACCGCATCGGGCCTTGCTTCGCGCACGAGAGCCATTTCAGCCGGTGACGCAACGTCGAACGTGTCAATTCCGTGCTGAGCCAGGATGGCGAGGACCTGCTTGGAGGGATTGGCCTTCACGGCATAGGTGACAATGCCTGGAAACCCGTCCTGAAAGGTTGTCAACTGGCGCGTGAGCTGGTCTTCACACATGCAGAACATGGGCGTGTCGGGCATGAGAGCGTGAACGACGTCAGCGGCGTCCTCAAAAACCCGGCCGCTTTGTGCTGCGTGAGACGTGTCGATGACGGCTTTGAGCATTGGATATGGTCCTCAGAGAATCGATGCCCCAATACGATGGGTGTTCGCGGCAATGGAAACCAGCCACAATCCTGTGGCCAATTTGATGATTTTTCCGTTAAATTGACGGGACTGACAACGAACTGACGGAAATTTCATGACCCCCAAAGACCGTAACCTGCTTGCGCTTCTGCGCCTCAACGCCCGCGAACCGGTCAGCGCGCTGGCGCGTAAGCTCGGTGTGTCGAGATCGACAGTACAGGATCGAATCCGCCGCCTGGAAGAGCAGGGCGTCATTGCCGGTTACACGGTAACGCTGGGCGCCGAGCATGCAGACGAGGGGGTGCGGGCTCTGGTCACCATCGCCATTGAGCCCCAGAGCACGACACCTGTCGTGTCGGTGCTCAAACGCATGTCTGCACTTGATGCCATCCACACTGTGAGCGGCAAGTATGATCTGGCGACCATGGTGCATACGGCATCGCCGGCGGAGATGGACAAAGTCCTCGATCAGATCGGACAGGTTGAAGGCGTGGTGCGTACTGAGTCCGCGATCATTCTTTCCACCCGCCTTGACCGACGGTAACATCGGGTCTGGTGTCTCCGTTTGATGATGCGGCATGTTTTTGGGCCGCCAGGCTAATCTTAAGGGTTGGACAACCACTGATGTCACGCGCCAGGCTTGTTCCAGAGCTTTCCTGTTCCAGCCTGCAGAAGAGCCTCGAGTTCTATGTCGACCTCATCGGATTCTCAGTGCTTTATGACCGTCCCGAAGACGGGTTTGCCTATCTTGATTTCGAAGGCGCAGAGTTGATGCTGGATCAAACAACGGAAGCGATGGACGAAGAGCGCACCTGGTGGACCGGGCCGCCCGAGAAGCCTTATGGTCGGGGCATCAACCTGCAGATTGAATGTTCAGATATTGATGGCGTCCTGTCCCGCCTTAAGGGTGCCGGTTGGCCATTGTTTCGACCAATTGAAGACCAGTGGTATCGTGTCCATGGCCTTGAAACAGGTAACCGGCAGTTTCTGGTGCAGGATCCTGATGGATATCTTTTGCGGTTGTTCAGCGATCTTGGGGAACGCCCTGTGTCATAGAGCTGCAGAACTGGACGAATGGGATCAAACGCCCTATTTCAATCTGAAATGGGTGTGTCAGGCGCCAAGAGCCCTGAACGTCGATATTCTAGAACAGGACGATTGTCATGTGTATTGAGCGGTTTATTGGGCGTTCCGCCGGGCTGATGCAACGGATAGCTGTGCTGGCCATGATTATTGTCGGTGGCAGCGTGCTGCTGAACACCGCCATGGCCGAGGACGCGGTGCCCAGGGACCGTGAGGAGGTCACGCTTTCGTTCGCGCCCCTGGTGCGCCAGGCGGCGCCCGCCGTGGTCAATGTCTATAGCCGCCGGGTGGTGAAGAACCAGGGGATTGCACGGTTTGGCGATAATCCGCTGTTCAAACACTTTTTCGGCGATCGCAAACTTGGCGGTTTGCTGCGCGAGCGGGTGCAGAACTCCCTGGGATCCGGTGTGATTGTCAGTGCGGACGGGTATATCGTCACCAATCATCATGTTGTGAAGGGTGGCACGGATATTCGTGTGGTGTTGCACGACAAGCGGGAGTTCGAGGCGCAAATGGTTCTCGATGACGAGCGGACCGATCTGACAATCCTCAAGATCGATACGGACGGTGAAGCCATGCCGCATCTTGAGTTTACCGACAGCGATGAGCTTGAGGTCGGCGATCTCGTGCTTGCCATCGGCAATCCCTTCGGCATTGGGCAAACCGTAACCAGCGGTATCGTGTCCGCGTTGGCGCGCACGGATGTTGGTGTCTCGGATTATCAGTTCTTCATCCAGACCGATGCAGCGATCAATCCCGGAAACTCGGGCGGCGCGCTGGTGGATATGGCCGGACGGGTGGTTGGCATCAATACGGCGATTTATTCGCGCAGCGGCGGTTCGAATGGCGTTGGTTTCGCTATTCCAGCCAACATGGTGCGCATCGTGGTCGAATCGGCCCGGGCCGGCAAATCGGTGCAGCGGCCCTGGCTCGGTGCACAACTCCAGGAAGTTACCTCCGATATTGCGGAAAGTTTGGGCTTCGACCGACCGAAAGGCGCTCTGGTCCAGCTTGTCCATCCAAGCAGCCCCCTGAACGAAGGCGGGATACGTCTGGGAGATGTACTGCTCAGTCTTGACGGCAAACAGATCCTCGAACCGGAGGAGTTTACCTACCGGATTGCGACCATGCGGGTTGGCTCGAAGGTCCGTGTCGGCTATGTGCGCGACGGAGAGGAGCGTTTCGCCGAGATCAGCCTTGATGTGCCGCCGGAGGACCCGCCCCGCAAGACCACCTTGCTCCAGGGTAAGCGTAATCCATTTGCCGGGGCTGTGGTGGCGAACCTGTCGCCGGCGCTGGCGGACGAGTTGCGGCTCACCAGTTTTGAAGAAGGGGTGATTATCACGGAAATCCGCCGTGGCAACGCTCTGCGTCTCGGGTTCAAAAAGGGAGACGTCATCTTGAAGATAGGCCGCGATGCCATCGTTACGGTGGATGACATGAAGTCCGCAACGACCAACCGCCGGGAGATCTGGAAGATATCCATCAAACGTGGATCCCGGGTCATCAAGACGCGCATCGACGGGTGAGCACCATAACCCTGCGCACCGGCATATAGAATGACGGATCTCTTTGCAGCCGCCGGGATGGATCAGGATGCGCCGCGTCCGCTGGCGGACAGGTTACGGCCGCAATCTTTGTCGGAGGTCGTGGGGCAGGACCATCTTCTGGGCGAGGATGGCCCCCTGACCCGCATGGTCAGGGCGGATCGGGTCGGTTCTATCATTTTATGGGGACCGCCGGGAACCGGCAAGACGACCATTGCCCGGCTCCTGAGTTCTGA
Source organism: Hyphomicrobiales bacterium (assembly GCA_021775625.1). GTDB lineage: Bacteria > Pseudomonadota > Alphaproteobacteria > Rhizobiales > JAJFHB01 > JAJFHM01. The sequence goes on along the minus strand of JAJFHM010000281.1, from coordinate 6,917 downwards.
GTCCGGATTGCACTTCGAGCAGATGTCGGCGATTTTCTCCGGTGTTCAGGACCTGCGCAAGGCGTTCGATGCGGCCAAAGCGCGGCGCTCGGAAGGGCGGGGAACGCTGCTGTTCGTGGACGAAATACACCGCTTCAACCGCGCCCAGCAGGACGGGTTTCTTCCTCACATGGAAGACGGCACCATTATTCTGGTCGGCGCCACCACGGAAAACCCGTCCTTCGAATTGAATGGCGCCTTGTTGTCGCGGGCCCAGGTGATGGTCCTGAACCGGCTGGAGCCGGAGGCCCTCGACCAACTTCTCGCCCGGGCCGAAACCCACGTGGACCGCAAGCTTCCACTGGACGAGACCGCCCGCGTTGCCCTCATCGCAATGGCCGACGGTGATGGCCGTTATTTGCTCAACCTGGCGGAGGAGATCCTCGAAGCCACGGGCCACCTCACTGTCGCGCTCGACCGGGAAGGTCTTGCCAAACTGGTGCAGCAGCGTGTGCCGCTCTACGACAAGTCCCGCGACGGGCATTACAACCTGATCAGCGCATTGCACAAATCGATCCGGGGATCGGACCCGGACGCAGCACTTTATTGGCTGGCGCGGATGCTGGATGGCGGTGAGGACCCCTTGTTCATTGCCCGCCGGGTGGTGCGGGCTGCAGTGGAAGACATCGGCCTTGCGGATCCACAGGCACTGGTGCAGGCCAACGCCGCCAAGGAGGCTTACGATTTTATCGGCAGTCCTGAAGGCGAGCTGGCGATTGCGCAGGCAGTGGTCTACCTGGCAACGGCGCCAAAATCCAATGCGGTCTATACGGCCTACAAGCAGTCACGGCGCGCTGCCAAGGACACCGGATCCCTGGCGCCGCCCAAGATCATCCTCAATGCGCCGACCAGCCTGATGGAAGATGAAGGCTACGGCGACGGCTATCGTTATGATCACGACCAGGAACACGCTTTCTCCGGCCAGAATTATTTCCCCGACAGCATGGGCCGGACCTCGTTCTACGCGCCGACGCCGCGCGGCTTCGAAAAGGAAATCGAAAAGCGCATGGCATTCTGGGCAAAGCTGCGGGAAGCGAAACGTTAGCCCGAGATGCGCAGGCTGTCATCTATGGTGCGCAGGATAATCCGCCCCAGTGTGTAGTTGCCGAAGGACGTGAAGTGGATTCCGTCCGCCTTGCGCAGCGGTTTCGGGCTCAACGAACCACCGGCGACGGCGGTCAGCGCGTAGATGTCGATGAATGTGATGCCATGTTTACGGGCGAGCCTTTCGTAAACCGCATTGAGCTTGGTGTAATCGCGCGACATTTTCTCGTGCCGGACCGTTGGAAGGCCGACCCAATAGGCGCGTGTACGGCCGGCGGCCAAGGTCTGCATAAAGCGATCGACCCGCCTGGTGTATTCGATCCACCAGCCCTTAGTGAAGCGGCGCAATCGCTTGCCGCCCTTGATGATATCCTGCCGGTCATTGCCGCCCATGGCGATGACCACAAATCTGGGGCGGTCAATTCGCTTGATGCGCCGGGCTGCGGCCAGCCAGTCATAATGGCCCTGTGCTGCAAGACCGGTTGCGCCCCTGGTGTGCCGCACGACCGTCACGGATTTGTTTTTGCCTTTGGCGTCGCGCAACCCGAAATACAGGCCTGTCGCAATGGAATCGCCGACCACGGTCAGATGCCGCGGCTCCGCCTGCGCCTGTTTATGGGCGCTCAGAAATGCGATGACGGATATGAACAAAACGGCAAGCAACCGGGAGCGAGGCATGAACTCTCCTCAATGCGCCACAGGGGCGGGCATCGCTGGATCCTGCTCTAAGTCATAGGCGCTCAGGGTTTCGAGAAGGTTAGAACACGTGGTTAACGGTGCGTGCGCGTGCGGCTTTTCCCAGTTCAAGAAGACGGTTACGATGATGTTCCTGCAACGGGAGAGCGATCTGGGGATGTCGATGTGCTGAGCGGGTTGGCCGAAAAAGTGAATGCCGATACCGGATTGCTGCGGCTTGGCCGGCACTGCACGACGGAATTTGTCGTCGAAATCGGTGACGTGCCGCATCACGTGGTCGTCAAGGCTGGACACATATCCGACGTTGTAACCGGTCCGTTCAAGATGCGGCCCTTCAGTTTCGCCATCCGCGCCAGCGAGGCGGCGTGGACGGAATTCTGGTCTCCTGTGCCGAAGCCTGGATTTCATGACATTTTCGCCATGTCGAGTTGCGGCAATGCCCGGATAGAGGGGGATATGACGCCGTTGCTACACAATCTCCGCTACATCAAGGACATGCTGGCCATATTGCGGAGGGCGAAGTGAGCGTTTCTGCCACCATAGAGCCGATCTGCGGGCGCTATCTGCATCTCGACATTGAGGGAGAAGCACACCGGATCTATTTCGAGGAAGCCGGCGCGGGCATTCCCCTGGTGTGCCTGCACACGGCCGGTGCGCATTCAAGCCAGTACCGGCACCTCATGTGCGACAGCGCGGTGACCGACCGTTACCGGGTGATCGCGTTTGATTTGCCCTGGCACGGGAAATCCAACCCGCCGGTGGGCTGGCAGGACCGTGAGTACGCTTTGACCGCGAGCTTCTATGTGGACGCGGTCATGGCCTTTTGCCGCGCGCTTGAACTGGAGCGGCCGGTTGTCATGGGGTGTTCGATGGGGGGCCGAGTGGTTGTGCGCCTTGCGCATCTGCATGGCGATGAACTGCGCGCCGTCATCGGGCTTGAAGGCTCAAACCGGCCGGCGCCGTGGTGGGATAGTTCATGGCTTGAGAGCCCGGAATTCAAGCGCGGCGATTTCTGCGCGGCACTGGTATCAGGCCTCGTGGGAGCGCCCAGCCCGGATGAACATCGCTGGGAAACATTGTGGCACTATCATCAAAGCGGAACTGACGTGTTCAAGGGAGACATGCATTTTTTCCGCACGGACTCAAAGTTCGAGGCGGACAGCAGCAGCATCGATGCGAGCCGATGCAAGGTCTACCTGATGACCGGCGAGTATGATTATTCGTGCACTCCGGAGGCGATGTATGACACCGCCGGGCAGATTACCGGGGCCAGGGCCATTCTCATGAAGGAGATGGGCCACTTTCCAATGAGTGAAAACCCGGAGCGCTTCCGTGAATACATTCTGCCCGTGTTGCAGGAGATCGAAGGCGGGTGATGGCGCAAAACAAAAACACGGTGGCGCGGGACCTGTGCGTTCAATATTGTGCCGGTGTTCGGACCAACGTGAACTAAAATGTATTTTTATGGGCAAGAGTGATCCACCAGCTGGCGCTGCAGATCCGGAGGCGGTTGCGGAAAGTGCCTTTGACCCGTCTGATACAGAGCGGCTTCTGGCACGCCTGCACGAGCGCTCGGCGATCATCGACGGCGCCCTTGATGGGATCGTGGTGATCGACGATACCGGCATCGTTCGGGAGTTCAACAAGGCTGCGGAAGCGATGTTTGGCTATGACCGCAACGAAGCGATCGGCGCCCCGATCGTTGAACTGATCATACCGGACGTTCACCGTATGCAACATGAGGCGGGTTTCGAAGCCTATGTCGGCGGAAAGGCCGATGCACGGATGATCGGGAACCGTATTGAAACCGAAGCACGCCGCAAGTGCGGTGCAACTTTCCCTGTGGAACTGACGATCATCGAAACCGCCGGTACCGACCGGCCGGTTTTTGCCGGGTACCTCCGCGATCTTACGCGCCGCCGCGCAATGGAAGCTGAAATGAAACGGCAGAGCGAGGAGATCCATCAAAGTGAGAAGCTCGGTGCGATGGGAGCGCTGCTGGCAAATGTAGCGCACGAGCTCAATAATCCATTGAGCGTGGTTGTCGGGCAGGCTGAATTGATGCGCGAGCAACGACTCGATGAGACCATGGAACGGTATGCCCAGCGGATTCTCGCAGCGGCCAACCGAAGCACTGAAATTGTTCATACCCTGCTTGCGGCGGTGCGTCAGAAACCGCCCGTGCGCAAAGGTTTTGAAGCGTCTGCGCCGCTTGTGTCTTCGGTCGACCTTGTGGAGCACGCCTATGAAAGCGCTGGAGTGGAACTCAAGGTCGAGATTGAGGAAAATCTGCCCAATCTGTTCGGTGACGAGGTGCAGATTGGACAGGTGCTGGCCAACCTGCTCACCAATGCGGAACATGCTGCGGCTGCCGGGGCCGCAGGCGGTAAGGTGAATGCATCAGTTTCATATGACAGCGCGGCCGCATCGATGGTCTATGCCGTTGGTGACAATGGACCAGGCGTTGACGATGACGTGCGCGGGCGCATCTTCGAGCCGTTTTTCACCACCAAGGAAGAAGGGGCCGGCACCGGCGTCGGGCTGGCGATTGCACATAATGTAGCAACCGCGCATTCCGGTACGCTCACGGTGGGCCGACACGGGGGACTGGGTGGGGCTTTGTTTGAACTGGTCATCCCGGCAGGCGATTTTGCGAATGGTGATGCAGTTGCCACAGCTTCACCCCAACAAGATCCCCAAACCGGTTCAATGCGTGTTCTTGTGGTTGATGACGACATCGATGTCGCCGAGACAATTGTCGAGCTGCTGGATATGGAAGGTATCGAGGCGGACGTTGCAAATGGCGGGCGTGCTGCGTTGGAACGCATGAGTGAAGTCGATTACGCGCTCATCCTGAGCGACCTTCGGATGCCGGGAATGGATGGCGCGACGTTTTTCAAGCAGGCCGGGGTGCTGTGGCCGGAGTGTGCCAGGCGGTTTGGTTTTATCACCGGTGACAGCCTCAATTCTTCAGCGGCGTCGTTCCTCAAGGATGCTGACGTGCCCGTTATCGAAAAACCGGTGACACGGGACAGTCTGAGATCGCTGCTGCAAAAGGTCACCGCGCGCTCCACCGAATGACCGGATTGCACCTACAAACAGGGCCCGTTGAATTGTTGCTCTGGGCATGTGTGCGCTGTAGTGTCCGGCGCATGATGATGGTGTTTTGGGTCGCCCTGGGCGGCGGAATAGGGGCTGCGGCGCGCTATCTTGTGGCAGTGCAGGCGGCGCGGCTGTTCGGGCTCGACTTCCCCTGGGGAACGTTCATTGTAAATGTGCTGGGATCTTTCGCCATGGGCGTGATCATCGCATTGTTTGCCCACCGGCTCGAAGCCTCTCAGGAAGTGAGAGCGTTTTTGACGACCGGAATTTTGGGCGGTTTCACCACGTTTTCCGCTTTTTCGCTCGACTTCGTGTTCCTGGCCGAACGCAAGGCGGTTGCCGCTGCCGGGTTCTATGTTCTGGGCTCGGTCGGCTTTTCCATTCTGGCGTTGTTCGCCGGTCTCTGGATGATCCGCGCAGTCGTACAATGAGTGCTGTTCAAACCATCGAAGTGACGTCTTCTGAAGACGGTATGCGGCTCGACCGGTGGTTCAAGACGCATTTTCCAGCGCTTGGGCACGGTCCGCTTCAAAAGCTGTTGCGGACAGGTCAGGTCCGTCTTGATGGCGGCCGGGTAAAGGCAAATGCGCGGGTTGTTGAGGGGCAGGTCATCCGTGTCCCGCCGCTCGGGCCTGAGACCACGTCTGCGATGCCGAAGCCGCGTGCGGCAGTGTCGGATGAAGACCAAGAATTCATCCAATCCCTCGTGGTGCATCGCGATAGGCACGTCATTGTTCTCAACAAACCATCGGGCCTGGCGACACAGGGCGGCACGAAGACGTCGCGGCATGTCGATGGCATGCTGGACGCCTTGATGTTCGAGAGCGAGGAACGCCCGCGTCTGGTGCATCGTCTGGACCGCGACACCAGCGGCGTATTGCTGCTGGCGCGCAGCCGCAAGGCGGCGACGGCACTGACCGGTGCCTTCCGGTCGCGGGATACGGAAAAGACCTATTGGGCTCTGGTTGCAGGCGTGCCGCGGCCGGAGACGGGCAGGATCAATCTGCCGCTGGTAAAGGCAGGCAAGGCGGGCGATCAACGCATGGTGCCGGCAGAACGGGGTGATCGGGATGGGCAGAAAGCGGAAACCGTATTCGCCACCATAGATCATGCCGGCCAGCGCTTTGCGTGGCTTGCGTTATCGCCGCTCACCGGGCGCACGCACCAACTGAGGGTGCACATGGCGGCCGCGGGGTATCCGATTGTGGGCGACCGCAAGTATCCCGGCGAACCCGTCGAACCGGACGACGAGTATCAACTCGAGGACGGGCTTGACGATACGCTCCATCTGCATGCCCGCCAGCTGCGCATCCCGCACCCGGCAGGCGGCATGTTCAGCGCCGTCGCTCCGATGCCGGAACATATGGACCGCACCTGGCGATATCTGGGGTTCAGCGAGCGGGATGGGGCCGAAGACCAGCTCTTTGACGAGGGAGAGCGTTTCAGATGAAGCTCGTCATCTTTGATTGTGACGGCACGCTGGTGGACAGCCAGCATGTCATAGTGGCTGCCATGACGCGTGCGTTCGAGGCCTGCGATCTGCCGCCTCCTGCGGCTGATGCGACCCGCTCGATCATCGGGCTGTCAATGATGGAGGCCATGATGCACCTGCGCCCCGGAATTGACACTGCCCAGGCGGAGGTGCTCATCGCCGGGTATCGCGATGCGTGGCTTGACCTCAATCATGGCCCGGAGCCGATGTATGACGGGGCCGAGGAGGCGGTGCGCTCGTTGGCGGCACGGGAAGATGTGGTGCTGGGCATCGCCACCGGAAAGTCGCAGCGCGGAGTTCGCCGCCTGCTGGACGAAAAAGACCTCGGACACTGCTTCGTGACCATACAGACGGCAGATGATGCGCCCTCCAAGCCGCATCCCGGCATGATCGAACGGGCGCTTGCGGAAACCGGTTCCGGTGCTGACGCCGCGGTCATGATCGGCGACACGGTGTTCGACATTGAAATGGCCGTCAATGCGAACGTGCACCCGATCGGGGTGAGGTGGGGATATCACCCGGAACCCAATCTGTGGGACGCCGG
>JAJFHM010000029.1 GCA_021775625.1 Hyphomicrobiales bacterium | reverse complement strand
GCGGGGAACAGGGCCACGGCGGTTGGAACCTCGACGCGGGCGCCCTCGGGCGACAGGATGCGCCCGCCTTCCTCGCGCCGGCCATAATAGATCCAAGACGCCGTATTGAACGTGCCGGTGACCAGATAGACCATGATGTTGGTCAGGAGCGCGTCCTTCGAGTGGACGCTTTCGATATCGTCGCCTTCAGTGTCGGACCATGAGTTGAACTTCTCGATGAGCCAGGCTGCAACGCCGACGGGGCTGTCCATCATGGCGTAGCTCAGGGTCTGCGGCCGTGTCGCCTGCTGGGTCCGGTAGCCGTCTTCCATCACCTGTTCGCGGTCGAAACGGGCAGCCCACGCCTCCTCTTCCAGCCCTTGCGGACCATCGGGATGGCGCATGGTCATGATGTTGATGTGGATCGCGCGGCAGGCCGGTGCGTGGTCATAGCCAAGCCATGACGAGATGGCGCCGCCCCAGTCTCCGCCCTGGGCGAGGTAGCTGTCATATCCCAGAACGCCGGTCGCCAGCGCATCGAACAGGCCGGCCATCTTGCGCGGCCCGTAGGGACGCGGCGGTCGGCCGGAGAACCCAAATCCCGGCAGGGACGGGGCGATAACGTCGAACGCGTCTTCAACCCGGCCGCCAAACCGTTCCGGATGAGCCAGCGGTTCGATGACGTCGAGAAACTCAACCACCGATCCCGGCCAGCCATGGGATATGAGCAGTGGCATGGGCGCCGGTCCGCTGCCATTCTCGTGGATGAAATGAATATCGATCCCGTCAACCGGGGCGACAAAGTGCGAAAAGCGGTTGATGGCGGCTTCCTGCTTGCGCCAGTCGAATTCCTCAACCCAATAGGCGCAGAACGCCTTCATGTAATCGAGATTGGTGCCGTAGTCCCAGCCGCCATCATCCGGCATCTCGTGCCATGGGTAGCCTGCGACGCGGGCGCGGATGTGCTCCAGGGTTTCGTCCGCAACGTTAAGATGGAATGGCTGGATGGATGTCATGCCCGCTACCCTTCAACTCGCTCCCCTGGAGCCGTTCGGAAAGAACAGTTGCTTGCCGCCCAGGTTGTAGGCAGCGATTGCTGCCTGGCCGTCCTCAGACAGAATCCAGTCGATGAACGCCTGCCCCCATTTAGCTTTCACATTGGGGTGTTTTGCCGGGTTCACCAGCATCACGCCATACTGGTTGAAGAGCGCAGCATCGCCTTCCACTTGGATTTTGGCATCGCCCTTGTTCTTGAAACTGATCCATGTGCCCCGGTCGGTCAGGGCATAAGCGCTCATGCCGGCGGCCACGTTGAGGGTGGCGCCCATGCCGGAGCCTGTCTCGCGGTACCAGGTGCCGCTCGCCGCTGTCGGCTCGACACCGGCCGCCGTCCACAGCAGGAGCTCTTTTTTATGCGTGCCGGAATTATCGCCGCGCGAAGCAAAAAGCGCTTTGGCCTTGGCGATCGCCTTGAGCGCGGCGGTTGCGTCTTGGCTGCCGCCGACCATCGCTGGATCCGATGCCGGTCCGACGATGATGAAGTCATTATACATGACGTCAAAGCGCTCCACCCCGTATCCATCGGCGACGAACTTCTCCTCTGCCGCTTTGGCATGCACCAAAAGCACATCGCCATCTCCGTTCCGGGCATTCCGGATGGCCTGGCCGGTACCGACCGCGACCACATGGACGGTGATGCCGGTCCTGGCGGTAAACAGCGGCAGCAGGTGGTCATAAAGCCCGGAATTCGCGGTCGAAGTTGTGGATTGCAGGATGATCGCCTTGTCGGCGGCCTGTGCCGGCGACGCCACACTGAGCAGAATGGCCAGCAGGCTTGCCATATGCAGGAACATGCGATTTGTCATCTGAGTGCGGTGCTCTCTCAAAGCACGATCCGGCCGGCGAGAAACTCACCGGCCTCGTGCGAATTTGGGGTGTCGAAGAATTGTGCAGCCGCCGTGCGTTCCAGCACGTGGCCGCGATGCAGGAAGATGACTTCATCGGCAAGCCGGCGGGCCTGGCCCACATCGTGGGTCACGAAAATCACCTTGGTGCCCTGATCCTGCGCGGCGCGCACGATCTCCTCGATCATCAACACCGATGCCGGATCGAGGCTTGCGGTCGGCTCGTCGAGAAACAGGACTTCCGGTTCGGTCGCCAGGGCGCGGGCAAGCGCCAGGCGTTGCTGTTCGCCGCCGGACAGAAGCCGGGCCGGTTGCCGGGCCTTGTCCTGCAGCCCGACCTTCTCGAGCACGCCCGAGCGTGTGGCGTATTTCGCCGCGCCGCGCTGCTTGAGGACAAAGTCAATGTTTGCCGCCACCGAGCGGCGCAACAACACCGGCGTCTGGAACACCATCGCCTGACGCCGCCGGTGGTCGTCATTGAGCGGTTCTCCCGCCCAGGTGATCTCGCCGCTGGTCGGCTTGATCATGCCGTGCAGCAGCCGCAGCAACAGGCTCTTGCCGGCGCCGTTCGGCCCCATCAGAACGCTCAGGGATCCGTGCGACAAGGTGAGATCCAGCGGACCGAGCAACCGGGTGCCGTTGGCGTCCAGCACCAGACCGCGCACCGCAAGCGGCATGGTGGCACCGGGCTGTGTGCGGTTCACCGCCATGGTGTGGAGCGTGCCTGCCTGCGCCTCAAGCATAGGCATAAGCCGTTGCGGTCCGCCGCATGGTCATGACCATGGCCGTGACAACAAGCGCGATGGTCATGAGCACGATACCCAGTGCCAGCGCCAGCGCCAGGTCGCCTTTCGAGGTTTCCAGTGCAATGGCCGTGGTCATGACGCGGGTGAGGTGATTGATATTGCCGCCGACGATGATCACAGCACCGACTTCCGCCACCGCGCGGCCGAAGCCTGCCAGCGCAACCGTCATCAGACTGAAGCGTGCATCCCACAAAAGTGCCGTGACCGCATGGCGCGGGGACACGCTCAACGATCTGAACTGCTCGGCATATTCCGCATGCAGGTCTGAAATGACCTGGGTGGAAAGCGCGGCGATGATGGGCGTGATCAGAACCGTCTGGGCGATGATCATGGCGCTCGGCGAGTACAGCAGCTGCAGCCAGCCGAACGGCCCTGCATTGGAGAGCGTCAGATAGACCATCAGACCGACCACCACGGGCGGCAGCCCCATCAGCGCGTTAACGACCACGAGGACAACGCCGCGCCCGGGAAACCGGCTGATCGCCAGGCCGGCCCCCAGCGGCAGTCCGATTGCACAGGACAGGCCCACCGCCGTCAGGCTCACCTTGAGCGACAGAACGATAATTTCCAGAAGGTCCGCATCGCCCGAAAACACAAGGGCGAAGGCCAGCGAAAATGCTTGTCCAAAATCTTGCATATCTATGCAAATTTTCCACAAAGAGCGATTATGCGGAGATAATGCATGTAAAAGTGAGGAGCGGCAAGAAGATTGCCGTGTCCCGCATAGTGTCTGAACGATGCGTTAGCGCTCGATTTCCGGGAAATACCGCTTTGACATGCGGGCGCAATAGGCGGGCAGGTTGGGGTGCGCCTCACCTGCGGCGCGCAGATCGGTCTCAAAATAATCGCTCAGCGCATTTTCGACGAAGGCGTAGGCCGAAGCGTCCCATCCCGACGGCGCATCGCCCAGCAGGAACGGTTTGTCGCCAAGCAGTGCGGCCACTGATGCGAGAGATTTTTGACCGATGCGCATGATGTCGGCCCGGTCGTGCCGGCCGATGCCCTGGGAATGCAGGTCTTTTCGCACCTGGCGCCGTACCATGCTCACGATGATCGGGCGCAGAGGTGCCGGAGCCACGTTGAAGAAATTGCGCGGGCCTTTGTCGAAGTTCTCATCGACCGCCCAGCGTTCGTGCACGATGGCCCAGTAGAGATTGTCCTCCAGCGCCTTTTCGATGAGCCAGCCCGAAGCCTTTTGCTCATCGCTCAGTCCCGGGTCGAAATCGATCCCGTGCGCCGCCTCCAGATGCCAGCGGATGAACGTGGTGTCGGCTATGGCCTCTCCGTCATCATAGAGCACCGGCATCTTGCCCTTCGGCGCCTTTCGCGGGTCGCCGGCGCGGGCTTCATATTCGAGGCCGGACATTTTCAGCAGCACCAAAGCCTTGGTGACAAACGGACTTGGGTCCGGCAGGTGGAAGGCCGGGCCGAATGTCTCAAGCACAAGCATGTCTTGACTCCTCCCGATACGGCAACGCTGACGCCTCAGGCGCTTCTATCGACCGTCTTTCCGGCCGGTTTTGCGCTTTTCTGCTCCGCCGTATCCTGATGTGACTTGGCCGCCGCTTGGGCGTCTGCCGCCGAATCAGGCTCTGCCGGTTGCTCCGCAGCGCCCTGGTCGGCAGGCTTTGGCGCCGATTTCGGGCCGCCCTTGGCCACGCCGACCATGGCCGGCCGCAACACCCTGTCACCAATGGTAAAACCTGCGGCGACCACCTCCAGGACGGTGCCGGCGGCAACCTCCGGGTTCTCCACCTCAAACATCGCCTGATGAAAGTTCGGATCGAATTTCTCGCCTTTCGGCTCAACCCGGGTAATGCCGTGGCGCTCGAACACATTGAGCATTTCACGCTCGGTCATCTCAATCCCGTCAATGAAGGTTTTGACCGTCGCATCGGCACTCGCACGGGCCCCGTCATCAAGGCTTTGCACGGCCCGGTTCATATTGTCGCCGACGCCCAGCATGTCTCTGGCAAATGCGGTCACCGCATATTTGCGCGCATCTTCGCGGTCACGCTCGGCGCGGCGGCGCATGTTTTCCATTTCCGCCATGTTGCGCAACAATTTGTCCTTGAGATCGGCTGCCTCGGTGGCCAGAGCCTCGATCTGCGCATCCGGGCCCAGCTCCCAGGCGGATTTCTCCGCATCGGCTTCCGCGTCTTCGCCAGCAGCGATGTCTTCTGCGGGCGCGTCCGCCTCGGGCGGTGCATTATCTTCACCTTTCGCGCCCTTGGCCGCGTCCGGTGCATCATTATCGTTGGCGTTCTTGTCGCTCATGATTTCTCAGCTTTGATGTGAGAGGAATGATTCTCTTACGCTCGGATATCAGCGTTTTGCGTAACAAATCAAGTCAGCAATCGACCGACCACACGAGCGGTGTAGTCAACCATAGGGACAATACGCGCATAGTTCAGCCGAGTCGGGCCGATTACCCCGATAACGCCGACGATTTTCTGCTCGCTATTGCGGTAAGGCGACACGATTAGCGATGAGCCCGAGAGTGAGAAAAGTTTGTTCTCGGAGCCGATAAAGATGCGTACGCCTTCGGCCGATTCAGCCAGCCCCAGAAGCTGGATGAGATCACGCTTGCTTTCCAGATCATCGAACAGGCTGCGGATCCGCTCCAGGTCTTCCATGGCGCTGACGTCTTCCAGCAGGTTGGAGCGGCCGCGGACGATCAGGGTCTTGCTGTCTGCTTCATCCGCGCCGGCCCAGGTGGCAAGTCCTGCTTCGACCACTTTGGCGGTCAGCGAATCCAGGGTCGATTTTTGGTCTTTGACTTCCGTGCGCAGGCCGGCCTGGATTTCGTCGAGTGTCCGGCCCTGCATGCGCGCGTTGAGATAGTTTGCGGCACGCGTTAGCGTCGATGCCGGCAGCCCGGCGGGAAGATCGACAACGCGGTTCTCGACCGCGCCGTCCTCGCCGACCATCACCGCCAGCGCCTTGGTCGGCTCAAGGCTGACAAACTCAACATGTTTGAGGCGCACGTTCTTTTTCGGCGTCAAAACCACACCGGCGCACTGGCACAGGCCGGACAGCATGTTGGTTGCTTCGGTCAAGACGTCTTCATAGGAACGTTCGTCATTGCGGGCGACGACCTGGGCTTCAATCTGGTGGCGCTCGTCGGCGCTCAGATCGCCGAGTTCCAGGAGGCCGTCGACGAACAGGCGCAGGCCGAGTTGTGTCGGCAGCCGTCCGGCACTTGTATGCGGCGACGAGATCAGGCCGATTTCTTCGAGATCCGACATCACATTGCGGATCGATGCCGGAGACAGGTTGTTCGGCAGCGACCGGCTGATCGTGCGCGAGCCGACGGGATCGCCATACTCGATGTAACTCTCGACGATCTGTTTGAATATGTTGCGTGATCTCTGATCGAGATCCGCAAGTCCTGGCAGGGTGTTTTCCATGCTTTACCGGCGCATATTGCTGCATAAATCTGGTGCGGTTTATATGGGAGGGCGCCATATCGGCGTCAACCAGCGCACCTTACACAGCCTTAATAGCACTTTCCTTTGGCATTGCGCGAGTATTGGGAGTAGAACCCCGGCAAATTCCGGGTGCTTAAAGATTGCGAGAAACAGCGTATGAGACCGTCCAACCGGCAACCTGACGAAATCAGATCAGTGACCCTGGAGCGCGGTGTTGCAAAACACGCCGAAGGATCCTGCATGATCAAGTGCGGCGACACCCACGTATTGTGCACAGCCAGCCTGGAAGACCGCGTCCCGCCGTGGCTGCGCGGCGGCGGCCGCGGATGGGTTACGGCCGAATACGGCATGCTGCCGCGATCGACCGGCGAGCGCATGCGGCGCGAGGCCAGCGCCGGCAAACAAAGCGGCCGCACACTTGAAATTCAGCGTCTTATTGGCCGCAGCCTGCGCGCTGTGGTCGATCTCGGAAAGCTCGGAGAGCGCCAGATCAGTGTCGACTGCGATGTAATTCAGGCCGACGGCGGCACCCGTACCGCCTCCATTACCGGTGCCTGGATCGCGCTGCATGACTGCGTCGCCTGGATGCAGGGCCGCGATATGGTTTCGGGAGATGTTCTCACTGACCAGATCGCTGCGATCTCGTGTGGCATCTACAAGGATCTGCCGGTCTGCGATCTGGACTACGCAGAAGACTCAGATTGTGGGACAGACGCCAACTTCGTTATGACCGGCAGCGGCGGCATCGTCGAGGTTCAGGCGACGGCGGAAGGTGCGCCCTTCACCGATGAGAGTTTTCAGGAAATGATGACCCTGGCCCGCAACGGTATCGGTGAGCTGCTTTCGTTGCAGAAAATCACGGTGAGCTGATGACGCCTGACGGCATCCTGGAAACGGTGCTGTATGCGGACGACCTGCCGGCCGCAAAAACCTTCTATCGGGATATGCTGGGGTTGGAGTTGTATTCCGAAGAACCGGGCCGTCATGTATTTTTCCGCTGTGGCGATCTGATGCTGCTCATATTCGACCCCGGCGTAACGCAAACGCCGTCGTCGTCGTCTTCGCTGCCCGTGCCGGCCCACGGCGCCCTGGGCCCCGGCCATGTCTGTTTCCGGGCGGATGCGGCCGGCATCGCCGCGTGGTGCGACCGGTTGCACGGCGCAGGCGTTGACATCGAAGCGGACTTCGAATGGCCGCAGGGCGGTCGCTCGATTTACTTCCGCGATCCGGCCGGCAATTCCCTGGAATTTGCAGAGCTGCGCATCTGGGGTTTGCAATGAGCCATCGTCAATTGACCGAGCCGAAACTGGTGGTGGCGAGCCACAACCCGGGCAAAGTGCGCGAGATCGCCGAACTTGTGGCGGCCGCCGGCATCGAAGTGGTTTCAGCAGCGGAAATCGGTCTCGACGAACCGGAAGAAACCGGAACCACATTCATCGCCAATGCGGAGTTGAAAGCGCTCGCGGCCGCGAACGTTTCCGGGTTGCCATCACTGGCGGACGATTCCGGTCTCGCGGTCCATGCGCTTGGCGGCGAGCCGGGAATTTATTCGGCACGCTGGGCAGGGCCGGAAAAAGACTTCCCTGCCGCCATGAAAATTGTGGAAGACCGGCTCGCATCATCCCGGTCGCAGGACCGCTCGGCCCATTTTGCCTGTGCGCTGTGTCTCGCCTGGCCGGACGGGCACAGCGAAACTTTCGAGGGCCAGGTGCACGGTACGCTGGTCTGGCCGCCGCGCGGCGACAGGGGGTTCGGCTATGATCCGGTCTTCCTGGCGGATGGCGAGGCGGAGACATTCGGCGAGATGGCCCCATCCCGCAAACACGCCATGTCGCACCGCGCCAATGCCTTCAAGTTGCTGCTCGAGGCCTGTCTCAATGGGCACGGTTGAAGTCGCAGGCAGCCGGCGGTCCACCGTTGAAGCGAGCGTCGGCACGCCCGATGTCGGATTTGGGGTCTACATTCACTGGCCGTTCTGCAAGGCAAAATGTCCTTACTGCGATTTCAATTCTCACGTCCGCCACGGCGGCGTGGACCAGGCGGGCTTTGCGCAGGCCCTGACGGCGGATCTGGCTGCCATGGCGCAGCGAACCCCTGGTCGCCATGTCACCAGCATCTTTTTCGGCGGCGGCACACCGTCCCTGATGGAGCCGGCCACGGTGAAAACCGTGCTCGGCGCCGTCTACGCTGGCTGGTCGGTTGACGGCGATGCGGAAATCACCCTCGAAGCCAATCCCACCAGTGTGGAGGCGCGCAATTTTAGCGACTACCGTGCAGCGGGCGTAAACCGGGTTTCAGTCGGCGTGCAATCGCTCGACAATCGTGCATTGAAGTTTCTCGGACGCCAGCACACCTCTGAAGAAGCGCTCGCAGCAGTTGAGCTGGCCCGCCGCGCCTTCGATCGGGTCTCGTTCGATCTGATCTATGCGCTTCCCGGCCAGACCATGGAGGCATGGGGTGAACAATTATCGCGCGCCCTGGCGTTGGGGCCGGATCATATCTCCGCCTATCAATTGACCATCGAGCCTGAAACACCGTTTGCGGATCTCTTTGAAAAAGGCGCGCTTCTGGTGCCGGAAGACGATGCCGCAGCCGATCTCTATGATCTCACACAGGAGCTTTGCGGCCGCGCCGGGCTTGCGGCCTACGAAGTTTCGAACCATGCACGCGCAGGTGCCGAATCCCGCCATAACCTTCTGTACTGGCGTTATGGCGAATATGTCGGGGCAGGGCCCGGCGCCCATTCCCGCATCCTCGAGGACGGCGCCCGTGTTGCAATCGACACCGTCAAATCGCCGGAGGCATGGCGCAACGCCATTGCCAGTGGCGCCAGCGGCCATGCAAGCGAGCGCCGTCTCACAGCGCACGAATGCGGGCAGGAAATGTTGCTCATGGGATTGCGCTTGAGCGAAGGGGTATCGCTCGACCGGCTTGAGGAGCTTGGCGGATATGTTCCTCAGCAAGCCCCGATCGATGCCCTGGTGGCGATCGGCCTGCTGCGCCACGATCTGGCGGCAAAGAAAATCCAGGCAACCCCGAAGGGCCGCCTGGTGCTCAATTCTGTGATTGCGGCGTTATGAGCCCCGGAAGTTCGGAGGTGCGGTCGATACCTCGTTCGAGCCGCTGCCGGTCACTTCCATCACTGCCAGACCGCGGTCATTGAGACCGTTGCTGCGGAACCGGAACAGCCCGTCGACGCCGGCGAAGCCTTCCTGGTTTGTCAGGTTGGTGATGGTAAAGCGTTGTCCCTGCGGTAGCCGCGCCAAGGCGATTGCGAGGCTGACTGCATCATAGGCAAGGCTTGAAAGCCGCGGCGGCTCGCGGCCGTACGCCGTCCGGAACCGATGCGCGAACTGTGCTTTCGCCGATGGCGGTGGGCCGGCATACCAGCCCCCGACGATGGACTGAATCGAGTTGACCCCGGCTTCATCCCACAGCCCTGTTCCCAGCATCTTGACCGTCGATCCGGTGACGCCTTCCTGCGCCAGAACGGCGCCGATGCTGCGCAGAAGATTGCCGCCCTCGCCGATCAGCAGGGCCTGCACTTTCTTTGATGCATTGAGCACCGTTTTGGCCATGGCCTTGGTCGGCGCCTGCAGGGCCTGCTCGTTGCGCGCATAACGCTGGATCGCAACCACTCTGGCTTTGCGCTTCTTGGCGGCGGCTACGAGCGCTTTTTCGATCACCGCACCGTATGGCGACTTGGGCACCAGAGCCGCAAAATTGCGCCGCCCGGAGGTGACTGCATAATCGACCACCCGGTCGACTTCATGTTCGGGCAGGAAACTCAGGAGATAGATGCCCTGGGTCGCCACGTTCTTGTCGGTGGAAAACGCGATGACCGGAACATTGGCGGCCGATGCGACCGGAGCAACCGCTTTAACAGAGCTGGAAAACAGCGGGCCAATGATGAGCTCAGCGCCTTCCTGAATGGCGGCCTGTGCTGCGGTCTGTGCCCCGGCCGGCGTCCCAAGCGTGTCTTTCGTGGTCAAAACGATGCCGGCCTGGCCGGCCTCGAAGACGGCAAGTTCACCGGCTTCTTTGAGGGAGCGGGCAATATCTGCAGCACCACCACTTGCGGTCAGCGGCAGCAGGAGCGCGATTTTCGCACCGCCGGTCTGCAAAGCCGCCACATCATTCGTGGTGACCTGATTCTTGTCCGAATCAGAATCGAACCAGTCATCAACCCCAAGGCTGCCACCACAAGCGGCAAGCCCAAATCCGATAAAGACAAACAGTGCAGCAGAAACTATCCGGTTTGCCCGGATCGCTTTGTGCAGTCCCCGCGTCATGGCGTTGGCAAGTTTCACGATCAGGCCTCGATCATTCCGTTTCGATGGGTTTGGCCACCTGGCCCATGTGCATGAACCTCATGTGTCCGTCTGCTTCCGCCAAACAGTCCCAATATGTTAAGGTAAACAATCTTTTGACGGATGTAAAAACCATTAGCAAGAGTGGTTAATCATGATAGTTGGCGTCGACGCAGGGCCTGTAACCCGCCGCCGGCCGCCACAGATCGATTGGGCCAAACTCCGATGATCGCCAAACCGCCCAAAAAAGCTGCCTTTTACATTGATGGCCACGCGTGTTCGGTTCCCGCCCTGGCGCCCGGCCTCTATGTCACATCCACGCCCATCGGCAATCTCGCCGACATAACGTTGC
The DNA here is from genome assembly GCA_021775625.1 of Hyphomicrobiales bacterium. Classification (GTDB taxonomy): domain Bacteria; phylum Pseudomonadota; class Alphaproteobacteria; order Rhizobiales; family JAJFHB01; genus JAJFHM01. The sequence continues at coordinate 6,608 of JAJFHM010000029.1, read as the reverse complement.
GTGCGCTCCAGGTGCTCGCTGCAGCGGATCTGGTGCTGTGCGAGGACACCCGGGTGACCCGCAAGCTGACCCAGAAATATGGCATTGAAGCGATCTTGCGTCCCTATCACGATCACAATGCCGAAAGGGTGCGCCCGGAAATCGTTACCAAACTGTTGTCGGGCTCAAGCGTGGCCCTGGTCAGCGACGCCGGCACGCCGCTGGTGTCCGATCCCGGTTTCAAGCTGGTGCGCGAGGCCTCAGCGCAGGATATCGCGGTCACCGCCATACCCGGCGCATCGGCGCCGATGGCAGCTCTCGCCATTGCCGGCCTGCCTTCGGACCGCATCTTGTTCGCCGGCTTTCCGCCACCGAAGAAAGGCCAGCGGCAGGCGTTCTTTCAGGACCTGCACGATGTCTCTGCGACGCTGGTATTTTTTGCCTCGGCACGCACCATCGCAGCCGTGCTTGCGGACATAGAAGAGACCCTCGGCGATCGCCCCGCGGTCATCGCCCGGGAACTGACCAAACTCTACGAGGAGGTTTTGCGCGGCGATGTGAGTGCGCTGCGCGAGATTGTGGGAGCCCGCACATTGAAAGGCGAGGTCACGCTTCTGGTCGCCGGGCCGCCTGGAACCCAGGAGATGGATACCGATCTGCTCGACTTGGAGATCACAAGGCTGCTGCAGTCAAAAAGCGTGCGCGACGTGGCCGCCGAACTGGCGAAAGCGCACAATGCTCCGCGCCGTCAGGTGTATCTGAGGGCCCTGGAAATCGCCAGGTCGCAATCGGATGCCGGGTGAGCGATGACCCGCGCGCGCAGCACAGAGCAAAGACGCAAATCGCACCAGCGCGGTCACTGGGCGGAGCGCTTAGCGGCCGCCTTTCTCATGTTAAAGTGCTACTGGATTGTCGAGCGGCGCTATAAATCGCCCGTCGGCGAGATTGACATCATCGCCCGCAAGGGTGGCGGCTTCGTTTTCGTCGAGGTCAAGGCCAGGGCGAGCCTGGACGATGCCGCAGGCTCGATTTCGCAGCACCAGCGCGCCCGCATCGTCCGCGCGGCGCAATACTGGATATCGCAAAACCCCGAAGCCGCCGACGCCGATATGCGTTTCGATGCAATCCTCATCGGGCGCGGTCCGTCCTTCCGGCATCTCAAGGATGCTTTTGGGGCCTAGCTTGTGTTAAGGCAGGCACAACGGGTGCTATTCAAGAGTTCACGACCTAACCCAGGGACCCCCCACTTATGAGCCTGCGCGTTGCCGTCCAGATGGACCCGATCGACACCATCGACATCAATGGTGATTCCTCTTTTGCCCTGCTGCTGGAAGCGCAGGCGAGAGGGCACGATATCTTCTATTACCTGCCCCAGGCCCTGAGCCTGCGCGGCACCAGGCTTTATGCCTATGGCGCGTCTCTCACCCTGCGCGACGAAGCCGGCAATCACTTTGACCAGCATGACGAGCGGACGGAAAATCTGGCCGATCTCGATGTCATACTCATGCGCCAGGATCCGCCCTTCGACATGAGCTACATAACAGCCACTCATATGCTGGAACATGTTCACCCAAAGACCCTGGTGGTGAATGACCCGTTGCATGTGCGTAATGCGCCGGAAAAGCTCTTTGTCATCGAGTTCTCCGATTTCATGCCGCCCACGCTGATCACCCGGGACGCTGCGGAAACCAGGGCGTTTCGTGACGAGCATGGCGATATCATCGTCAAGCCGCTCTACGGCAACGGCGGTGCGGGTGTGTTCCGTTTGTCGCACGGCGATGAAAATCTGGCATCGCTGGTTGAGTTGTTCGAGATGAACTTCCGCGAGCCCTACATCGTTCAGCAGTATCTTCCCGACGTCCGCCAGGGCGACAAGCGCATCATTCTGGTGGATGGCGAGGTCGCGGGCATCATCAACCGGGTGCCGGCGGAAGGCGAAAGCCGCTCAAACATGCATGTGGGCGGCAGGCCCGAACCGGTGGAAATGACCAAACGGGATCACGAGATCTGCGAAGCCATCGGGCCCGAGCTCAAGAGACGCGGCCTGATCTTTGTCGGCATCGACGTCATCGGCGACTGGATGACGGAGATCAATGTCACGTCCCCCACTGGCATCCGCGAGGTCAAACGCTTCGGCGGCAACGACATCGCCGTGATGATCTGGGATGCCATCGAGGCACGGCGTTAGATCGTTTCACGTTCATATGGAATCGCGTTGGTGTCAGTGCAGGCCGCTTGGCGGTGGCGCGCGCCGCAGGCCTGAAAGCGCGTTGCCCACAATGGCCGAGAGCAGGACCGCGCCGCCGATCCAGGTGAGCAGCCCCGCGGTCTCGCCAACGAAGATCCACACCCAGAACGGCCCGAGCAGGACTTCGGTCATGGCCAGGAGCGAGAGTTCCGCTGCCGGCACGATGCGGGAACCGATTGTGTAGATCGACATGCCGCCGCCAAGCAGGATCAGGCCGAGTCCCGTTGCGAGTGCGCCGTCGGCCGCGGAGACGGCGAGGCCGTCACCGTTGGCCATACAAATGACCGCGGCAATGATTGTGGTGAACACGGCGCCGTAAAAGATCAGGGGCAGCATGTCGTTGGTTCGCCCCCATCTGAGCGCCAGCGTGAAAAACGCAAATCCGATGGCCGACATGACGGCGGCAGCGTTGCCCCAGAACTGGCCGGCCGCAACGCCGTCCGCCACCATGATACCGATGCCGGCAACGGCGAAGACCACTGCAATCCACGTCGCCCGCCTGACGCGTTCCCTGAGCAGCAGCCAGCTCAGGACGGCGACGATGAAGGGGGCAGACGCAAACAGGAACATGGCGTTCGCCACGGTGGTGCCGATGAGGCCGACCACGCTCCCCACAAAGGCCGCCACCAGAGCGACACCGCCGAGCAGCGCCGGCAGGCCGGATTTGATGATGACGGCAAACGGCCGCGCCGGGGCTCTGATGAAAAACACCACCATGAGAAATGCCGACAGCGACAGCGATCTGTAGAACAGGATCTGCCAGGCGGAGGCCGTCTCGATCAGGCGAATGCCCAGCCCCATCAGCGACCAGCAGGTGCCGGCCAGAAGCACCAGCGCCACGCCGCGATGGTAGGTAAGCCGGTCGGTTTGTTGCCCGCAAGCGGCTGTCATGAATGGCGTCCAGGCTGGGTCAAAAGAGCGGCGGATGCCTCCCTATAGGTCCGAAGGTTGCCCGGCGCAACAAAAGCTGCGAAACGCTGTAACGGCAACATTGCGCCGGTTCATAATACCAAAGACTAGTGTTGGACTTTCATATATCCGGCTGATAACGTTCGCCATCTTATTGGGGGCACATCCGCCGCGAGCCGATGCAGTCAGTGATCTGCGGACGCCCAAGAGCGGGAAACGGATTGCCCATCTGATACACATTGTGTTCGGGTGGGCTGAACGTGCAGACGTCGCGTCGCCCTTGTATCCTGCTAAGCTGGATGCTTGAATAACGGTGCGGCTACGACAAAAACGCACTGTTGGTCATTCTGTCTGTCGATGGCTGGCATTTGGTTGAGTATCTGAATGGAACGGGAGGAAAAATCCATGAAGAGGACTTTAGGCTTACTTTCTGCAGTGGCTGTAGCCGCAATGCTCGGACTGAGCGGCGCGTCTGAAGCGGCTGACAAGACTATCAAGGTCGCCGGCTTTGGCGTGAAATCTGGTGTTCTCCGCTCCTTCGGCATCAACACCGAAGCGGTCATGAACGCTGCCATTGAGCACATCAACACCGCCGGCGGCGTCAAGCTTGCCGATGGCACGATGGCCATGATGGAAATGACTTTTGACGATGACCGCTGCAACGCGGAAGAAGGTATCTCCGTGATCCGCCGAATTGCGTCGTCGGACGCCGTCATTGCGGTCGGGCCGACCTGCTCCAATGTGGCAGAGCCGCTTTTCGGTGTGCTTCAGGGCAAAGTGGACGATGCCAGCGACTCGGGCTTGCAAATGCCGATCTTCACCGATACGGCGATCAAGGGCGGTCTCGCCAAGATTTCGGAATGGGCATTCCGCAATGTTCCCAACGAAAACGAAATGTACCGCACGCTTTATAAGTGGGTGAGGAAAGAACATCCTGAACTCAAGACCATTTTTGGTGGTGTTGAAGAGGATTTCGCTCATTCGCGCTTCACCTGGTACAAGGTCATGGACACCCGTGCCAAGGAAGCCGGTTTTGAAGTTGTTGGCTTCTCCAAGTGGCTGCTGGCCGACACCAACTTCACCACCCAGGTGCGTGAAATGAAAAAGGCCAAGGCCGACATCGTTTCCATGTCCTCGCATGCCTTCACACTTTGCGGCATGCTCAAGGAAATGAAGCGCCAGCGCGTCAAGCCGAAGCTCATAATTGGCCTGACAAGCTCGTCGACCACCGAAACCATGCAAGGCTGCTCGGCCGCTGCCGAAGGGATCATCATCCCCACCAGCTACGCACCGGTTACGGACGCCGCGAAACTGGCTTCCGACATGGCCACCAAGCATGGCGGATCCACCGATCTGCACAGCGCGGCTGCCTGGGAAATCCTGCATATCCTCAAGGATGTCATTGAGACTTCAGGCGTCGAAGGTAAGCCCGACACGGTTCAGGCTGACCGCCGCAGAATCCGCGACGGCCTTGCGTCACGCCCTACCACGCCAGGCCTGCTTGGCACCATCAAGCGCGAGGCAGATGGCGAAGCAACCAAACCCTACCTCTACGTCACTGCAAAGGACGGCGAGTGGGTGGTGCTTCACAATCCGCTCTAAGGTCTGACGCTCTCTTGAGCATGATCTGACACCTATCGAGGGTGGACTGGATGCAAGTCCAGTCCACCCTCATACCACTCAAATCCTGAATTCTGCCTCGGGGGAGGGGACACGATGATCTTCGGATTCGAGCCTATTGAGTATCTGCAGGCACTCGTCGACGGGCTTTTGTTCGGCTCAACCTACGCCATCATCGCCATTGGGTTCACGTTGATCTTCGGCGTCATGGACAAACTCAATCTGGCCTATGCGGCGAGTGCGATCGCCGGTGCGTATGCGAGCTGGGGGGTGCTGGAATATGTACCTCTGCCCGTCTTCATCACATACTTCATCTCAGCAATTGCGGCTGGGTTCTTCGGTTACATCGTTTACATCTGTAACTTCAGGTTCATTCCCGCACGTAACCAGCTCGCAACGCTGCTGGCAACCGTCGGCATGCTGCTGTTCATAGATGAAGTGATTGTCCACGCCACCTCGGGTGTTCCGCAAAGCTATCCTGCGCTTTTTGACGATGTCTATATCGAATTCGGCGAGCTGTTCGGCTTGCGCGGTGATCTGCTCTTTATCTTCGGCCTCAGCATCATCGCCACCGCGATCCTCGTCTACATTCTGTTCAAGACGCCGTTGGGCATGGCGACGCGGGCGGTCGCCCAACAACCGGTTGCAGCCCAGCTCTGCGGCATGGGGGTGCAGAAGACCAACGCCACCACCTTCATCATTGCCGGCTGCATCGGCGGGGTTGCGGGAGCAATGATCGGTGCCTCAATCGGGATGCTGTCTCCGTTGCTGACCCTGCCTATCACGGTCAAGGGGTTGATCGCGGCGGTTATCGGTGGTCTCGGCAGCGTGCCGGGCGCCATTATCGGGGGGCTCATCGTCGGCGGCGTGGAGAACTTCTTCCTGCTGACCCGTGGCGTCACCGAGCGTGACATGTATGTGATGTTGCTCTTGTTCATCTTCCTGGCCTTCCGGCCCGGTGGCATCTTCAACACGTCGGCCCATCGGGACTAAGAGGCAACATAGTCATGGATTTCTATTTTGGACTGATTCAGATCTTGGGCGTGCACACCATTTTGGGGTTGTCGGCCTATGTGATCTTGCTGACCGGCCAGGTGACGATGGCACAGGCCGGGTTCTTTTCCGTCGGCGCCTACACCGGGGGGATGCTCACGGTTATTGCCGGCTGGCATATCCTTCCCGCCATGCTGGTAGGCGCGGTGGCAACAGCGATCGTCGCCTGCATCGTCGGGTTTCCGGCTTTGCGCGTCAAAGGGCTTATGTTGACCGTTGCGACATTGGCGTTTGGCGAATTTGTCCGGCTGTTCTGGTTCAACTTCGATTATCAGATCGCTGTCGGCAATCTGCTGATAGGCCCTGTCGGCGGCGAAGGCTTCCGTCAGATCCGCTTCTTCCAGGAGAACGGGTGGACGACCGGTGAAGTCGCTGTCTTCATCTGGTGCGTTGCAGCCGTCATTCTGGCTGTGTTGTGGTGGATGGACCGTTCCCGCCTGGGCTCGGTCCTGCGCGCGGTCGGCGAAGATGAGCTTGCCGCGCAAAGCGTTGGTATCAATCTCACGGCGGTGAAGGTTTCGGCCTTCGTGATTGGCGGTGCCATCGCCGGTATCGGCGGGGCAATCTATGCCCACTATACAACCCATATCGAGCACTTGAACTTCGGGATCGCGCTGGCGACCTTCGCGATTGCCTATCCGATCATGGGCGGGCTCTCGAGCGTCTTCGGCACTGTGCTGGCCGTCCTGTTCATTCAAGGCGTTCTTGTCGAAGGCCTGCGCTTCATGGGTGACTGGCGCAACATTCTGTTCGGCGCCTTGATCGTGCTCGCCATGAACGTGCGTCCGAACGGTTTCAT
>JAJFHM010000280.1 GCA_021775625.1 Hyphomicrobiales bacterium | reverse complement strand
CAGATGCGAGGCTCTTTCCGGCTTGTTGGTGCAGATGCCCAGGGCGTAGCCGGCGTCCGCGCAGCGCTTGAGTTCCCGCTCCACGCCATCGAACGGTGTGCTCAGATCGGCGATATGGGCGAGGTAGAATTCAAGAAACTCGTCAAAGAGCTGGTCGAGCAGGGGTTCGGCCGCAGGCTCTCCGGTTGCCGCCATGGCCTTGGCCATCAGCACCCGCGCGCCCTGTCCCACCATATGGCGCACCTGTGTCAGTGGCACATGTCCGCGGCCATGGGCACCAAGCACCGCATTCATTGCCTGGGCGAGATCGGGTGCGGTGTCCACCAGCGTTCCATCAAGGTCGAACACCACCGTCAAAGGGTCGCTCATGCAGGGGAACCATCTTTGAACTTCGTTGAATCAATCTCTCAAATAGGCCGAAAAGCGATTCGTGTTCAATGGCTTGCCTAATTTGCTTCAATCAGGTTCCCGGGCCCGGGTGGCTGATTTGGGCCACTGCAAGCAGGGTTGGCCAAAGGCTCTTGGGCAGCCTGCGGCGTGTCGAGAAAAATGCGGAGACGACAGTACGCTTTATGGTGCAGCATGGTTCTTGAGTGGTGATCACGAGTATTGGAACATGACATGAAGCCATCCCTTTATGCTGAGCGACTGACAAAAACCTGTGCCGGCAGCGAGCTTGCCTTTCCCGATAAAACCTATCGCGGGCGGCTGGAGGCGGTACGCCGGAGCATGGCCGAGGCGGACCTCGACACGCTTCTGGTCACGCACAGTTGTGACCTGAACTATCTGACCGGATTCGACACGATCTGTTTCGACATATACGCCTGTCTCATCCTGCCGCGTGAAGGCCAACCGGTGCTTCACACGATGACCGTCGAGATCCCCGCTGCGGTGAACACGACCTGGGTCGAAGATTGCGTATTCGTTGATTGGTATCAGCCCGGAGGCGTCGGTGAACAACTCGCAGCATTGATCAGGTCGAGGGGCCTGGCGAAGGGCACCATCGGCGTCCAGCCAGGGCGACAGGGGCTTGGCGCCGGCGCCTATGCCTCCCTGGTGGATGGCCTGTCGAATGCGACGCTGGCCGATCAGACGGATCTGGTCTCTCGCCTTCGCATGATCAAGTCCGATGAAGAGATCGAATGCCTGCGCCGGGCAGCCGGGATCACGTCAGCCGGCATTGACGGGTCCCTGGCCGCCATCCGCACCGGTGTCACGGATAACGATGTCTGCCGCGCGGGCTTCGATGCAATGTTGTCCGCCGGCAGCGATTTCCTGTCGATTCAACCGATTGTCACCAGCGGTTCGCGCACCGGCGGCTTTCACCAGACCCATCGCCGAAACGGGATCGTGGCTGGCGATCTCGTGTTCATGGAATATGGCGGCTGCTTCAAACGATACACCGCACCCTTGATGCGTTGTGCATCGCTCAGCGAACCCGATGCGGAGGTGCGAACGGTTGAAACAGCAGTCCTTGCCTGTGTCCAGACCCTGCTCGACGGCATCCGCCCCGGCCGCATCTTCCACGACGTCGCGATGGAGGCGCAGAACGCGCACAAAGCTGTCGACGATCTGGCCTATTTCCTCGGTGCTTACGGATATACGGTCGGCGTTGGGTTTCCTCCCACATGGGCGGACACCATCGGTTTCATTTCTCAAGGTGCGGAGGAGGTATTTCAGCCCGGCATGGTGTTTCACCTGCCGATAGGGATGCGGGTCCCGGGGCGATACGGCGTCAGCCTGAGCGAAACCGTGCTGGTGACGCAGGACGGCTGCGAGCCGTTGGCCAGCCACCCCAGAATGATCCATGTGATCGACGGATTGAGTGTATCTCTATAAAGCGCGTCGACCAGGTAAGAATAATAAAAATTCAATAAATGTGATTCGAATCACACTAGTTTGTAAAAATCTCCATAAATAATAGCACATCAGCGAAACCGCTGACCAATGCATTTTGATAATGGAGGGACACCATGGCTTTAAGATTCGAACTCGATCACTATTCCAACCGGTTTTACGCCACCAACTATTCCGATGAGATATACGCCCTCAACGGCAATGACACGGTTTTTGGCCTCGGCGGCAGCGACACCATCTATGGTAGCCGCGGCAATGACTGGCTTTACGGCGGTTCCGGCCGCGACAGGCTCTATGGAGGAGAAGACAACGACCACCTCTACGGCGGCAGCAGCGACGACAACCTGTGGGGAGGCGACGGCGACGATTATCTCGATGGAGGTTCCGGCCGCGACTATCTCAACGGCGGCGACGACAATGATGTGCTGCTGGGCGGCTCCGGAGACGACAGGCTTTTCGGCGGTTCGGACAATGATGACCTGTATGCGGGGAGCGGTGTAGACGCGCTCTACGGCGGTTCGGGCAACGATGATCTTTACATGAACTTCTTCGGCAAGGCCGAATCTGGAACCTACAGCGGTGGATCCGGTATCGACACGCTTCATCTCGGGACCGTGGCCGATACGATCGTTCCCTTCGGACCACTGGAATACCGGGGGTGGAAAGTCAATCTGGATACCGAGCGGGCATTCGTGAGCGGCACATATTTCAAGGCCGACTCCTCCATCACCGGTATCGAAAATGTTTCCGGCTCCGCCTATGCCGATGGGATCACAGGCAATGATGTCGACAACATCCTCAACGGCAATGGCGGGGATGACGGTATCTCCGGCGGGGACGGGGATGACATCATCGATGGTGGAACCGGAAATGACTATCTCAGCGGAAACTTCGACGACGATACACTCATCGGTGGCTCCGGCAATGACCGGCTGTACGGCGGCGGGGACGACGACACACTGCTCGGCGGCTCCGGCAACGATAGTCTGTATGGCGGTGACGATAACGACATACTGAGCGGTGGCAGTGGCCGCGACTATCTCAACGGCGGTTCTGGCAACGACACTGCCGATTACACCTACTCCGGAGCAAGCTGGTCGGTGGACCTGCACTACGGATACGCCACCAGCAGTGCGGAAGGTTATGAGTACGTTCGCAGCATCGAGAACTTTGAGGGA
>JAJFHM010000279.1 GCA_021775625.1 Hyphomicrobiales bacterium | reverse complement strand
GCCCATTCCATGTTGAGCGGTTCGCTCTCGCAGGTGCCTTTGGTCAGGTTGACGCGGAGGACTTTGCGTTGCCAGCTCATAGTGTCACTTCCTCAAATTCCAAGTGTGTTCCCGGGCGCTCAGGCAGGCCGTCCATGGCCGGCGAGTGCCGATTGCTGCATGCGGTCATAGCCGGTCCAGTCTGCCTCCACATAGGTGATGGCGTCTGTCGGACAGGCCTTGGCACAGGCCGGATCGCCGCCGCAGAGGTCGCATTTGATGACCTTGCCGGAAGAGGGATTGTAGTTCACCGTGCCGAACGGGCAGGCGATGGTGCAGACCTTGCAGCCGACGCAGACGTCGTTCGACACTTCCACCGCATTGGTGTCAGGATTGCGGGTCAGCGCTTCCACCGGACAGGCGTGCAGGCACCAGGCCTCATCGCACTGAGTGCAGGTATAGGGAATGGCCCGCGCACCGTGTTCGAATTCGAAAATCTTGATGCGCGATTTGGCCGGATTGAAGACACCTTCGTTTTCAAACGAGCATGCCATTTCGCATTGCAGGCAGCTGGTGCATTTAACCGGATCGATGAGTAAGGCTTTGTGCATGTGACTTGTCTTCCCCGCTTAGCAACCATGGGCCGGCGTCTTGGACCGGCTTCGGCAACCACTTTAGAATGTTTTCAATCCGGGCGTAAAGGGGAAGGCACCGGGTATCAGTCGTTGATCATCGCCAATGCAGCTTTACGGTCGCCGGGCTTGAGCTTGAGAAACAATGCGCGGGCAGCTTTGATGTCTCGCTCAGAGCCATTCTCGGCGGCCTGACCGAGGGCAACCGTGGTTGGATGGTCTGCGCCGCAGATGAACGACAAGGCCTTCGCCAGACGCCCAAGAGCTTCGCGGTCGATCGCTGTTTCTTCCATGTTTCGTGGCCTAGCGCGACCGCGCCGCGCCGCGTTGCATGCCGCCTATGTTTTTGACATCCGCACCGCTGTTGCGCATGGAGTTTGACTTGGCATCAAAATAGCCCTTGCGCACTTTGACGTCGGGCTTGGTGCTGTTGGAAGCAGGATTTGCCGTCTTCGCCGCAGCTCTCGCTTTCGCCCGGGCCCGGGCCTTCGCTTTCGTCATGACAGGTTCACCATTCCGCCAAACAGCGCGCGAGAGATGGACGCCCATCCCACTTGCTACCGTTCGACTTTTCCGTGATTGGGTTTGCGTTGCAGGAATGTACGCCGATTCACCTGTCAAAGGAACTTTATTCCCGACGCCCGCCCTGCCATATTCATGCTAAACCCGTCGACCTGACCCGGATGAACCGCCACCCTGCGATGTCCACATGAGCCACCGGACGATCCATGCCTGACCCTTTGCACCTGCTGTCATTCAACATTCTGGAAGGCCTGCGGCCGGTGGCGCCGGTGGCGCCGGTGGAACCGGAACACCGCCAGATCGACCGTGACCGCGCGGATGCGGCCCGCGCGGTGGTTGCGGCTGTGCAACCGGACATCCTGGTGCTCAACGAGGCGTTGTTCTGCCGCCAGTTTGCCGACAGGGTGGTCGATTACGGCGAATTGTTTTCCTATCCCTATCAAACAGCAGCGCTTTATGACGATGCCTGGGGCAACGCCGTCTTGTCGCGGCATCCGATCACCAGTTCGCGTGAGATGCGGATCTATAATCGCGGCGGCCTGGTGGCAGCCATCGCCACCCCGCAAGGTACCGTGACGGTTGCCTCCTACCACCCGCATCCCGGGCGGCAGCCTGAGAACAAGGCACGCGACTTCACCCGGCTGGTGGCCGATGTCGAGGGGCCGCTTATCGTGTGCGGAGACATGAACTGCATCAGCCCGCATGACGAGCTTGACCGGGCCGGTTTGATCGAAGGCTTCAAACGGTTTTCGCAAGATCCCGATGCAGCGGTCGATCAGTTCATCGCCAGTGGAAAGTCGGTATTCGGCGCACTGGAAGCGATCGGGCTTGTCGATGCGATTCCCGCGGCCGGACGCCGTTATACCATTCCCACCGACCTCATCAGTCTGGACAAGCGTTCAGCAATGCGCATCGATCATGTCTTCGCCAATGCAGCGGTCGACGTGACAGGCGGCGGTGTCATTCACAGTGCCGACAGCAACCGGGCAAGCGATCATCATCCAGCACATCTGAAATTTCACATCCGCGCTGCGTGAGTTACTTGCTCCAGATCGCCGCATAGAGCGCCTGGCCGCCATCGGTATAGCCGCTGACATGCAACAGCCGGTAGCCCTGGCCGGTGTACTTGTTGAACTCCGATTGATACTGGCCCGATGTCATGCCGTGGCGGGCGACCCATGCGCCGCCTTTCTTGCGCTCCCATATCGCTGCATAGCGGACGCCGGCCGGGGTCCAGTAACCATCCACATGCACCAGGCGGTAACCCTTGCCGGACGCGTTGTTAAAGGCCGCTTGATACTGGCCCGATGTCAGCCCGTGGCGGGCGATCCAGGCCGGCCCCTTGCGGCGCACCCAATAGGCCGCATAGCGCACAACGCCGCCCTGGGTGGTGTAGCCTTCCACATCAACCAGGCGATAGCCCTGTCCGGTCCATTTGTTGAACTCCGCCTGATAGGCCTGCGACGTCAAGCCATGACGGGCGACCCAGGCGCCCGGCGTCTTCGACCACAGGGCGGCGAATGTTCCAGCGCCCTGGCCAAGCCCGGTGACGGAGATATCGAGCGGGCGGTAACCCTGGGCGGTGTACTGGTTGAAGGCGGCCTGATATTGCGCCGCGCTCATGCCGTGGCGCGCAACCCATTGCGGGCCGCCGCGCCGCACCCAGACCGCGGCATAGCGCATGCCCTGCGGGGTGGCATAACCATCGACGGTGGTGAGAGCCAGACCCTGTCCCACATAAGCGTTGAAGGCGGACTGGTACTGGCTGGAGCTCAAGCCATGGCGGGCGATGAACTCAGCGGAGTGGGACTGGCCGGCAAAGCCGAGTGCGCTCAGCAGGATAACCAAAAACAGGCGGCATTTCATAAGACGCTTCCTCAAGATGAATCAGAACAGCCCGCTCCCTCCCCGAAGGACCGGCATAACGCCAGAATTCGGGCAATCTGTCTACGGATAAGCGTTGCGGCGGCGGGGTGGGGGAGCGCTGGGGTGCGGGCGTCCGGCCGGGATGTCGGTTGTCGCATTTAATGCGGTCGTGGTGCGTTGACGGATGGGACGGGGATTTGGTGCCGGAAGCTGCCTTCCAAACGGGATACAATCGATAAACGCAAAAGGATTTGAGCCGACTCTTCTCGGCCAGTC
>JAJFHM010000278.1 GCA_021775625.1 Hyphomicrobiales bacterium | reverse complement strand
CTGGCGCTTGGATCGCCATCGCCGCGCATGATGGTGTTGAGCATTTCGCCATAGACGTCACCCAGGAAGACACCCGGCACCGTCATTTTGTTGGCGACATCCCAGGCCGCATCGCACAGCGCGCCGGACTTGCGGACATATACCAGCTCTGCCGCACTCTTGACCATGCGCACCTTGCGGACCACATCGGAGCCATCGCTTGTCCGGCAGAAGCCCTCAAGGGCTGCATCGACCATCTTGCCGCGTTGCGCCGTGAGGCCGAAGGCGTGGTATTCGACGGCAACATGTTTTCCTTCCGCACCGAGATCCCGCATCATTTCGCGCAGGTCGATGGCCGGATTGGCGCCTTCGCGGTCATACCAGATGCGAATGTCCTCGAGCACCGACGTCAGGCGTGACTGCAGGCGGTCGGCGGTGCGGGTCAGGAGCGCCATCTGTCCGTCCACGGTCATGTACATGCCCTGGAACATGGTGAACCCGCTGGTGTCGTAGCCGGTGAGATAGAACATGCTCTCCTGGCGAAACAGCAACAATCCGTCGAGGCCTTCGGCCTCCATCTGTGCGCAGGTGCGCTTCTGGCGCTCGTCGAATTCGTCCCGAGAAAAATGCAAAGCCATGATCCGCTCCCAGCTTGTGTTCGGCCGCGGCAGTCTGCCCCAACAGGCAATCTCTCAGCCAGCAGAAAATGTGTCCTGATGCAAGCGGGGTTCGTCTTTCAGGTGCCGGGCCAGATGGTCGAACACGGCGCGCACCCGTGCCGAGGTGTGCCCGGTCTCCTTGTGCACCACATGGACCGGGACCGGCGGTGGTGCAAACGCCTCCAGAACCAGTTGCAGCTCACCGCTCTCGAGCTGCGGTGCGATCATGTAGGACAATACCCGCGTTATGCCCCGGCCCCTGGCCGCCGCGGCTATGGCGACATCTGCCACATTCACCTTCAGTCTTGAAACCGGCCGGAAGGACGTGGTCTTGCCGTTACGGTTGAATTGCCAATCTGCGGAACTCAGTGCGGCTGAAAACGTGATGGCATTGTGCCTGTCGAGGTCCGCCGGATCGGCAGGTGTGCCGTGTTTCTCGAGATATTCAGGCGATGCGCACAGCACGCGCCGCACGCTGCCGACCCGGATGGCGGAAAGCGACGAATCCGGCAATTCCGCAATGCGCACGGCGACGTCCGCACCCTCATCGATCAAATTCACAACCCGGTCGACGAACAAGGTGGTGACCGAGACATCCGGATGCTGGTCGAGGAAGTCGAACAGCAGGGGCGCCACGACCATGCGTCCGAACAGCGCCGATGCGGTGACGGTGATATTGCCCTGGAGCAGGGAATGGATGCCCGCGGCGGCCCGATCAGCGTCATCCACTTCCTGCAAGATGCGCCGGCAATCGGTCAGATATTGCTGCCCGGCGCTGGTCAACCGGACCTGGCGTGTGGTGCGGTGGAGCAATCGCGCGCCAAGAATGTCTTCAAGTGCTGTCACGGCACGGGTAACGGCAGGCGGTGAAATGCTCAAGCGCCGCCCTGCTGCTGCGAAGCCGCCTTCCTCGGCGACGGCGACGAACACGGCCATGGTGTGAAGGCGATCCACTATTATTCCTTAAATCGAAACAATGTCTTTCAATTAATGAATATTCTTATCATCAATGGGAAGGGTTAGGTAGAGTTTCAACGCACAACTGAGGAGATGAACCATGTCTGACGCTTCACAAACCAGGGGTGCCCACCATATTGGGCTGACCGTCCCTGACATTCAAGAAACCTGCGGCTTTTTCACCGACACTCTGGGCTTCTCGGTGGTGGCTGAAAAGCCTGACTATCCCGCGGTATTCGTGTCGGACGGCACCATCATGCTGACCCTGTGGCAGGCGACCGATCCGGCCAATGCGGTGCCGTTTGACCGCAAAAACGTGATCGGCCTGCATCACTTCGCCCTGACCGTCGACAATGCAGCGGCTCTGGACGCGGTGCACGAAAAAGTACGCACAAATCCGCGAGCCAAAGTCGAGTTTGCGCCGGAAGCAATCGGCGACGGGCCCACCCGCCACATGATGTGCACCATCCCGGGCGGCATTCGCATGGAATTCATCGCGCCCGGCGGGTGATCCGCGCAGCGCTCAGGTCAATCATTCAAGGAGTGGTCTCATGGACACCGCCGCCACCGAACGCGCATCACCGTTTCATCCCGGCGAACACGAAGCGCAATCGCGTGCCGGCGTGCGTGATGAAATGGAGGCGTTCGGGCGCCGGGTGATCCGCGATCACATGCCGGTGCAGCATCGCGAGTTTTATGCCGAACTGCCGTTTGTGCTGGTCGGCAGCGTCGATGCGGAGGGCAGGCCGTGGGCCTCCATTGTCACCGGGCGCCCCGGCTTCATGTCGACGCCCGACAGTAAAACGCTCGACATCGCCATGGCGCCGCTTTCAGGCGACCCTCTGGGCGGTAATCTCAAACCCGGCGGGGCGGTTGGCATCCTCGGATTCCAGCCCGGCGCCAGACGGCGCAACCGCCTGACAGGCCGTATCGGACAGATTCGCGACGGCGGTTTCTCGATCGGCGTTTCACAAAGCTTTGGCAATTGCCCGCAATATATCCAGACCAGAGAGATCGATCTGCTGCCGGACATCGACACGCCGCGCAAGGAACGGCCGACGCAGCGCTTGCAAATGTTCGATGCCCCAATAAAGGCGCTGATCGAAAAGTCTGACACCTTGTTTATAGCCACCCGCCACGACGGACCGGCCGATACGGCGTCAAGTAGTGCCGACGTGTCGCATCGTGGCGGCAAGCCCGGCTTCGTCCGCATCGAGGGCGACCGCAGTTTCGTGTTCCCTGACTTCTCCGGCAATTTCCACTTCAACACCATCGGCAATGTTCTGACCAACCCGAAAGCCGGTTTCCTGTTCATCGACTTTGAAACCCGGGACCTGGTCTATCTCACCGGACGCGCCGAAATTATATGGGACGGCGAGGAGATCCAGGCCTTTGAAGGGGCGGAACGTCTGATACGGTTTCATCTCGATGAGGCGGTCCGTGTGACCGGCAGTCTGCCGCTGGCCTTCACCTTTGGTGATTACTCGCCGGTGCTGGAGCGGACCGGTGACTGGGGCCATGCGGCCGAAACCATCGCTGCCAACCAGGAGCGTAACGCTTACATCGATTACGAGATTTTCGACATCCAGCCCGAAAGCGACGTCATTACGTCGTTCTACCTGCGCCGTGCCGACGGCAAGGCTTTGGCGTCGCACCAACCCGGCCAGTTTCTTCCCATTCGGCTTGATGCGCCAAATGCGGATGCCCCCGCCAGCCGGACCTACACCCTGTCTGATGCACCCGGAGCCGGCCACTACCGTTTGTCGATCAAGCGGGAAGGCGGTACAGCGCTGGTGTCCAACCATTTTCACGATCGAATGTCTATCGGATCCCGCGTGCAGGCCATGGCGCCGCGCGGCAAGTTTACGCTTGACCGCTCGAGTGACCGGCCGGTCGTGTTGCTGTCCGGCGGCGTCGGCATCACGCCGATGATTGCCATGGCCAATTTCATCATCGCAGAGGGCAAGCGAACCCGTCAGTTCCGCCGCACTTATTTTGTTCACGGTGCCCGCAACGGAACCGCCCATGCCTTTGGCGACCATGTCCGCGAGTTGGCCGCAAGTCACCCGACATTCACCGCGCATGTCCGCTACAGCGATCCCGGCAAGGGCGACCGGCTCGGCGAAACCCACGACAGCGAAGGCCGTGTCGATGTCGAATTGCTGAAAAGCCTGCTGCCTCTGGACGATTATGACTTCTATTTGTGCGGACCGGCGCCGTTCATGCAGACGCTTTATGACGGGCTGGCGAAACTCGGCGTGCGTGGAGAACGCATCCATTACGAATCCTTCGGCCCAGCGACTGTAATCACGTCTGATGCTGCAGCCGAGACGGCGCGGGCGGTGAGTGAAAGCAGCAGTGCCCCTGTCGACGTCCGCTTCGAGGGATCCGACGTCACTCTTGAGTGGACGCCTGAGAAAGGAACGCTGCTCGATCTGGCCGAAGAAGCAGGTCTCAAGCCGCTCTCTTCGTGCCGTTCGGGCATATGCGGCACCTGCGCCACGCGTCTCAAATGCGGCGCTGTGGACTATATCGAAGAGCCGACGGCTCCGCATGAAGATGACGAAGTGCTTATTTGCTGTTCGACGCCGCGGTCGGTGACCGGTGATGCCTCATGCGGCAAGAATGTCGGCGTCGTACTTGACCTATAAGCGTTCACTCAATGTCTTCAGCCAGAACGCGGCGGACACATTTCTCGACGCCTTTTTGCCATGCAGGCAACTCCAGACCGAATGCCGCGGACAATTTGCTGCAGTCCAGTTCGGCATTTGCGAGGCGCGGAGCGCTGGTCGGATACTCCGCCGTCGTGATTGGTCTGACACCGGCAGTCGGCCCACCATGGGCGTTTGATACCTCGAAGATTTTTTCAGCAAACCCGCGCCAGCTGGAGGCACCCGCATTGGCCGCATGATAGAGCCCCCAAGGAGCAGATGCGCCCTGAGCGGAGACTTTAGCGGCAATATCGAGAATGGTTTGCGCCAGATCCAGTGCATAGGTCGGGCTGCCTGTCTGGTCATCGACCACATCCACCACCTCTTGCGTCCTCGCCCGCTCCAGCATGCTGCTCACGAAGTTGCGGCCATAGGGGCTGTGCACCCAGGCGGTGCGCAGGATGATGTGGCGTGGATTTGCTTCTGCGACTTCAATCTCCGACTGCAGCTTCGATTTGCCGTAGACGGTTTGCGGCGAGGGTGCATCTTCTTCCGTATAGGCGGAACCCTTGGTGCCGTCGAAAACATAGTCCGTCGACAGGTGGATAATCGGTATATCGCGCTTTGCTGCGGCCGTGGCGAATGCCGCAGCACCCGTGGCGTTGAGCTGAAAGACCGTTTCCGGCTCCTGTTCCGCTTGGTCGACCGCCGTATAGGCGGCCGTATTGATCATGATATCGGGCCGGTCGCCGACCAGAGAGCTTTTCACACTGGACGGAGCAAAAAGATCGAGCGCCGGCCGGCCTACGGAAAGCGCCGTAACATCCTTGCGCCCCAGAGCAAGCTCCACCAGCGCACGGGCAACCTGGCCCTGCCAGCCGGCAATCAGCAGTCGCATTTAATGACGCCCTTCATGTGGTGTACCCTCGCGCCTTCAGCGCACCGCAAGTTTACATCAAGCGATTTGCATCTGCGCCCCGCACCATTGCCGCCCAGCGGCCCGGAGGCATGCCGAGCGCCCTCTTGAAATGGCGGGTCAGATGGCTTTGATCGGCGAAGCCGCATGAAATCGCCGCTTCCGACAATGTAGTGCCGCTCAGGATCAACTCCCGGGCCCGGTCCAGCCGCCGCATCGTCAAATAGCGATAAGGGCTGGTGCCGAAACACTTGCGGAACTGCCGGGCGATGGCGTAGCGATCCAGCCCGCTTAACGTCTCAAGGTCTTGAGAACGCACTCCTGCCTCAACCGACCCATCGAGGCATTCGCGTACCCTGGCCATGGCAGGCATGTCGCAGCCCTTCCCGGCGTGGCCGGCCGCAGAACGGTCCGCGGCGTGCAGGGCGGCTGCAAGATCGGAAATAATCTGATCTGCTTCCAGCTCATCGAGCGGCCTGTCAATGTCTGCGAGGGCGGATGACACCGCGCCCACAAGCGCGCCATCGCGGGTGACCGGATTTCGGACGAAGGGAAGCGGCAGGTTCGGTGTGCCGAACGCATCGCGCACGAGGCGGGGTTCCATGTAAAGCATGCGGTACCGGAAGCCGTGTTCGCCACCGGCATGGCCGTCATGAACCTCGTCCGGGTGCAACACGATCACGTTGCCCTTCTCGCTGTGCCGTTCCGACCCGCGATAACCGAACGACTGCACGCCTTCGGTTGTGATGCCCAGAGCATAGGTGTCGTGGCGGTGCGGATCGAACGCGTGACCCGCGAATTGCGCTTCGATCCGTTCGAAGCCTGGCCGCGGCGGCGCGATCTTGATCCAATCTTCGGCAGACGGGCCGCACAATCGTTCAAGACGGGACGTTGTCCGATGGTTTATCAAGCTAACCATGCGCTTCGATACCAAAATTGCAGTCATTGTGCGAGACGATCTCGCAGTATGGCAGAAACTCAATGTCGCCTGCTTTCTGACCGGCGGCCTGTCCGGAACTGCGCCGGAAGTTGTCGGCGAACCTTACCGGGACGCCTCGGGAACGGTGTACGGCCCGCTCATTCGCGAGCCGATCATGGTCTATGCGGGCTCGGCGGATGATCTGACGAAAGTCAGGGCGAGGGCGATCTCGCGCGGTCTCACCATATCGATCTACACCCATGATCTGTTCGCCACCGGCAATGACCACGACAACCGTGCCGCGGTCGCAGCCGTCGAGGCAGACGCTCTCGATCTGGTCGGGCTTGCCCTGCATGCGGACCGCAAACAGGTGGACAAGGTCATCAAGGGCCTGTCGCTCCACACCTGAGCTGGCCGATGCAGGAGCTTTTCGGTTTCATCGTTGCAGCCCTGGCGCTTACGGGCAGTCCGGGGCCTGCAACACTCAGCATTGCCGCTGCGGGCGCTGCATTCGGTGCTCGGCGGTCACTGGTCTTCGTTGCAGGTGTGATCTCCGGCGTCACCACGGTCATGGCGATCACCGCAAGCGGGGTTACGGCTGTGGTGTTCGCACTGCCCGGAGCAGCGCCGGTGCTCACCATTGTAGCGGCTGCCTACATGGTCTATCTCGCCTGGCGGATTGCCACAGCGCCTCCACTGGCTGAAGCGTCCGGCGACGGGCCCGGCCCACGCTACTTCGGGGGCGTGTTGATGGGTGTGGCGAACCCCAAGGCCTACGCCGCCATGACGGCCCTGTTCTCCGGCTTCGTGCTGCTGGCCGACCGGCCCCTCGAGGATGCTTTCCTGAAAGGCGCTGTCGTTCTGGTGACCATTACCTTCGTCAACGCGGCATGGCTTTTGGTGGGAACCATGCTCACGCGCCTGTTTCGCAGCCCGCGCGCCAACCGGATTATCAATGTGTGTTTTGCAATCTTGCTGGTGGCGTCCGTGCTGCTGGCGGTGATGCTCTGAATTCCTTTGCCCCGGCAAACTGCCGCGGCTAGATTTGCCGCCATGCCGAAACATCTTACGCAAGATCAGGTCGACAGCTATCGCCGGGACGGGTTTCTTTCTCCCGTCGATCTCCTGTCGCTGGAAGAGGCGAGCCGGTTTCGCGCCGCGCTTGAAGCGGCCGAGGCGCGCTGGTCGCAGGCGCTGGCGGGCGCTGGCCGCAACAATGCGCATCTGGTGCTCGGCTGCCTCGATGAGATCACCCATCACCCCGGCATCCTCGATGCAGTCGAAGACCTGATCGGCCCCGATATTCTGGTCTATGGCTCGGTGCTCTTCATCAAGGAGCCGAATGACCCCGGTTTCGTAAGCTGGCATCAAGACGCCACTTACATGGGCATCGACCCTTTCCGCGGCGTGACCGCGTGGCTCGCACTATCGGAAAGCAACACGACGTCCGGATGCATGCGTATGATGCCCGGAACCCACAAGGACGAGATCAGGGCCCACACCGATACGTTCAGTGAGGAGAACATTCTCACCCGTGGGCAGACCATTGAGGATGTCGACGAAGATCTCGCGGTCGACCTTCCTTTAAAGCCCGGGCAGCTCTCGTTTCATCACCCCAGGATCATTCACGGGTCACGGCCCAATCGCGGCAGCGACCGGCGTATCGGCTTTGCCGTTCAAAGTTACCTGCAGCCGGTCAGCCGCCAGACCATATGCCGGACCCATGCCCAACTGGCGCGCGGAACGGATGTCTATGGCCACTTTGATCCAGCCCCCCGTCCAGCAGGCAATATGAGCGCGGATGATGTCAGTTTGTGGAACCAAGTGGGCGAGCAGTGGACTGAAATTCTCTATCACGGAGCTGGGCAGCGCCGCGATTATTGAGCCTGCTCGCGTCAAATCGACGCCATCCATGGACACGCGGCCCGCCCCGGCATAGCATCGCGCCATCTCGAAACTCAGGGCGGATCTATGTACGACAATGTGCGCATAAACGGGGGCAGACTTTGGGACTCATTGATGGAGATGGCCGAGATTGGCGCCACGCCCAAGGGCGGCGTCAACCG
>JAJFHM010000277.1 GCA_021775625.1 Hyphomicrobiales bacterium | reverse complement strand
AGCAGCTCTTCATCGCTGGCGCGGCCGCCGAACGCATCGGCCCATTCAAGAACTTCCTCCTGGGCCACTGAACTGGGGCGGAAACTGTAATCGTAGAGCAAAAACAGGGGCGCAATCAGCATTTTACCCGATGAACCGGCCTCGCCTTCAAACTCCCCGGGCCATTCCGCATAAGGATCTTCCGGGGTCAGAACGCCGAATTGGCGGCAGATTTCTACGAGTCGGCGGTATTTGTCCTCACCGCGCAACGGACGGTCAACCGGATCGATGGTCCACAAGTCGTGATTGCCCGGAACCCATACCAATTGCTTGAACTTGGGCACCAGCATTTCAAGCGCGAGCTTAAGATGATCGACGGTTTCGCCGATGTCGCCCGCCAGAATGAGCCAGTCTTCAGGGTGCGATTCCAGCTTTTCCAGCGCTTTTTGATTGAGCGCGCTGCCCAGATGAAGGTCGCTTATCGCAAAAAGTCGCATGCTACGCCGTTCCTGAAGCGATACGGTTGGCTTGAGGCGCCTCCCCAATCCGTTCCCGGCCCGCATTTTGGGTTTGTGGGTTTTGATATGGGGGCCCCGCTGGCCAGCGCAAGCCGCCGAAATCGACAAAAATCCTTCGAAACGCACAATTTTGTGATCTGTATCACTTTAACGTGAAAATAAATCACTAAATTATGAGTAACGAAACGCAACCTGTATCTGGACGTGATGACATGTCCATCGGAGGAAACAGAGATGAGCACACCCCAAAAGCCCTATAGCACTGAAATATTTGAAGAAAATGAAGCTGAAGTCAGAAGCTACTGCCGCAGCTTCCCGACCGTTTTTGCCGTGGCCAGTGGCGCCACGCTGACGGACACCGCCGGCACCGAGTATATAGACTTTCTCGCCGGGGCAGGCGTCATGAGTTACGGCCACAACAACCCAGCCATCAAGTCCAAGGTCATGCAGTACCTCATGGGCGACGGCATGGTGCATTCGCTCGATATGTACACCACCGCCAAGCACGACTTCATGGACACGCTCTACAATGTCATCCTGAAGCCGCGCGGCATGGACTACAAGGTTACCTTCCCCGGACCGACCGGCACCAACGCGGTTGAAACCGCATTGAAGTATGCCCGCATGGCCACCGGCCGCGAAAACGTGATTGCCTTCACCAACGCATTCCACGGCATGACCCAGGGCTCGCTTTCGCTCACCGGCAACAAGTCCAGCCGCTCAGCCGGCGGTGTCACCCTGTCCGGTGTCAGCCGCATGCCCTTCGATGGCTACATGGGAGAAGGCGTCGATACGGCTGAATACCTCGACAAGATGCTTTCTGACGGCTCAAGCGGCATCGATGCGCCTGCTGCGATCATCGTCGAAACCGTGCAGTCGGAAGGTGGCCTCAACGTTGCCTCCTTCGAATGGCTCAGGAAAATCGAACAGGTTGCCCGCAAGCACGATGTTCTCTTCATCATCGACGACATCCAGATCGGTTGCGGCCGCAGCGGCAAGTTCTTCAGCTTTGAAGACGCCGGCATCACACCCGACATCATCTGCCTGTCCAAGGCGCTCGGCGGCATGGGCCTGCCGATGTCGCTGGTCCTGTTCCGCCCCGGACTTGACGTTCTGACCCCGGGTCAGCACAACGGCACGTTCCGTGGCCACAACCTGGCCTTCGTGGCAGCCAAGGCAGCGCTCGATCTGTGGCGTGACCCGACCTTCGAGAACGTCATTCAGGCCAACGCCCACACCATTCGCGAGCGGCTTGAAAGCATTGTTGCGAAGTACTCCGGCTCAGGCGCTCACGTGCGCGGCCGCGGCATGATGCTCGGTATCAGCTGGGACGACGCCTCGATCGCCTCAAAGGTTTCGAAAGCGGCTTTTGCCCGCAAGTTGATTGTTGAAACTTGTGGTGCGGAAGGTCAGGTCTTAAAACTGCTCCCACCGTTGGTGATTTCGCCGGAAGAGCTGGCGAAGGGCCTGGACGCACTGGAGGCAGCAGTTGCCGACATTGTGGGTCGATCCGATATCTCCGACGCAGCTTAAGCTTCAGGGGGGACTTCGGGTCCCCCCACTGCTTTTCGGAGAGGGGAAGTCTGATGCTGATTTGCAAAGACGTGGACAACACCGTTCGCTGGAAAAAAGGCGAACGGTTAAATCATCTCTACGAGGAAACCTGCGATCGCGTCCCCGAAGACCACGTCGCTGTCATCACAGAAGAAACATCCCTTACATTTCGCGAACTCGATAATCTCGCCAACCAGACTGCGCGCTACCTGCTTGACCAGGGCCTGAAGCCGGGCGACCGGGTCGGCCTCCTGTTCGACAAGACCATCAATTCACACGTCGGACTGCTCGCGGTGCTGAAAATCGGCGCCGCCTATGTTCCCCTTGATGCAAGTTTTCCAGGTGAGCGAATCAGCTTCATTCTCGAGGATGCCGAGGTCAAGACCATCGTTTCGGTGACACGGTTTAAGGAGAAACTCTCCGAATTCGACGTAACACCGGTGTTCATCGACACGGCACAGGACGAGATTGCCGCGAACTCAACCGATCGTATCAGCGAAGAAGAAGCGCCTCTGGCAGAAGAGCAGCTGTTCTACATAATCTATACATCGGGCACCACCGGCAAACCCAAGGGGGTGGCCATCGAGCATGCGGGCATTTGCAATTTCGTCAAGGTGGCGGGTGAGGTTTACGGCATCCGCCCCGACGACCGCTGTTATCAGGGCATCACGCTTGCCTTCGATTTCCATGTCGAGGATCTCTGGATGCCGCTCATTGCCGGCGCCACCCTCGTCGCCGGCAAGTCTGAAGCCAACCTCTTCGGTGAGGACCTGCACGATTTCCTGGCCGAACAGCGCATAACGGTTTTCCCCTGCGTCCCCACGCTTTGGGCAACCGTCGAAGCCGACCTGGAAGACATCAGGGTTATCATTCTGTCCGGCGAGGAAGTGCCCCACCACCTCGTGGTCAAGTGGCATAAGGAAGGCCGCAACATTCTCAACGCCTATGGGCCGACGGAATGCTCTGTCAGCTCAACGCTGCGCGTGCTGACACCGGACATCCCGGTCACCATCGGCACGCCCTTGCCGACCTACACGGTGGTCATTCTCGAAGTCGACAAACCTGAACTCAAGGCAGACGGCGACACCGGTGAAATCGGCATTGCCGGGATCGCCCTCGCCATCGGCTACCTCAACCGTGAAGACCTCACCGAGAAGACCTTCATTCATGACTTCATCGGCATTGAGAACAACCCGCCGGGCCGCATCTACCGCACCGGCGACCTCGGCCGCATCAACGAAGACGGCGAGATAGAGTTCCTCGGGCGCATCGATACCCAGGTCAAAGTGCGCGGCTACCGTGTCGAGCTGGGTGAAATCGAAGCCGTCTTGATGCAGGTGCCTCAGATCGCCCAGGTGGTGGTCAATCCTTATGAACCCGAGCAGGGCGTCGTCGATCTTGTCGCCTATTACACCTTGAAGCCGGACGCCGCCGCAATTGAGCCCGGCGTGATCTCCGCACTGCTGCGCAGCCACCTGCCTGGCTACATGGTTCCCTCCTATCTGGAGGAACTCGAACAGATCCCGATGACGTCGAACAACAAGGCGGACCGCAAGGCCCTGCCCCCGCCCGTAGGCTCGAGATTTATCGCTGCCGGAGGCGAAATTGTCGCCCCGCGCAACGACACCGAACAACAGGTCTCGGACGCCCTCACGGCCATCATGGGGCTCGACGAGGTCTCAGTGGAAGACAACTTCTTTCAGGACCTTGGCGCCCACTCCCTGCTGATGGCTCAGTTCGGCGCCGAAATTCGAGCCAGAATGAACGTTACTGCCATCTCCATGCGGGACATCTATCTCAACCCCACCATCGAGAAATTGGCAAAACATGTGGCATCGCTGCCCAAAAATTCAGGCGAAGCGAGCGGACGCCAGTCCAACAAGGAGGCGTTTCACCAGCCTTCGGTGATTTCCTATTACACCTGCGGTGCCCTTCAACTGGCATGGATGATCGGCTGGGGCGTGCTTGGCATTTACGTCTTCGTCGAAAGCTTCTGGTGGGCTTCCGCTGCGTTGCCGGACCTCACCCAGGCCTATATCCGGCTGCTCATTCTCGTTGTCGGCTTTTCAGCGGCCCTCACCGCCCTGCCCATTGCCGTAAAATGGCTGGTCATCGGAAAATGGAAAGCCCAGGCCATTCCGGTCTGGAGCTTCCGGTACTTCGTCTTCTGGGCGGTCAAAGGGCTCGTCCGCTCAGCACCGATGGCATCCTTCGGCGATCCTTTCCTGAACCTTTACCAGAGACTTCTCGGAGCCAGGATCGGCGCCGGCACGATTATCCAGGCCAAGGAGATGGCTGTTTGTTCTGACCTGATCTCGATTGGTTCCAATACGCTTGTCTCCAAGGACTGCGTCCTCAACGGCTATAAGGCGCAGTCCAATTATATACACATCGGACCTGTCCACATCGGCGACAACGCGTTCGTTGGCGAGGCCAGCATCATCGACATCAACACGGTGATGGAAGACGACACTCAACTTGGGTATGCGTCATCCCTGCATGACGGCCAGACGGTTACGCAAGGCAAGCACTATCACGGCACTCCTGCGGTCGAAACCACAGCCGATTACTGCACCGTCGAACCGATGAAATGCACCGCATTGCGACGCTGGACATATGCCTGCGTGCCTCTCATTTTCGGATTTCTGGCAGCTCCCCTGGGACTGCTGTTCGCGCTGTACTGGTTTCCTTTTGCCTACAATTACCTCGGCGGCGATCTCTTCGCATACCAGGCGACAACCCAGGACCTGCTCGATCTGGCCATCAGGATTGCCGCAGTCACCATGGCATCAGGCATCATCGGCATCATCGGCGGACTGCTCTTTATCGGCACCGTTCCAAGGCTCTTGAACACGTTCCTGGAGGAGGACAAAACTTATGTCCTTTATGGCTTCCATTACATGATCCAGCGCCGGATCGAACGGTTCTCCAACTCGGAATTGTTCAACAACGTGTTCGGCGACAGTTCCGCCATCGTCTACTACATGAAGTGGGTCGGCTGGGAGCTCAACACCATCATCCAGACCGGGTCGAACTTCGGCTCCGACCAGCGCCACGACAATCCGTTCATGTGCGACATCGGGACCGGGACAATGGTGTCCGGTGGACTGAAACTGATCAACGAGAGTATGTCGAGCACATCGTTCAAACTGAATACGGTCAAGGTCCACGACAACAACTATCTCGGCAACTACGTGCATATTCCCGCCAACTCGAAGATCGGCGCGAACGTGCTCATCGGCACCAAGATGCTGGTGCCCATCGACGGCCCTGTCCGCGAGAATGTGGGCCTGCTTGGCTCACCATCGTTCGAGATTCCCCGGGCCGCCCAAAGAGACCTTGAAATGGCCAAGATGGACGAGGAAACCCGCAAGCAACGGCTGCGGGCGAAAAACCGCTACAATTTTGTCTCCAGCCTGCTGTTTCTGCTCAACAACTGGTTCGTGATCTTTCTCATCTCATATCTCTCCGTGGTGTCGATCCTGTTGACGGCGCGCTACGATCTGGCGGCACTTTACGGCGGCTCGGTGGTGATATTCGCCGTATTGGTCTTCTGGATGTGGTTCGTAGAGCGCGCATCCCTGAAATTCGGCACCCTGCAGCCACGGATCGCGTTGCTTCTGGATCCCTATTACTGGTTCCACGAACGCCACAAGCTGGTGTCGTTACTGCACAATCTTGAGGATCCGTTTGCCGGTACGCCCTTCAAGAACCTGATTTCCAGGCTGGAAGGCGTCAAAGTGGGCAAGATGGTCTTCGATGACGGGTTCGAGTTCAATGAGTACACCCTTATCGAGATCGGCGACCACGCCAATCTGAACGAAGGCGGTCTCATTCAACCGCACACGCTGGAAGAAGGTGTCTTCAAGTCGGACTACGTCAAGATCGGCAAGGGCTGCACACTCGGCAGCACGGCCAACCTGCACTACGGCGTAACCTTCGGCGACTATGTGGTGCTTGATCCGAATTCATTCGTAATGAAAGGCGAAACCGCGGACGCCGATACCACCTGGCAAGGCAACCCGGCCCGGGCAACCACAGCTTGATATATCTTAAGAAAATAACAAAAAATAATTCACTTGTGATTTGAATCACAAACAATCGAAAAGACGCACACCATTTACCAGTCATAGGAGAACAAAGCGGCATTCACACATTGCCGCATCCAACGGCTGGAGAACATCATGCGCGTCCTTATGAAGCCCACGACCGAGGCATCTGTAAAAGCCAACTCAGATCGCCCCTTAGACTTTCACCGGCGGCTGCCGGGATATGAGGAATCACCGATTGTCGAGGCGCCTGAACTCGCCAGGAAACTCGGCGTCGCCAAAGTTTACGTAAAGAGCGAAACGGCCCGCTACGGCTTGCCGTCTTTCAAGGTTCTGGGCGCGTCATGGGCAACCTACGCAACCTTGCGTGACCAGCTTGGGCCCCTGCCCGAAGGTCAACTCACCGCAGAGCAGCTATACGATTGGGCAGAGCCTGTCCGTTCGTTGACGCTCGTTGCCGCGACCGACGGTAATCACGGCCGCGCCGTGGCGCGTGTCGCGCAATGGTTCGGCCTGAAAGCCCGCATATTCCTTCCCGGTTTTGTTTCAGATGCCCGCATCGAGGCCATTGAAGCCGAAGGCGCGGAAGTGAGGATTATCGATGGCGACTATGACGCCTCTGTCGATGCCTCAATCGAAGATGCAAAGAACCCCGACACACTGCTCATTTCCGATACGGCGCGCGCTGCAACCGACGTTGTTCCGCAGCTTGTGGCCGCTGGATACACCACCGCTTTCATTGAGATCGAAGATCAACTCGCCCGCACCGGCGACGATGCCATTGACGTTGTCGCAGTACAGGCCGGTGTTGGCGGCCTGGCATCTGCCGGCACCAACTGGGCGCGGCACACCAGAAAAGACCGTTCGCCAAAAGTCATGGTGGTTGAGCCTGAAGCCGCACCTTGCGTGTTTGCCGCTCTCGCTGCCGGCGAGCCGGTTCCGGTCTCCGCCAAAGGCGACTCTGAAATGGCCGTCCTGCAATGCGGCACGGTTTCGCTCACCGCGTTTGACATCCTGCAGTCAGGCGTGAGCTGCGCCTTGGCGATCGAGGATGAATGGGCCCTCAAGGCCGTCGCCGAACTGGCGGAATGCGGCGTCTCCACAGGACCCAGTGGTGCGGCCGGTGCCGCAGGCCTGATCGCTGCGCTGTCCGGCCCGATGGCAGAACAGATCAAGCAGCATATGGGCATCACATCTGAATCGCGTTTGCTGGTTGTAGCCTCTGAATCTTCCGCCGCCGGGGCAAGTGTTTCAGACATTGACCGGATTGCTGCCTGAGCCGCTCTTGTCCCCGTTCGCATGGGAAGCCATATCGACACTGCAAGCATGCCCGGGAGTGTTCAGGCACTCTTGGGCATGCACGTCACACAGCACGGCGGCGCCGAAAGCCGCACGCATTGAAACAACATGTGGGAGATTTGCGTGGAACCCGACACAAAGTCAGCGCGGCAGGTATCTGGTCAAGGCATTGAACGGGAACAGCCAAAAACAACAAACGGCGCGAATTTCTCGCGCTTGGCCCGCAAGTCCCTGCTCGTCGCGCCATTGGCGGCGGCGGCGGTGGCACTGGGTCTCTCCACCTGGACCAGCAAAACTGGAAACACCGCTATGGCAACTGTACCCAACACAGGGGGTGCGTATGTGCCCGCCTGCAGAACCGACCTGACCGACTTCCTCGACAGGATGAAAGTTCCCGGCCTGGCCGCCGCCATCGTCAAAAACGGTCAGATCGTCTGCACCGCAAGCGCCGGCATGGCGGATATGAAACGCGACCGCCGTGTGAATGACGATACAATTTTCCTGATCGCATCGGTTTCCAAGACCATCACGGCGACCGCCATCATGCAACTCGCTGAGCGCGGCGCCCTGCAACTCGATGACGACATCAATAAGTACCTGCCGTATGACATAACTTTTCCCGACAGACGCGATACGGAGGTCTCGTTCCGGCAGTTGCTGACGCACACGGCGTCCATCCGCGACAACAGCAAGTTCATAGATTCCGCGGTCACCATGGGGGCGGATTCGCCGATGAGTTTGGCGAGCCTTACCAGAGGTTACCTTACGCCGGACGGACCGTTTTACGATCCGAAGAAAAACTTCCAGCGCAGCGTCCCCGGCACGAAGAGCAAATATTCCAACATGGGCATCACGCTTGCCGGATATCTCGTAGAGGTGATCGCCGGAGTACCCTTTGATGCATACTGCCGCGAGCATATATTTGCGCCCCTGGGCATGCATCAGACATCATGGCGCCTGTCCGACATCGATCAGTCGGCGCTTGCCGTTCCATATGAGAAAAAATCGTCCGGATTTGCTGCCTATGAACAATATGGCGAGCCGAACTATCCCGATGGCATGCTGCGCACGTCCGTCACCGAACTGGCCAAATTTCTCATCGCAATGATGGAAGGCGGCGCATACAACGGGCGCCGGATCCTGCAAGCCGCCACTGTCGATGAGATGCTCAAACGTCAAACCAGGCTTGATAAGTCGCAAGGACTGGTCTGGTTCAAGGAAGATATTGGCGGGCGGACCGTGTGGGGCCATGATGGCTCCGACGATGGCGCGAGCGCCACCATGTGGTTCGAACGAAAGCGCAATCAGGGCGTCATCTTGTTGGCCAACGGGGAATGGAAAGGCGAAGAAAAACTGTTCAAGCGCCTGTTTAAGGAAGCAGACGCCTATTAGATCGTTTCACCTTCATATGGAACCGTTTGATGGTGATGCGATCTAAGGTCTGTTGAGCCGGACCTTGTGTGACCGCCTGCAGCCCTATATATCGGCGTGGCCGGCCATATCATCGTGCGGGTCGCGGGGCCACTGGGGTTTCGAACAACCAAGGCGGATAAGAAAGCTCGAAGACCTCTGCATGGACGAAGAAAAGCCTCAGCCGATCCCGCCATTCCGTGACAAAAAGCGTTCTCCGGGCGGCCGTAAAGGGCCGACCGCACTGCTTGCCGGAGCCATATTGTGTATTTGCCTGGCGCTGATATACCAGTTTGGACTGGCCGGTGTGTCGCCGCTCCCCGATGCAGGTGCGGAATCCGTCACCAGCTGTGAAACGGACCTGGCCGGCCAGCTGGAAACATTAAATGTGCCGGGATTGGCGGTCGCCATCGTCAAGGATGGTGAACTCGCCTGTATCTCCGTTGCAGGTCTGGCCAACGATAAGAACAAGATACCGGTTACACCGAGTACTTTGTTTCTGGTTGCGTCGATTTCAAAGACCATCACCGCCACAGCCCTCATGCAGTTGCACGAAAAGGGCGAATTTGAACTCGACGACGACATTAACGACTACCTGCCTTTTGACGTGAAAATACCGGCGTATCCCAAGTCGCCGATTACGTTTCGCCAACTGCTGACCCACAGCGCCTCGATAAAAGACAATCGCCAGTTTTTCGACGATTTCGCGACAGATGGAAAGGACTCGCCAATTTCCCTGGCGGAGCTTACCGAAGAATATTTGACACCTGACGGAGAGTACTACAGCCGTAACGGAAATTTCCTGGCAAGCTCGCCGGGTAGCAAGTTGCACTACTCCAACATGGGGATTGCCCTCGCCGGCTATCTGGTTGAAGTGATCAGCGGGCAACCCTTCGACAAATATTGTCGCGCCAACATTTTTACACCGCTCAGCATGCACAAGTCGTCCTGGCGCCTGGCTGAAGTAGATCTGCCAAACCTTGCTACGCCCTACGCGTCAACGTATTTTGGCCCTGAACCCATCCCGCATTACGGGCAGGCAAACTATCCCGACGGAATGTTGCGCACGAGCCCCATCGAACTGGCGCGTTTCCTGACAGCGTACATGCGAGGCGGCATATTCAATTACAACCGGGTGCTGAAAACGTCGACCATCGAGACAATGCTGTCATACCAGACGGCCTTCAACCAGTCGCAAGGGCTGGTCTGGTTCTCCCGATGGCTCGATGGCCGCAATCTTTGGGGGCATGACGGCTCCGATGATGGCGCCAGTGCCGACATGTGGTTCGACCCGGAGGATGAAACCGGCGTAATTATGATGGCAAACGGGACCTGGGAAGACGAGGATCAGCTTCTGGAACAGCTGTTTCAGGAGGCCGACACTTACTGATCAGCCCGACGACACATCGCTATGCCGTGACGTTGTGCAGGGCAAAAACTGTTCAATTAGATGTCTTTTTTGCTATAAATAAAGATTGTTGTGATCTGAATCACAAGAATTGTTCCGAGCACGTCTTATCTCTCAATCATGAGAAGAAAAGGGCCGCATAACGCGCCCTGGCTCGGGAGAAACAAGATGAAACTGCCCTTTTTGAAATGGCTGCGCAAAAGCGGGAACGGCGCCAAAGCCGATACATCCGGCGTTCGCCGCTTCGAAATTGCAGCAGATGCCGCAAATTTGGCGGAAATTACCACTCATGGTCCGTTCAGCTTCAGAAAACTGGCGTCCGACAGCGTCGCCGACGACGGGGCAGAAGCTGCCGACACCGAAACCAACATCGATATCTGGATCATTCCGGCTGAAACCATGCCGCGCCTTGCCCGTGAAAACGACGTGCTGAGCGCCGAAGAGCGCCGCCACGCCGACCAGATCAACCACAAGTATCACCGAATTCGCTACATCGCCGTGCGGACAACCCTTCGCTTTGCCCTTTCCCACCGGGTTCAAGACGCAATCCAGGGAGATGGCTGGAAGATTTCGACGCCCCCGTTCGGCAAGCCGCAGATCTGCTCCGAGCAGGCCAATTGCAGCTTCAGCATTACCCACGCGGACGATTTTTCGGTTATCGCCATCGCGCCTGACACAACGGTCGGCATTGATGCGGAGAAAATCGACAACGCCAAGATCAAGCATCTGCCCCTGGACTGCCTGAGCGAGAACGAGCAGAAGCGTTTGAAGGCCAAAACCCGCGACGATCAGTATTATGATTTCTTCCGCTTCTGGACCCTGAAGGAAGCCTACACCAAGGCTCTTGGGGTCGGCCTGTCGGCCGACTTCGAACGGATCGAGTTCGATCTCGACGAAGCAGGTCCCGCATCGGGCAAAGCGCCGTCCAACAGCGCCGAAGAAGAACAATACGAACAGCTTACCCAGAAATAAAACGAGTTTGAGCATTTGCTTGCCATCTGCCTCCTGGGTGTTGCCCAGGACAAGGCACGGCAGACTGCAAAGACCCTCTACCTCGTTGAACCGTCAAACACGGCTGCACAGGCCGGTGAAATACAACCCCAATCCAAGCGGGAGACCGACCCAATGGGAACGCATTTTCAGATTATCGACATGACCAACCCGGAACGCATTGAACTCTATGCGCTTGAAGATCTGCCGGACACGCTGCATCAATGTGTTGAAGCGCACGCCGAAACCAATCCGGACCACATTGCGCTGGAGATCGACGGCGAGCCTCTCAGCTACGGCGAGTTGAACGCCTATGCCGACAAGGCAGCCACCTATCTGATCGACGCCGGCGTCACGGAGGGAGACCTTGTCGCGGTCTACCAGAACAATTCCGCAGATCTCTTCATCAGCCTGCTGGGTGTCATGAAGGCCGGCGGTGCATATGTGCCGGTCGATACCAAGCGGTCGAGCGCACACGCGTTGGAGACGATTAAGGGCCACGATGCCCACATCGTCCTGACATCAAGCAGCCTGGCGCCACGCCTGGAAGGCATTGGGTCTGACCGGTTGGTTCTGGTCGACCGGATTGACGCAAACACCATTGCCCGCTCCAGCACGGTCGTGGTCAAACCGAGCAACATCAGCCACGTCGCCTTCAAGGCGCATGACGCAGCAGTGCACCGCGGCATCGCGGTCACCCATAGTGACGCCGTCAAGTTCGCCTACTCGCTCGCCGCAGTTTACGGAATTGAACCGCACCACCGCTGCTATCAGGACGGGCATCTTTCGTTCGACGTCGCTCTGGAAGAAGTCTGGGCGATGCTGACCGCCGGTGCCACCGTGGTGCTCGAAAGTCAGGCGTCCGAAAACACCGACGCCTTCATTGCCCGCAATCAAATCCATGTGGTCTCCACCGGGCCCGAGACCCTCGAAACCATGGATGCGGAACTTCCCTCAGTTGAGGTGATGATCGTCGGCGGCCGCCCGTGCGCCTCGAGCCTTGCGGTAAAGTGGGCGCTGCGGACCGGACGCATTGTCAGCATCAAACGCCCCGGCGACCGTTTCCCGAGCTTCTCCATCGAACAGGAAAGTGGTGCTGCATGGCGCCCCCGGATGCTGACGCCGCACGCAGCCGACCGTCACGCAGCGTAGGCCGCGCGTCGCAAAGTCAGGCATAACGAAGAAAGTTCAATCAGGTTTCCGATGCGTCGCCGCAGTGCTCGCCCATGACATATTCGGCATCGAAATAGGTGTCGGCGGAAAGCGTCCAGTACGAAACGTCGACGCAAACCCCTGGAGCCACGCGCTGGTCGCGCACAAGTTGGTCATGGCCCATGCCGATCTTTTCCATGACCCGCATGGACGCCTGGTTTTCAGAAAACGCCTTGGCCCAGACCTTCTGGCATTTCAGCTTCTCAATCCCGACACACAAAAGCGCGCTGGCAAGTTCGGTCGCAAAGCCCCTGCCCCAGAGATCCGGATGCAGGCCCCAGCCGATCTCCGCGGTCTTACCGCCATGAATGACGACGAAGCCATCGCCGATCACATGCTTGGTTGCTTTGAGTTCGGCCGCCAGATAATAGCCGCGTCGGTTGGGCAGAGACTGGCGTCTGAGGCAGCGTGCGACGAAGCCCTGGACTTCCGACATTGACCCGTAGCGGCTCGCCAGATGTTGTTGATAATCCGCCCGCATCATATAGGCGGCGAAATCCCGAAGATCTTCCTTGCGCACTTCGCGCACCAGCAGCGCGGGCGTCTCCAAAGGGCTGATCTGTACGGCAGTAGACATTCAAAACGATCTGGGTTTGTGTTCGCACTCATTCTTGGTACAGGCCAAAGCTTAGTGGATTTCGCCCGCGATGCCTAGGCCATCCGGGCTGTGTCGATGGAAATTTAATTCTTGACGGGCAATCCGCTTTCATCGCAGTGCGGCGGTGCGCACGGGAGTACACGATTTCGGTGCGCCAGACCTGCCGCGTTGAGGATGAGCCACGGTCAGGAGTCATCTTCGCATTCTCCGAAAACACTGCGGTGGCGCCAAGACCAAGTCGGCGGACCATCGGCGCAGGACATTATCGCCGCCTTAGGGGCCAGTTGAGAATCATAGTTGTAGCCACGGCCATCATCCGGTTCACCGGCGCGGACAAAAAGGCATGAAGCATCAATCCCTTATCAAATGCTTTGACGTTACGATTGACGCCCGCCGAGCGATGCGACATGATGCAGGTACATCTAGGACAGGAGGTCTACGAAATTGACCCCACCGAAAGAATTCGAGCCGTCCCTGGAGTTTTAGCGAGCGTTTTCGACCACGGACGGCCTGCCTCGACAATTTAAATACTTGTCAGTAAACATGTTGCCTGCTTGAGCGGATCTATTAATGCACGCCGATGCACTGGTAGTATCGCCCGAAGCATGTACGGGAATACTGAAATATTCCTGATATTGATATCAGGCTGGGTAACACCCAAAAAAAGGCCCCGCGCGCTGAAAGATGCCCGGGGCCTGCATGTGTTCTGCACTCGCAACCGATAGAATACGAAGCCGGGGAAATCATTCCCCTGAGTCAATCCGCCCCTCGCCCTGCACCGCGCGCGATGGCATACTCACCATTGATTCGCCGTGTTTTTCCGCTCATTTGGCGGGTAATGTCAGGTCCCGAACCCCATATGTCGAACGTGCATGATCTATTTGACAAACTCGAAGCCGAGGTGACCCCCGAGGTCGCCAAAAAGCGCGTTTCCAAGCGCGGCGCCAAGAAGGTCACCGAGGAAGACGGCTACACCGCCGCCGACATCGAGGTTCTTGAGGGCCTTGAGCCGGTGCGCCGCCGGCCCGGCATGTACATCGGCGGCACCGATGAAAAAGCGCTGCACCATCTCTTCGCCGAAGTGATCGACAATTCCATGGACGAGGCGGTGGCGGGCCATGCCACATTTATCGAAGTGGAATATGACGCCGGCGGCTGGTTGATCGTGTCCGACAACGGCCGCGGCATTCCGGTCGATCCACACCCGAAATTCAAGGACAAGACCGCGCTTGAGATCATCATGACCACGCTGCACGCGGGCGGCAAGTTCGATTCCAAGGTCTACGAGACTTCCGGCGGCCTGCACGGGGTCGGTGTTTCCGTGGTCAACGCCCTGTCGGAACTGCTCGAAGTTGAAGTTGCCCGCAATCAGCAGCTCTACCGCCAATGCTTTTCCCGCGGCGCACCCCTGAACGGCCTGGAGGATCTGGGCAAGGTTCATAATCGCCGCGGCACCCGGGTAAAGTTCAAGCCCGATGAACAGATCTTCGGCAAAGGCATCGCCTTCAAGCCCGCCCGTCTATACCGCATGGCGCGGTCCAAGGCCTATCTCTTCGGCGGCGTCGAAATCCGCTGGCTGTGCGATAAGGTCCATCTCGGCGAGAACGATCAGACGCCTGAAAAGGCAACGCTGCATTTTCCAGGCGGTCTCAAGGATTATCTTGAAGACCTGATCGATGGCTACGCCCGTGTCACCGACGAGATCTTTGCCGGCAAGGTGACCAAGCCGGGAGGCCATGGCTCGGTCGAATGGGCCATCGCCTGGTTTGGCGGCAAGGATGGGTTCGTCAATTCATACTGCAATACGATTCCAACCACGGAAGGCGGAACCCACGAGACCGGACTGCGCTCGGCGCTCTCCCGCGGCCTCAAGTCTTATGGCGAGCTTGCCGGCAACAAGCGGGCACAGATCATCACTGCCGATGACGCCATGTTGTCGGCGGGCATCATGCTCTCGGTGTTCATCCAGGAGCCCGAGTTTCAGGGACAAACCAAGGAAAAACTGGCAACGTCAGAGGCTACACGCATCGTCGAAAACGCCCTGCGTGATCATTTCGATCACTGGCTTACCGGCCACCCGCGCCAGGCCGACAAACTTCTGGAATGGGTCATCGAGCGTGCCGAAGACCGCGTGCGTCGGCGCCAGGAGCGCGAGATCAACCGCAAGACCGCGGTACGCAAACTCCGCCTCCCCGGCAAGCTGGCGGATTGTTCCCAGAACCAGGCGGCAGGCTCCGAACTGTTCATCGTCGAAGGTGATTCTGCCGGCGGCTCCGCCAAGCAGGGCCGTGACCGCAAATCCCAGGCCATCCTGCCCCTGCGCGGCAAGATCCTCAACGTCGCCTCTGCCGCCAACACCAAAATCGCCCAGAACCAGCAGATTGCAGACATCGTGCAGGCGCTGGGGTGCGGCACCGGCGCGCAATACCGCAATGACGACCTGCGTTACGAAAAAATCATCATCATGACCGATGCGGATGTGGACGGCGCCCATATCGCATCCCTGCTGATCACCTTCTTCTTCCGCCAGATGCAGCCGCTGATCGAGAACGGTCATCTGTTCCTCGCAGTGCCTCCGCTCTACCGGCTGGCCCAGGGTGGCAAGACCATGTATGCCCGCGACGATGCCCATAAAGACGAGTTGATGGAGACCGAATTCACCGGACGTGGCAAGGTCGACATCTCACGCTTCAAGGGACTTGGCGAAATGCTTCCCGCCCAGTTGAAGGAAACCACCATGCGCCGCGACACGCGCACGCTGTTGCGGGTCGAACTGGCCGATGACGACATGAAGAGCACCGGCCAGGCGGTAGAGCAGCTCATGGGAAACAAGCCGGAAGCACGGTTCAAGTTCATCCAGGAAAACGCCGAATTCGTCACCGGCGACGAACTCGACATTTGAACCCCGGGGGCTGTGAGGGTTTCAGCGCTCTTCGGCGTCGATGATCCATGGTTCGGCCTCGGCAGCGTCCTTCCACTCGAGATACGCAGGCATACCGAGAACGGCATCAATATAGGCACTCGCCGCAGCGTCTATCGGGATGTCATAAATCGACAACCTGTTGCACACCGGGGCGAACATGGCATCGGCGATAGAGAAGCCCCCGAACAGGAACGGCCCATCGTTGCCATAATCCGAGCGGCAGGCGTTCCAAAGTTCCACGATCCGCTCAACATCGGCCTGTGCCGCCTCCGAACAGGGGACCCTGGACGGGGCGCGACGCACGTTCATCGGCAATTCCGCCCTGAGCGCTGTGAAGCTGGAATGCATTTCGCAGGCAGCGGTTCTGGCGCGTGCGCGCGTGGCGCGGTCTTTCGGCCACAGGCCCCTGTCGGGATAAAGCTCCGCCACATATTCCAGGATTGCCAGTGAGTCCCAGACATGGGTATCGCCGTGAAACAGCACCGGCACCTTACCGGCTGGAGAATAGACCTTGAGGTGATTATTGGTTGGCCCTTCGCCGTCAAAATCGAGCCGCACCACCTCCTCTTCGAACGCAATCTCCGCATGCCGCATGGCCAGCCAGGGCCGCAGGGACCAGGAGGAATAATTCTTGTTGCCGATGATGAGTTTCAAAGCTGACATGAAGGATTACCGCCGCAACGATCAGCGGGAATATTCCTCAATCGGTCCATCCGCCTTGCGCCAGGCGCCGAAACCGCCTTCCAGGTTGATCACCGGCTTGAGGCCCATGCGCTGTGCCACTTCCGTCGCCAGCGCCGACCGCAATCCGCCGGCACAGTGCATGATGAAGGTCTTGTCCTCGGTGAAGATCTCTTTGTGATACGGACTGTTGGGATCAATCCAGAACTCCACCATACCGCGCGGGCAATGGTAGGATCCGGGGATCCGCCCCTCGCGCCCAAGTTCGCGGACATCGCGAATATCGACGAAAACCACATCTTCCGAGCCGTGAAGCTTGATGGCTTCTTCGACCGTCATGGATTGGATTACTTTGTTGGCATCATCGCATAACTCCTTGATGCCGATGGTGATATCCTGAGTCATTTACGAACACTCCCCTGAGTTCAGATTTACTGCAGCATCTCAATGCCAACCGCCGTGGCCTCGCCGCCGCCAATGCACAATGACGCAATGCCGCGCTTGCCACCGGTTTTCTTCAATGCACCCATGAGCGTAACCAGTATCCTTGCACCGGACGCCCCGATGGGGTGGCCAAGTGCACAAGCGCCGCCATGGATGTTGACCGCCTCGTGATCCAGATCGAGATCGCGGATCGCCGCCATGGCGACAACGGCGAAGGCCTCGTTGATCTCATAGAGGTCGACGACACCGGCTTTCCATCCGGTCTGCTCATAAAGCTTGCCGATGGCGGCTATGGGAGCGGTGGTGAACCAGGCCGGAGCCTGTGCATGTGACGTGCAACCGGCGATCTTCGCCAGTGGCGAGAGGCCGCGCCGCTCGGCTTCCGATGCCCGCATCAACACCAGTGCGGCGGCACCGTCCGATATGGAGCTTGAATTGGCCGGCGTCACCGTCCCATCGGCGCGAAAGGCTGGTTTCAGTTGCGGGATCTTTTCGATATTGGCTGCAAACGGCTGTTCGTCACGCGACACAACGGTTTCGCCTTTCCGCGTGTTGACCGTATAGGGCACGATTTCGTCGCTGAACGATCCATCTTCATTGGCAATGCGTGCACGTCGCAGGGATTCGATGGCGTAGGCGTCCTGCGCCTCGCGGGTAAACTGATAATGCTGGGCTGTGTCTTCCGCATAAGTCCCCATCAAGCGCCCTTTGTCATAGGCATCTTCAAGACCATCCAGGAACATGTGATCCTTCAGTTCACCGTGACCAAGTCGCAGGCCGCCGCGGGCCTTGGGCAGCAGATAAGGCGCGTTGGTCATGCTTTCCATACCGCCTGCGACGATGACATCAAACGGCCGCGCATGCAGCGCCTCATAGGCCATCATTGCGGTTTTCATGCCGGAGCCGCACATCTTGTTGACCGTCGAACACGGCACGCTTTCGGGAAACCCGGCGCCGAACGAGGCCTGACGCGCAGGCGCCTGGCCCTGGCCCGCCGGCAGCACGCAACCCATGAGAACCTCGTCGACATCCTCACCGGTGACGCCGGCCCGTTTTGAAGCTTCGGCAATGGCGGCGGCTCCAAGCTCGGACGCCGTTGCGGCTCCAAGCTCCCCTTGAAAACTGCCCATGGGCGTTCTCGCCATGCCGGCAATAACGATGGGGTCCTGCGCTTGCGAAGACATATCAACCTCCTGAGAATTATGCAGTGGTTCTACACCCTCCAGCACGGCTCTGCCAATATGAAGCATGTTGCCTGTTGACGTCAGACACGCTTCGGTGGAGCTTCATTGCGCCGCAAGAACACTTGCACGTACGGACGACACAGAGGCCATGACCGAAAACGCACTCTGCCGGACAAGACATCGCGCACTCACGGTGCGCACGGCAATTGCAGTGGCAACCGTCATGGCATTTGCCACCATCAGCGGCGCGGCAGATGAGCTACGCCGACCAACCCACTTCTTTGAAGGTATTATCGGTGACGATGACCGCATCCCTCTGGAGGCCCGCGAAGAACCGTTCAGCGCCATTGGCCGCCTCAACGTGTCGGGCTTCAGCGCACTGAGGCAGTGCACCGGCTTCCTCATCGCCCCCGACGTTGTGGTGACGGCCGCACATTGTGTCTTCGATGCCTACAGGAAAAAACCACTGGCAGCCGCCCGGTTTCACTTTCTCGCGGGCTGGCAGCGCCAGAAATACCTTGCCCATGCCATCGGCAAGTGCATCAAGGTGGCGCCGGGCTTTGCGCAAACGCGGCACCCGACACTGGATCAATTCTCAAATGATGTTGCGGTCATCATACTGAAGCAGAAGCTCGCCATCAAACCGATGACCTTTGCCTCGGATGCCGAGATCGGGTCCGCAAGAGCGCTCGTCCATGCAGGCTACAGCCGCGACAAGCGGCATCTCCTGATGGGTGATGCGGATTGCAACCTTCTGGAAGACCACGCCAACGTCCTGTTGAACGACTGCGACACCAATCGCGGCGCCTCCGGCGGGCCGGTCATGGTTTTGGGCGCCGACGGAACCTTCAAAGTGGCGGCAATGATGGTGGGCGGGTTCAGGCGCGAGACCAATGTGGCGGTCAGGCTGTCCTCTGTTCGCGGGTTTCTGGACTCAGCCTCATGCGACTAATCGGCGGTTAATTCCGCAGCACATCGCCGCACCAGATCAACCAGATGATGAATGTCGTCTTCGGTGTTCTCGTAATGCAGGATACAGACGCGTAACGCCACCCGGCCCCGCACCTTGGTTGTCGGCATGTGCGCCTCGCCGCCCTCCCCGATTGCGTCCGAAATTGCATCGTTGAGACGGTCAAGAACCGCATTATCGGTCTCACCTTCCGGCACGTATCGGAAGTTCACCACAGACAGCGAAACCGGAGACAGAAGCTCGAGGTCCGGTGCCTCTTCAACAATGCGCCCCAGCAAGGCCGTCAGCCGGTTGCAGTTCACCACCAGATCGCGCACGCCTTCGCGCCCCATACGGGCTATCACCGCCCAGGTCTTGAGCGCCCGGTTGCCATAGGTGAGCTGAAACATGTGCTCATAAGGCCAGGGTGCGGAGTCCTCATCGGATCCCATGAGATAATCGGGTTTGAGCCCGAAGGCTTCCGCATGGCGCTCTGGATGGCGCATCAAGAGGGCACCGCAGTCGACTGGAGCCTGCAGCCACTTGTGCGGATCAACGGTCATGGTGTCCGCCCTTTCAACGCCGAGATATTGGTCGCGATAACCGGGATCCATGTACCCGAAACCGCCATAGGCACCGTCGATGTGATACCAAAGACCGAATTCAGCGCAGATATCCGCCATGTCGTTCAGGGGATCGATCGCGCCCACATTCGTCGTGCCCGCACCCGCCACCACACACATGGGCCGGTCGCCGGCCTCCAGGTCGCGAACGATGGCGGCCTTGAGAGCACCCGGGAT
This sequence comes from Hyphomicrobiales bacterium, assembly GCA_021775625.1. Lineage (GTDB taxonomy): Bacteria > Pseudomonadota > Alphaproteobacteria > Rhizobiales > JAJFHB01 > JAJFHM01. The sequence goes on along the minus strand of JAJFHM010000277.1, from coordinate 4,871 downwards.
CAAACGGAAATTCTCATCGGCCTCCACCAGGCGCATGCTCTGCGACCCAAGCCCCAGTTGTTCCGCGCATTTCTGGATTGAACTGTGCGCCTCCGCACTGGTGTAGATCCGGAACTGCGGCCGTCCGCCCTGCAGGCCTTCCGTCCGCACGTCCCAGCCGTCGTCTTTCGCCGCCTTATGCCGCGCCGCCGTCAGCGCATTGAGGTTGGCCGCCGATCCGCCGCTGAACAAAACGCAGAACCCATCGGCCGCGGAGAACCCGGTGAGCTCCATCAGCCAGCGTCCCACCGACACATTTAGGAAAACGCTGGCATGGTCATACCCATCGAGACCGGTGTTCATGGTGCTGGCAGCAAGATCAGCCAATGCGCCGAGCGGGGCAAACCCGGCGCAGATCCAGGCATAGGAGCGCGGTTGGGAAATGGTTATGGGCCACGGAAAGATCGTGTCGCGCAGGAACGCCAGCATGTCTTCCGGCGCCTGGCCGTTTGCCGGCATCTCAAGATCCATCAATTGGCGGCGCACGTCATTCGGCACCCGCCGGTTCATGGTGCCGGTCTTGATGTCCGTCAAAAAGGTTTCCAGCTCCGCCAGCATCCCCTGGCCGAGTTCGGCAAAACGGTCGCGGTCTTGCGTGAAAGGATGAAGGTTGCCGGTATCAGACATTGCTTGATCTCCAGAAACAATCGGCGGAGGTGCCCGATTGAGATGTTGCACATGCCAGAATAGGATTTGCTGTCAAGCCAAGACTGCTTGCGTTAAAACCGCCTTTCGAAATCCACAAGCCTCCGAACCGCCCATGACCGACATCACTGCAAACAGACAGTTGCGCAAGCCGACCGCCGGCGACGCCGTCCTGCTCGTGTTCATTGGCTGTGTCTGGGGGTCGTCGTTCCTGCCGATCAAGATCGCCGTGCCCGAAACGGGACCGGTCCTGCTGGTGTTTCTGCGAACCCTCACCGCGCTGGTCCCCCTGTGGTTGTATATGGCGTGGCGCGGCATCCCGTTTCCGAACAACCGGTTCGACATGGTGCTGATAGCCCTCATGAGCCTGCTCAACTCGGTCATTCCGTTCTTCTTGTTGTCGTGGGCCGGGCTCCACGTCACATCAGGCGTCATGGCCCTGATCATGGGCACTGGCCCCCTGCTCGCGTTGTTCGCCAGCCACTACACAACCCGTGACGACAAATTGAATCTTAGAAAGTTTCTCGGGATGCTGATCGGCCTTTGCGGCCTGATGGTTGTGATCGGTGAGGATGCGATGGGCGGTCTGACAGAAAATCTGCTTGGTGACCTGGCCGTCCTCGGCGCGATCGGTTGTTATGTCTGCGCAACCGCCATGGTGCGCAAAGTCCGCTCGACGCGCATCGAAGCCATCGCAACGACAAACATGCTGGTCTCGGTCATCGTGCTTGCCCCGATCATGTTCCTCACTCAGCAACCCGCGATCAGCGCGTTGAGCACGGATACCCTCCTGGCCGTTCTTTATCTCGGAATTATCACTACCGGCATCGGCTATGTGCTGCGCTACCACATGGTCCTGTCGGTGGGCCAGAGCTTCACGTCCATGGCAAGCTACATTATGCCGATTGTCGGGGTGATACTGGGAGTGTTGTTCCTGGCCGAACCGCTCTCAACCAACATACTCATTGCACTTGCGCTGGTTCTTGCGGGATTTGGGGTCGCCCGGCTGGGCGCCTGAAACTCTGACCGGTAAGTGTCGGAGAAGGTTCCGATAGTCCGAGAGCATCAGCACGGAGCTGGAGAGGGGAACGGTTACACACTGTTTCCGTACATAACGCCCTCGGACCGGGAACAACAGGACATTCCGCCCTGTCACATACAAGAAGTGGCGATGCGGAATGCGTGCCCCTGTGACACAGGTCACTCAAGCCGCTGCAAAACGCTAATTTTCCAGAATCATTTCACGGAACAAGTCATCGGCCGCCTGCTGAGCTGCATTTGGGTCCTTCGATGCTGGCAGTGAAGAGGGATCAGCAGCCGCCAAAGTGGCCTCCACCCACAGGTCGAGCGCATCAATTCGAGCCCCGGTTCCAAGTTCCGGTGTCGCCCGCTTCAGGGTGATAAAGTCGTCAACCGCGGAATTGATCTCAGCCGGCCAGGGCCTGGCCTCCCGTAACAGATCAAAGTTCATCGGCGGAATTGCGTGGTTGCTGGTCAGCCAGTGCAACGCCATGAGCGGCCGCAGCACATAGAAGTACTTTTTCAGTTTGACCTGCGGTCCGGTATCCATGCGGCCCCACTGGGTCCTGGCGAGACTGAGATAGTGATGTCCGATGGCCTGCAAGTCCGCATGCTCTTCGTAAAGCGACCTCATGGCCGCGCGGCAGTCGCCCGACTGACGATAGGTGATCGGCGACACCAGCCATTCGAATAACGCCGGGTTCCACTTGAGAAGAAGCCTCAGCGCTTTGCGTATATCCCAGCCTGCGAGATCAATTTCGCGCGCGTCGATGTCGCGCTCGATGACGTCCCGCCGCTCCTTCAGGCTCAGATACCAGTCTCGTGGATGCCGGTAGACAAAGCGGACGTCATAGTCGCTGTCGGGCGATGCAAACCCCCACGCCCGGCTGCCCGACTCAACGGCGAACAAAACGTCTACCCCGTCTTCCGCCTCGACCGCGTCCAGGCGGTCCCGGATACAGTCCCGGATGTCGGCTGGAATTTCCGAATTGAGATCAAGCACTCTCTTCAAACAGCTCCCGCCCGATCAGCATGCGGCGGATTTCACTGGTTCCCGCACCAATCTCGTAAAGCTTCGCATCGCGCAGAAGACGCCCCGTGGGGCTTTCGCTCACATAGCCCATGCCGCCCAGGGCCTGAATCGCTTCAAGCGCCATCCAGGTGGCTTTTTCGCCGGCGTAGAGGATGGCGCCGGCGGCATCCTTGCGCGTCGTCTCTCCGCGGTCACAGGCCTGCGCCACCGCGTAGACATAGGCCTTGGTCGCGTTCATGGTGGTGTACATGTCGGCAAGTTTGCCCTGCATGAGCTGGAATGTGCCGATGGGCTTGCCGAACTGTTCACGGTCGTGAACGTATGGCACCACAATATCCATGCAGGCCTGCATGACGCCGGTTGGACCACCAGACAGAACCGCACGCTCATAATCAAGACCCGACATCAAGATATTGACGCCGCGGCCAACGCCACCAAGGATGTTTTCTTCCGGCACTTCGCAATTGTCAAAGACCAGTTCGCCGGTATCCGAGCCCCGCATGCCGAGCTTGTCGAGTTTCTGCGCCGTTGAAAATCCCTTGAACTCCTTTTCGATCAGAAACGCCGTAATACCCTTGGGTCCAGCGTCCGGATCGGTCTTGCCATAGACCACCATGACATCCGCCTGCGGGCCATTGGTGATCCAGAATTTCGAGCCGTTGAGAACGTATCGGTCACCCCGTTTCTCAGCCTTGAGCTTCATGCTCACAACATCTGATCCGGCACCCGGTTCCGACATGGCCAGGGCGCCCAGGTGTTCGCCTGAGATCAGCTTCGGCAGATAGCGCCGCTTCTGCTCTTCGGATCCGTTGCGCCTGATCTGGTTCACGCACAGATTGGAATGCGCGCCATAGGACAGGCCGACAGAGGCCGATCCCCGGCTGATTTCCTCAACGGCGACCACATGTTCGAGATATCCCATTCCCGCACCGCCATATTCCTCCTCGACGGTGACACCGTGCAATCCAAGCTCGCCGAGCATCGGCCAGAGATGGCGGGGGAACTCGTTGCTGCGGTCCACTTCGTCGGCGATTGGAGCAATGTGGTCCGAAGTAAACGAGCGCACCATATCGCGCAGCATGTCCGCGGTCTCGCCGAGATTAAAATTCAGGCTGGGATATTCGTTGGGGATCATGGAATAGCCTCTGGCTCAAATGGGGTTGGATGTTAGGTCATGACCTAGTCTATCAAATCATGCGGCTGCGGTGCCGAGAGAATGGTCTGACGTGTTTTCCAGGGTCATGAATGTTCCCAGAGCGGTCGCGCACAATTTCTCCGCATCATCCTGCAGCACGAAAACATCCGCACTGCACACCGTAAGGCGCCGGCCGGCCCGGGCAACCCGCGCCCTTGCCACCAGGGCCTCGCCTAACGCCGGTGAAAGCAGGTTGAGTTTGTATTCCACGGTGAGAACCGAATGTTCCGCCGCCATGAGGGAGAATGACGCATAGCCGCATGCATTATCTGCAATGGTGCCGATCAAACCGCCGTGAAACAGTCCGTGCTGCTGGCAGAGGTCCTCCCGGTAAGGCACGCGGATTTCAGCTTCACCCGCGGCAATGCGCGTCAGTTCAGCGCCAATGGTGGACATGAACGACTGGCGGGAGAAACTGTCTCTCACCCGGGCTTCAAAGTCGGGGTTCTGTGGCGCAAGCGTCATCACTTGGATCCGTCGAGTTGGGCCAGCCGCTCGCGGCATCGGTCTTCGACCTGCGCGAGTTCCGACAGGGTCAGTTCGATGTCGGACTGCTTTTGTAAAAGCTCCGCGCGGCGTTCTTCGATACGCTCGATAAAGTAGCCAAGCTGCCCCGATTCGCCCGGCTCGGTGTCATACATGTCGATAATTTCGCGAATATCAGCCAGGCTCAGACCCAGCCGCTTGCCCCTCAGGATCAGCTTGAGCCGTGTGCGCTCGCGTTGAGAAAAAAACCGGCTGCGCCCGCGCCGCACCGGGGTAAGCATGCCCTCAGCTTCGTAAAACCTGACTGTGCGTGTCGTGACGTCGAACTCGCGGGTAATTTCGGTCATGGAGAAATAGCGGGCACGCGCGCCGGCGTCATCACTCCGACTTTCCAAAGTCTCAACATCGACCATAAATGCACCTGTCATAGAGCGGACGCACCACGTTGCGGGG
>JAJFHM010000276.1 GCA_021775625.1 Hyphomicrobiales bacterium | reverse complement strand
AGCTTGGTGAGCGTGCGGCCCAGTTCACTGGCGCTGGCGGCTTCAGCTCCCGGCGGAGCGTCGCCCGGCGGACCCTGTAACATGAAGATGCCAATCTGACCGCCCGGCCTGATCAAATCGACAATCTGCGACAGGGTTTCTTCGAGGTCGTCTACCCAGTAGAGAGTGTCGAGAGAAATGGCCGCGTCAAATGACGCCGCCGGCAGGTCGAGGGCGTTCATGTCCCCCTTAACAAAAGACAGATGCGCGCGCTTGTCCGCTGTACGCTGGTTTGCCTCTACGATGGCCGACGCCGCGTAATCAAGCCCGGTAACCCGGGCACCGGTCCGGTGCGAAATATGTTCCGCGATGACCCCTGCGCCACAACCCAGATCCAGCAGGTGATCACCGGAGTTCAGGTTCAACAGGTTCAACAGATCGTTGAGCCCGGCCATGTCGGTCATGCCTTCCTGGCACAGGTCTTGTCCGAAAACACGCTCACACAGCCGCGAATGCGCCGCACTGGCGCGCGCCGCTGGATAAAATCTCTGGTAATAATACCAATACATATCCGGCCGTTCGCGGTGGTATGCATGCGCCAGCGGGCGACCGGTCTTCGTCAGAGAATAGCCGCGCTCGTCACCCTCGATCAGCCCACTGGCGATCAGGCTCGAAAATGCGGTGGACCAGTCTTCGAGAAAAATCCAGTAGCGTTCTCCGCTCACCTCGAGAGTCGTTCTGTCGGCCTTCGTTTTCTCAAGTTTCGCCTTTTCGAGGGACGCGAGGATCTGAATTTCCGCTTCGCTCAGTTCAACCTGGCGGTTCAGCCCGTCAACCGCGCCCACTTCATCCTTCGCGATACCGTCCATACTGAAACCGCCCACGCTGGTTATATCGGTCTTTGCAAGGTAGTCGAACCCATTCGGGAGTGGGTGTAGACTGGGTGGAGTTTCGGTGGAGATTGGACCGCACGTTGATGGATACCGCACCACAGGCCCCGAGAGCACTTCATGTTCATACGAAACCGTTTGAACATGAAGCGCTCTAGATATTGCCTCGACATTGCGGCCGGACAACTTATTGCAGACGGCGCGCGAATTCCGCTCACGCCTACATTGTTTTCCATGCTTCGGCACTTCGCTCAAAACCCCGGGCGTCTGATCACAAAGCAGGAACTCCTGGACGAAATATGGCCGAACACGCACGTGACGGACGGTCTGGTTAAAGATTACGTCCGCAAGATCCGGCGGGTGCTGCTCGACGACGCCGAACATCCGCGGTTCATCGAAACGGCGCGAGGCATGGGCTACAGGTTAATTGGCGATATTGCCGTATCAGCCGACGGCAGCGCGCCTGTGCGGGCGCCGTCGGTCGCTGTATTGCCCTTCTCCGATGCATCCGACGGCACAGATCAGGTATATTTTGCAACAGGCATCGCGGAGGACATCATCGCCGGGCTGGCTCGGTTTCGATCGCTCGTCGTGATCGCCCGCGATTCCTCGTTTCTGCATGGCGCGGATCCGGAGACGATGGGCCATGTGGCGCGCGAACTGAATGCCGAGTACCTCATTCAGGGCAGCGTCCGCAGAGCCGGCGACAGGATACGCATTCATGTCCAGCTCATCGAAGCCGGCGACGGCGTTTGCATTTGGGCCGAACAGTATGACCGTGAGATGGCTGATCTTTTCGCCATCGAGGACGACGTGGTCAATGTAGTCGTCCTGACGCTGGTCGGGCAGCTAGAAGAATTTGGCAGGCAACGTGCAGCGCGCAAGAGGCCCGACAGCCTGGCAGTGTACGAATATCTGCTGATCGGAAACTGGCACCTGAGACAGGGTGGTGAGGCAGACGTCGCCATGGCGCGACAGCTGTATCAAAAGGCCATTGATCTCGAACCCACCAACGCACGCGCTCATGCGGAGATGGCCTTCAGCTACCTGATCGAGTTCTGGTCGGATTGGAGTTCACAGCCGCAGGAGGCGATGGCAACGGCATTCGGACTGGCCCGCATGGCGGTCAGACTCGATGGTCTGGACAGCCGCGCCCATCTTTATCTGGCGGCTGCCCACCACTACGGGAAGGCAAACTTCGAAGCAGCCGAACAGGAGTACGACCGGGCAATTCTGTTGAACCCGAACGACTATGACGCGTTTTGCTTGCGCAGCTGGCTTCTGGCTCTTTCAGGCCGGCCAAATCAGGGGATCGACTGCGCCGAACGCGCGGTCCGCCTCAGTCCACTCACCACGGAGGACTGTCGCGTTGCGCAGTGCTTTGCCGCCTATGGCGCACGGCAGTACGAAGAAGCGTTAGCGGCCCTGCGCAGCATCGCCGAGCCGACAAATCATGTGCACGCGTGCCGCGCCATGTGCCTCGCGCAACTCGGCCGGGAAGCCGAAGCGCAACGCGCGATGAAAGACTTCCTGGCGGGTGCTTCGCAAAAGAATTCTGTCCATCCGGACGGAAAACAAGACGGATGGCGTCACTATTGGACGGTCAGATACCCATTCAAGAACAGCGCCGACCTGGAGCACGTTCTGGAGGGTCTGTCAAAGGCCGGACTGCCGATTATTCCACCTGTGAGCCCTGGCTGAAATCGCAATCAAAAACGCTTCGTCAAGGCCCGCTTGCGACAAAGATCGCCGGACATTTGTGGTGCGATCTTCGGGGTGACGCAGTACAAGCGGAGGTGATGCGGATTTAGCGCTGCCGCCCGGATTCCGGAGTACCAACCAATTCGCCCGATCAACATTCACTATGCCTGGATCATTGCCGGGACGGCCATGCTGGTTGTCCTGGGCGGCGTTGGCCTGGCGCGATTTGCGTTTGGGATGATCCTGCCAGGCATGGCGGACGATCTCGGGCTCGACTATCGCCAGCAGGGCATTCTGGGAGCGAGCTATTTTCTCGGTTATCTGGCAATGGTCGCTGCAATGCCATGGCTGGCGCCGAAACTGGGATCGAGGCGTTTGTGCGTCGGCGGCCTGGCGGTGGTCGCCCTCAGCCTGTTGGCCATGTCTCAGTCGCGCGACTACACAGTCATGTCGGCCTGCTATTTTGTCACCGGGCTTGGCAGCGGCGCCGCCTTCATCGGCGCCATGGCGCTATCGTCATTCTGGTTTCATCCCTCGCACCGCGCGCGCGCCGCCGGCGTGGCAACGGCCGGCGCCGGCGTCGGCATCCTGTTTTCCGGATTGTTGGTGCCGCAGGTCTCCTCGGCATTCGCCATGGCGCCCTGGCAGGTGATCTGGTTGATCTTCGCTGCACTGGCGATGCTGTTTTGCCTGTTGGCCGCACTCGCGTTGCGCGACCGCCCGGCGGACCTCGGACTCACGCCATATGGCCGGGCGAGCGAGAGCGCCGATGCCACAAGCCGGGCCGCCGCGGGAAGCCGGCGCCCATGGCAGATCCTGCTGCATCTTGGCACCATCTATGCCCTGTTTGCCGCGACCAGCCTGACCTTCACCACCTTCATCGTCACCACCATGGTCGACGATCTGTCCGTGACCGGGTCAACCGCCGGGCTTCTGTGGGCCGGTGTCGGCGGCTTGAGCATTTTCTCAGGCGCCCTGTTCGGCAGCGTCTCGGACCGGTTCGGCCATCGTGCCGGAATGGTGTCCGCCCTGGGTGCGCAGGCGGTGGGCTATGGCCTGATTGCTGCCGGCACCGGGGTTGCGGGATTGTACATCTGTGTCGTGCTGTTCGGGCTGTCGGCCTGGAGCATGCCCTCAATCGTTGCCGCGGCGGTGGGCGATTATCTTGGGCCTGAGAAGGCAGCGGCCGGATTTTCAGTCCTGACGTTGATGTTCGCGGTGGGCCAGGTACTGGGACCGGCAGGAGCCGGCATTCTGGCCGATGAGACCGGCAGCTTTGCGCTCAGTTACGGCGTCGCGGCCGGCCTGAATGCACTCGCCGTGGCACTCTGCCTGTTCTTGCGCCCACCCGTGCGGTTTCACGCGTGAGATGCAACTGCAAAATGGTTGCGATCCAAAAGAAACCGTGATGAGCTTGCCCCCTGGGGAGTTGATCGATGCGATTTGACGGGAATGTTTACTATCACCAGTGCGAGCCTTATCCCGAAGACAGGCTGATGGATGAGTGGCGGCGAGACCGCGCATGTGCTCGACCAGGGCGGCATCGCCACCTTCTGGCTCGGGGAACATCACTTCTGGTATTCCGGTGACATGGCCGTTATCCATCGCGGCGAGCTCACGCCGTAGCTGCTGGCAGCGCGTTAGTTGAGCTCAACATCGAAAGCGAATTTGCAATTATTCTCGATACAGTCCTTCAGGCTGCTAAGGAAAGTGTCGGAGGATTCACCAGTCACTTGCACGTTGTCTTAGCCCCGCAGTTTCAGAATACTCTGGTAGCGTCTCACCATGTCAGACGGCCCGGTTTTGGCAATGTCGATAAAGTCCTGCAATGCTTCTTCTTTTCGTCCAAGGGCAAGCAGAATATGCGCGCGGGTATCGACCGCGCCCGGATCCGAAGCGCTTAGTTCGACCGCCTTCCCGGCGTCAGCCAGAGCTTCTGCATGTCTGCCTTGAAGAAAATACGCCCAGGCACGGTTGTTGTATGCGCTGGCATTGTCCGGATCGAGCTTTATGGCCGTTCCATAATCGGACAGTGCTTCGTCGTGTCGGCCCAATCTTCTGTTGACGATGCCACGCTCGGCATAAAGGGTGGAGTTTTCCGGGTACCTCGCAACGAGCGCGTCGAAGTCCGCGCGCGCGCGTTCAAACCAACCTGCATCAGAGGAGACTCTTGCTCGCAAAAACTGTGCATTGTCCATTGACGGGTCCAGCGAAGTGGCACGGTTTGCGTCAACCAAGGCTTCGGGAAACCGGCGCAACGCATAATAGTGATGACCGCGGTTCAAATGTACATAGGCCGCATACTCATCGGTCAACAGACCCCATCGCGACAAAGAAATCAGTTCCGTACAGTCCTCGATGCGCGGCTCAATATCGCCTTCATAGCCATTACAGCTGGCGCTAAGCGGGACAATCCAAACCTGCCAAACCGCCCACATCACTACTGCTGTCAGCACGGATAGCTGCAACATATTTCGAACCCCCCGACACGGTCCACGACATCAGCTATCGCCGAGCATCGATCTAAATCCATCTTAGCAGGAAGCGCCCCATGCAGATAGGCCGCGCACCAGGGTTTGTGTGTGGCATTCTGGAAGATGGGGAAACCACCCCAACTCGCAATTGAATTTTCCCGCATTCGGTGATCAGATCACGCTCTATCAGCGTCGAAACGGCAGGGAGTTGCGGGGATGAACAGGAGTGGTGACGTTGCCACTGAGAGATGCGCACAGCATCGTCTGCACCCGCTGCTCGACCCCGGCTCGAT
>JAJFHM010000275.1 GCA_021775625.1 Hyphomicrobiales bacterium | reverse complement strand
ATGCGTTTCGCTTTGAAACGAGATCGGGCTTGTCTCCGTCATGCCGTAGGCAATGGTGATTTCGTTGACGCGCATATCTGACACCACCTGTTTCATCAACTCGATGGGACAGGGTGCCCCCGCCATGATGCCGGTGCGCATGGTGCGAAAATCGAAATTCTTGAACTCCGGATGGTTGACCATCGCCAGGAACATGGTGGGCACACCATGGACCGCCGTACACCGCTCGCGCTCGAGCGCCACAAGCGTTCCCAGGGGATCAAACCCTTCGCCCGGAAACACCATGGTGGCGCCGGTGCACACGCAAGCGAGATTGCCGAGTACCATGCCGAAGCAATGATAAAGCGGCACCGGGATACACAGGCGGTCGTCTGCCGTGAATTCCATTGCCGCGGCACAAAACCATGCGTTGTTGATGATGTTGTGGTGGGACAGCGTGGCGCCTTTGGGACTTCCCGTGGTCCCTGACGTAAATTGGATGTTGATCGCATCATGAGGGAGCAATCCGCTGGAAATCGCATCCAGCCGATGACGCTGGCCGCCTCCGCCCCGGCTCATGATGTCGTCGAAACTGTAGGCCCCTGCCACCGGATCCTTGCCGAGGTGGATGACCGTGCGCAGCGCGGGCAACCGCTCGGATCGCAATCTGCCAGGCGCGCTGTCATCAAGTTCGGGGGCCAGGTCGCGCAGCATGCCGATATAATCGGAAGACTTGAAGCTGGTTGCCGTGATCAGCGCCTTGGCGCCGACTTTGTTGAGGGCGTATTCGAGTTCTGACCGGCGATAGGCCGGATTGATGTTGACGAGGATGAGGCCGATACGCGCGGTTGCAAACTGGGCGATCAGCCATTCCGGGCGATTGGGAGACCAAATGCCGATCCTATCGCCCTTGTAAAGACCGATGGACAGCAGGCCCGCAGCGAGGCGGTCCACCCTGCGCTCAAGCTGCGCATAGGTCCAGGTGATGCCGGCTTCGCAGAACACTGCCGCCTGCTGGTCCGGGTGCCGATTGGCCGTGCGCTGCAGCAGCGCCGGCAGGACATCGTTCAGAAGCGGCACGTCTTTCGCGCCGACCACGTGCGACAGCCCGTCATCCGGTGCGATCTTTGCTGGGGCCACTTCGCGCATCATCTACATCGCGCGCCAGTCGCCGGCACGTTCAAAGGCAGCGGCCGCCTGATAGATGGTCGCTTCGCCGTAACGCTTCGCCACCAGCATCAATCCGACCGGCAGGCCGTCGCTCATCCCGCACGGAATGCTCATGGCCGGATGTCCGGAGACGTCAAACGGGCTGGTATTGCCCAGCATCTCGAAGGCGCGCTGACAATAAAGCTCAAGCGAGGCGTCAGCCGGCGGCAATGGCGTCGCCTTCATCGGCGTGGTCGGCATCAACAGAAGGTCATAGGCGCCGAGCATGGCGTCATACTCGGCTCTGAGTTTGCGCGACAGGTTCTGGCTCTTGGCATAATAGTGGCCACGGTGATGCTTGAGAAAATACTCGCCGACGAACATGCAGACCTTGAGTGTGTCGGAGAGTTCATCCGCCCGGCTGCGCCAGTTGGCATGGAAATCAAGCAGGCTGGTTGTGTAAAGACCCTCCCAGCCTGTCCCCATGGCATTGCCCTTCATCATCTGGTTGGTGAGCCCCTCGACTGCGATCGGGGTCCAGATGGCGGAGCCGGCCGTGTGCATCGGAACCGACACTTCATCGACCGTTGCGCCAAGTCCCCGCAGGGTTTCTGCGGCAGCCTTTACCTTGGCGTCGACGTCCGGCTCTGAATTGTCATGACCGAAGCCTTCTTTGAGAACACCAATGCGCAAACCGCTTACGCCGCGGCCAAGGGCTGCCGTGTAATTGTCCGTTTGCGGTGCATATTGCCGGGGATCGAGACCGTCCTCACCAGCGAGCACCTCCAAAAACAGCGCATTGTCTGCCACATTCTGGGTCATCGGGCCGGTGTGATCGATTGTGGTTTCGATTGGCATCACCCCGGTATAGGGCACCAGACCGTGGGTTGGTTTCATGCCGTAGCATCCACAATAAGACGCCGGCATGCGAATGGAGCCGCCCTGATCGCCGCCGATTGCCATATCGACCTCACCGGCGCCCACCAGGGCGCCTGAACCGCACGATGAACCTCCCGCCGAGTATCCCATCTTGTGTGGATTGTGCACATGGCCGGTGGCGTTGGTATGGCTGCCGCCGGAGAGGCAGAAATATTCGCTGTGCGCCTTGCCGACGATGGTGCCGCCCGCATCGAGGATGCGGGTTACGATGGTGGCGTCGATATCCGGGGTATAGCCCTTAAGCGTCGACGCGCCGTTCATCATCGGCACGCCCGCCAGGCACACATTATCCTTCAGGGCGATTGACTTGCCCTGGAGGGGCCCCCGCGGTGCGCCGCGAATTTCGGTTTTCACATACCAGGCGTTGAGCGGATTATCCTCCATCGACGGCCTGTAGCCGGACGTGCGCGGGTAATCCACCTGGGGCAGATAGTCCGGCATGGCATCGACCACGTCATAAGCCGCAATCGTATCGTTCATGATGGCCAGAAATTCCGAGATCCGCTGATCTGACATGTGCATGCCAAAGTCTTCGACAATCTCTTTCAGCTGGGCGTGGGTGGGCCGTTGAACAGTCATGTACCTATGGCCTTCGTTGATGGAAAAATCTTGCTTTGATGTGGTTGGTCGAGAAGCGGCGGGCGGCTGTGGAGCCGATTTCGGGGCTTCGGGCTGTGGCGCAGAGACCGGCGCAGCGGTGGCCATCGTCTGGGCACCGAAGCCGACAAACTCTTCCACCAGCGAGGGGTTCGCGGCATCGCTGCCCGCCACTTCGCCCGTGATCTCGCCCTTCTGCAGCAGCATTACGCGGTCGGAAAGTTCGGTGATGAATTCAAGGTTCTGCTCCACCAGCACGATGGCGATGCCGCGTTTGCGGCGGAGGTCTTTCAGCAAATCGATGATTTCATCGATGATGGAAGGCTGAATGCCTTCGGTCGGTTCATCGAGCAAAACCAGCTGCGGTTCGGAGATCAGGCATCGGGCGATGGCGAGTAGCTGCTGTTCGCCACCGCTGAGGGCTCCGCCCTCGCGGTCAAGCAGCCGTTCCAGCCGCGGGAAGTCGGCAACGATGTTGCGCACCGCATCCTGCTCATCGTCTTCATGTGCAGCGATGCCCATACGCAAATTGTCGAATACGGTAAGATTGGGGAAAATTCCCCTGCCCTGCGGGACATAGCCGATGCCCTGGCGGCTGCGTTCATGCGAGGGCTCATCGGTGATGTCAATGCCTTCAAAGTGGATGCTGCCACCGGTTGCCGGCACCAGGCCCATGATGGTCTTGAGCAGTGTCGACTTGCCCATTCCGTTATGGCCGAGGATGCCAACGATTTCGCCGTCATGCACGGTCAGATCAATTCCGTGCAGAATGGGAACCTTGCCGTATCCGGCGCGAAGCGACTGAATGGTCAAGAGTTCCGGTGCGCTCATTTCTGACGATGCCCCAGATAGACTTCCCGGACCCGTTTGTCCTGCGAGACCTTGTCCATGGAATCCTCGATGAGGATCTTGCCTTCATGGAACACGGTCACGCGGTTTGCGATCATGCGGATAAACTGCATGTCGTGTTCGACAACAATTATCGTTGCCGTCTCATTGATCTCCCGGATCAGTTCCGCCGTCCGCACAACCTCTTCCTGGGTCATCCCGGCGGTCGGCTCGTCCAGCAGAACCAGCCACGGCTCCGCTGCCACCACCATACCGAGCTCAACCCACTGCCTTTGGCCGTGGGCCAGAACGCCGACGTGATCCTTGCGGATATCACCCAGCATCAGCCGTTCAATAGTCTGATCGGTGACCACCTTGGCTCTCTTGGCACTCTGCCAGCGCCGCGCCGCGAGCCAGATGTTCTCCTCGGCAGACAAGCCGTCGAATACGTTGGGCACCTGTGTCTTGATACCGACGCCCAGACGGGAGACTTCGTGCGGTTGACGGCCACCGGCATGAAAATCGCGGATGACCACATCCCCCTCGCTCGGCGACAACTGGCCGGTGAGGCACTTGAAGAAGGTGCTCTTGCCTGCCCCATTCGGTCCGATCAGACAGCGTAGCTCGTTGTCCCATAACGTGAAGTTCACACGATCGACCGCGACAACGCCGCCGAAATGGCGCGACAGGTTGCGCGTCTCAAGGACGATCTCACCCGTCATTGGCAGCCTCCGGTTCCGGCTGTCTCGTTGTCCGCCGGCGGCGCAGGCGCTTTTCCTTGCGCAGCAGTTTGGAGCGCGCCTGGGTGCGATCCCAGATGCCGATCACACCGGGAACAATACCCCGCGGCACCAGAAGAACGAACACGATCAGGACAATTCCCAGCACCAGATTGTTGTTGACCGTAGCCTGGGTACCCAGGCCCGAGATCAGATAAAACAAGGCGATCGCCCCGAGGATGGGACCGATCAGGGTGCCGCGCCCGCCGACAATGACCCAGATGATCGTCAGTGCGGTATTGTAAAGATTGAAGATATCCGGCGTGACGCGGCCAATGCCATTGGCAAACAGAACACCCGCCATGCCGGCGATGCCGCCGCCGATGGCAAAAAGGGCGAGTTTATAGAGCCGGATGTCATAGCCGAGAAGCTCCGCCCGCAACTCGTTTTCGCGGATGGCAACCATGACGCGCCCAAAATGCGTGCGTGTCAGCCAGACGCAGAAGAAATACGCCAGTATCAAAGCCGCCATGGCGACATAGAACACATGCTCCGGAAACAATATGTTGCTTGGATCACCCGGCACGTTGAGCGGTGGCGATGTGACGCCGTTAAAACCGCCGAGCAAGGCGTTCCCGATCTTGTATTCAGGTCCCGATGTGCGTCTCAACAGCGAATAGAATATCAAAGTGACCGTCAGCGTGATGACCGCGAGATAGACATCGCTTACCCTGCCGTAGAAGATGAAATACCCGAGGATCGCGGCAAAGGCTGCGGCAACGAATATGGCAATGAAGATCGGACCGGTGGTCTCGCCGATGTTGATGGCCGCGATCGTGTAGGCATAGGCCCCAAGGCCAAAAAACGTGGTTTGGCCGAAACACAATATGCCGCCATATCCCCACACCAGTCCGAGGCTTAACGCAAGAATTGCCAGAGCCAGAACGGTTGTCAGATTGATAATCGCAAAGAGCTCAAAAACCTGCGGGGCCGCAAACAGGAAAATGATGCCGATGGCCCCTGCGACAAGGCTCCAGCGGACCTCGCGCGAGCGGATCACGAGCTTTTCCTGAAGAAGCGGCCTGTGATCCCACGGGGCATCAACCTGAGCAGGATGATCGCCACAACGAGCAGCGCCACTTCACCCATGGTGGGCCCTATGCCAAAGCTGACGATACCGTTGATGCCGCCCAGAAGAACGGATGCCGATGTGGTGCCGGCCAAGATGGCGGCACCGCCGCTGATCACGGTGATGAATGCCTTTGCGATATAGGTGGCGCCGATGGTCGGCAGGACACCGGTGATGGGCGCCAGCAACGCGCCGGCAAAACCCGATACGGCCGCACCGAGCCCGAATGTGATGGCGTAAACTTTCGAAGTCGACACTCCGAGTGCGGATGCCATGTCGGCGGCCTGCATGGTGCCGCGGGCAACCAGGCCAAGTTTGGTAAACTTCAGGCCAATGTAAACCAGGACGGACAGAACAATGGCGATGAAGATAAGGAACAGCTCATACCCGCTGGTGGTGTAATCGCCGATCGGAACCGGCCCCAGGGGTGCGGAAATGGTCGTTGCCGTCTGCGCGCCGAATATGGTGGTTATCAATCCTATGAACAACAAACTGAGACCCCAGGTCGCCAGCAAAGTGTCGACCATTCGGCCATAGAGAAACCGGATCAACACGCGCTCGACAATGACGCCGATGAGGCCCACCACCACGGGTGCCAATATGAACATGGCAAACCACAGATTGACCCCGTGATTGGTGGAAACGACGACCGTGTAACCGCCCAGCATGATAAATTCGCCATGCGCCAGATTGATCACCCGCATCATTCCGAAAATGATCGCCAATCCCAGGCTGACCAGCACGAGATTGGCGATTCCGTAAATGACTTGCAGCGCCAGTGCGATTGCGAGGTCCACAGCGCGAATTCTCCTTGAAGCGTGTTACGCCGCTACCGGCTATTTGATGCCTGCTGCCTCAAGCCCGTTCTCGAAGTAAAACTTGGCCTGGTTGGGATTGGCCTTCAGGTCGCACACCAAAAGAGTATCCGCTGGCTGCTGCTGCGCGTAAGTCTCCAGAATGTTGAACTTCTGGTTCTGCAGCTCGGCCAGATAGACGTTCTGGACTGCATGATGGGTTTTCGGCTCGATCTCGAGCTTGCCACTCGGGCCGTCGTAGGACACCGGCGTTTCGAGCGCTTCGATAACCGCCATGCGTTCGACGGTACCCGCCTTCTTCACCCCTTCAGCCCACAGATAGACCGCTTCGTAGGATCGCGCCGCCAACTCGTTCAGGTAGGGTGCATCGGCTCCGTACTTGGCTTTGAACCGGGCGACAAAGGCCTTGTTTGCGGGGGTGTCGATCTCCTCGAAGTAACTGTAGGCAGCGATCATGCCATTGCCTTCTTCAGCCGAGATGAGAATGTGCTCGTTGCCGACGCCGAAGGTGGTGGAGGCGATCGGAATGGAGCTGTTCATGCCCGATGCGGCATACTGCCGGTAGAAGGAAACATGGGCACCGCCCACCAGAGCCGACATGACGAGATCGGGCTTGGCCGCCTGGATTTTCTTGATCGTCGGCCCGAAGTTGGTGACGTCCAGCGGGAAGAACTCGGTCGCAACCGATTCACCACCATTGTCGCGGACATATTTTTCAACCCAGTCCGCCGTGATCTGCCCGTAGTTGTAATCGGCGGCCACGATGTACACTTTCTTGCCCCATTTCTTCATGGCATAGGGCACGAGTTTCTCAACCGTTTGGGCCGGCGTCGAGCCGGTACAGAATGTGTTGCGGTCGCACACACCCCCCTCATAAAGCGTGTTGTAGAAGTAAAGTGTTTTGAAGCGATCGAATGTCGGGCGGATCGCCTCGCGCGAGGCAGATGTGATGCCGGCGTGGACCACGTCGGCCTTATCGCCTGCCGCAGCCTGGGTTGCGTATTGGGTGTAGAACTGGATCGTCGACTGCGGATCATACATCTTGAGGTCGATCTGCTTGCCGAGGAGACCACCGGCCGCGTTGATTTCCTCAACCGCCAGAACGGTCGCATCGACCATCGGCTTGCCATAGATATCGAGACCGCCGGATTGATCAAGTATGCCCACCATCTTGATCGTATCTGCGGCGATGGCCCGGCCGATAATGCCCGGTGCTGCCAACACCGCCGCTGTGGCCGAGGTGGTCTGCAGAAAACGCCTGCGATCGAGCTTCATGTCATCTCTCCCTCTATGACTAACTGTTGAACTGTGTTTGGTCAGGCCAAGCGGGCCTAGGTGTCGCCTTCCGCCTCCGAGGCCGCCGCTTCAGCAGATCCGGAGCTGTCGCTTGCGGACGGCGCATCGGCGGTGACATCAGAAAGCCCTTTCAGGCCATCGCCGATATTTATGCCAACTTCTTCACCGAGTTTCTTGACTGCAGGCAGTTGCAGAGCCATCGACAGGATGCCGTCGACGACCTGATTCACCACGGCACCGTCGCCGGAACCGGAGGAACCTCCACCCGATCCGTTGTTGCCGAAGCCGGTAATGTGATTGATGCGGATGCTGTCGATCTTCTCTGCCGGCTTCATCATCTTGCCAACAATATCCGGCAGGGCTTCCAGGCGAGCGAGATCGAGCTTCATGCTGATAACCTCGTTGCTCTGCGCGTTCTCGGTTCCGACAATCGCCGCCTTGCCTTCGGCTTCGGCCAGCAATTCGTCCTTGGTTGCTTCCGCCCTCACACTGGTCGAGCGGGCGTGGGCCTGCGCCATGGCGAGCATGGTGCCGGTTTCGCTCTTGACCCTGGTGTCGTCCACCTCGGCCTGTTCCTTGGCTCTGATCACGGCGACCGTCTTCTCGCGCTCGGCAATCGCCTGGTCGCGCGCGGTTTGCACAGCCTCAGCAGCTACCGTTTCTTCGGCTTTGGCGGCCTGCGCCTTGACCTGAGCTTTGGCTTCCTCGATGCGCTTCGCTGCGAGCTGAATTTCCTTGTCGTGCCTCGCTGTATCCGTTGCCAAAGTCGCATCCAGCTCCAGCCGGCGCACGGCACGGTCACGCTCGATCTCGATGCCGCGAACCTCTTCCTCGCGCTTGATGCGGGCGCGTTCACGGCGCTCTTCGGATTCGGCCTGGCTTTCGGCGATGGCCGCCTGGCTCTCCGCGCGTCGTTCCTCGATCTCGCGCTGTTGCGTAATCTGGGCTTCCTCTTCCTCGCGTTCGATGACGAGCCGCTTCTTGGTGGCGTCAAGCTGGCTTTGACGTACCGACACTTCGGCATCGGCCGTTATTGCCGCACGTTCCTTCTGGTTGGTTGCGATGATTTCGGCCAGACGCCGCATACCGACTGCGTTGAACGCATTGTTGTCGTCCAGCGCGTCGAACGGTGTCTGGTCCAGCCGGGTTATGGACACCGATTCCAGATCGAGGCCGTTCTGTGCCAGATTTTCCGTCAGCGCCGACGTGATCTCCGCCGCATATTTGCCGCGTTGATCCTGCAGCGTGTCCATGGTGTAGCCCGCCGCCACCGACAGCATTGCGTCCACAAGCTTGCCGTCGAGGGTTTCCGCCAGCTCTGCGGCGCGGAACGACTTTCCGCCGAGGGCCTGGGCAGCTGTGGCGACGCCGCTTTCGGTCGGTTGCACGCGGACATAGAATTCCGCAGTCGCATCCACTCTCAGCCGGTCGGAAGTGATCATGGACTTTTCACTGGACCGCGCGATCTCCAACCGCGTGGTCTTCATGTTCACTTCGGAAACCTTGTGGAGGATGGGCAGCGCGAAGCAGCCGCCATCCAGAATGACCTTCTGTCCGCCGGCACCGGTTCGCACCAGGGCCACCTCGCGGGTGGCCTTTTTGTAGAAGCGGTTGAGGAACAGGATCGCCACGATGATGGCGATAACGATAATGACTATGGCAACAACCCAACCCACCATACGCTCCCTGCGCCGGCGCATTTGATATCGGGCCAGTGGCCCGCGCACCGATCATTCGTGGCGGCGAAAACCGCTCGACTAAGCTGCTTAGACCCTATTTCGGCCGCGCTCGGTCGAAAGCCTATCTGACAGGGGAACATTGTCAACTTAAGGAATGATGCCCGTATAACGAGCGGTCGCGCGGCTGTGTCGGCGGATCCAACTTGGACCGGGCCTCACACTCGAACGCGCAGCACAAACGGTCTTGCTATGATCCTCAACAGGCCCTAGCCCAACAGGCCGTCATGGTGCTTGGATCCCTTGGGGTCCGACAACGCCCGTATCCTTTTTTCGAAACGCCGCATCCGGTTTGCCAGGCGACCGATGGCGTTCTCAACCTGCGCTTTTTCGCTGTCGGGATGCACGAGCACGCTGCGGCGCAGTTCGACTTCGTAATCATCAATGCGATTGTGCAGCGCGAGGATCGTATTCTCCACGATGCCGCGGTTCTCCTGGACGCGCCCGGTGGTGTCCAGCACATCATCCGCCGGGACATCGCCGCCTTTCCGCAACGACCGCAACCGCTTCTTGTCCTGCGCGTAAACAATGGTCGCGACCGATGCAAAACCTCTCAAAAGGTCTAGGTCCTCTGAAACTGCGCTGAGCAGTATGTTCGGATGGCGTGGATACCGGTCGCGCTCCAGGTCAGGTGTTCCCGATGAGTGTTCGACGCGGCGTTCGCGCTGGTAGCTGCCCTCGATTACGCCAAGATTGACACCAATCTGATCCAGTGTTCTCGCAGCCGACGGCCCTTCATTTTCGATAATCGCGACACTTCTGGCACGAAGCTCTTCCTCAGACGAGGTCAACGGATAGGCCGAGGCATCGACACCCGACAGAGTACTGACCTTGCTTTTGACCGACGGCACAACGTGGTCCAGGAAATAGGACGGTTTCTGGCGCCCGAAGTCACCTGTGGTCCGGCACGACGCCATTGCCGCGCCTAAAGCGAGCAGCATGATCACCTTCACTGCGTGACCGGAAAAAGATCTGAAAATCTGAATTGATGTCAGCGCCATCTACCCTGCCTCTTTACCGTTGATTGCACGGTTTACCGGGGTATGCGCATCGCATTACTCTGTGCGGCGCCGGGAACAAACTCAGCGCATCAGCAAAACGCCTGACGAAACCCCTTCATTCGTCGCGCGTTGACAGGCGCCCACTGGCTCCGGCCCGCGGCACGATATCTCTCGGTTTTGCAAGACGGTCTGCCAGACTGAAGGTCTGGCGTTCTATCCGCACACCAGGGAAAATAACGATCTCCGCAGGAACCGCCCGTTGACGGCGTCTGCCATTGTTTCGCTGATAGGCCTGCAACTCTACGATCTCGGCCATTTCATATCCTTACTCGGTTACGTGTCATTCCGAGATTTCACTCAAATGACCGCGCTCGCACTGCGATCAATGCGCCCGCATTAAATCAGCGTCATGGTTAACAAAGGTCTAACAGACCGCATCACCACTGACCGTGCCGGGCGCCCGCCATGAAAACCCTGTCTTTACTAATTTGCGCCATGGTGTGACCTGGTCGGTGCCAAGGATTGGGTTCCGCTTAACGACTGGGGTTAGAGGCAGACTAAATGAGCACAGCACGCAGCAAGCTGGAAGGCTTGGTCGAGTTAGCAAAAGAGACATCGAGTGACCGGCGGCGCGAACTGCTTCGCGACATCACGGATGTGTTCCTCGAAGACCCTGGCTCCTACAATTCGCTCGAGTCGCAGCACTTCGGCGACATCATGGGCAAGGTTGCCTATGATCTGGAACGTCAAGTGCGCGAAGAGCTGGCGGGCAAGCTTTCCGCCGAAGCCGCGGCACCTCCCGATCTGATAAAGCGTCTCGCAGGAGACGACATCGAAGTGGCCCGGCCGGTGATCGCACAGAGTCCCGTTCTGAAGGAAAACGATCTCATCGAAATTGCCAATCAGAAAGGCCAGGAGCATTTGTTTGCGATGACCGCGCGTCCCGACATCGGCGAGAAACTGTCCGATGTACTGGTTACGAACGGTGATGACCGTGTCGTCGAAGGCCTGGTGCGCAACCAGACAGCCAGGATCGGCCGCACCACGATGGAGAAAGTGGTCGAGCGCGCCGGTTCGAACGCCGACCTGCAGGGCCCACTGACCGATCGTCCCGACCTGCCGGCCGATCTGATGAAGGACATGCTCGCCTTTGTCACCGAAGATATCAGAGCCAAGATCCTGGATCAGACCAACCAGGTGAACTCGGAAAAGCTCGATGAGCTGCTGCAGGATGTCGGCTCGAAACTTGGCGATCAGGCCGCCTTCAAGAAGGGCGAGAAGAGCAAGCCCGAAATTGTCATCCAGAAGCTGGTTGCGGCCGGCCAACTCAACGAAGCAAAACTGGTGGAACTCGCCCGCCAGCGCCTGGTGCCGGAGCTCATCTGCGGCCTCTCGGAAATGGCCGAACTCGACATGCCGACCACCAGGCGGGCGATCGTGGACCGCACAGGCGAAGGGCTTGCGATCATCTGCAAGTCCTGCGGTTTCAGTCAGTCCACGTTTTCAACTCTGGTGAATCACGTCTGGCCGGAATCGGAACGCTCAATCGAGCAGTCCTGCACACTGGTGGCCCTCTACAACCAGGTCACACCGGAAACAGCGCAAAGGGTGATTCGGTTCTGGCGCGTGCGGCAAGCCGCGGACGGCGCATCGACCACCGGGTGAGTTTCGGGCTTCCCTGGGCGCGATATCACCCGGAAACAGCCTCTTCACCGAAAGATCCATTTTACTCAGCCGGCTGAGCCAGCCCGCTTGAGAACGCGTGCCTGAGATACTCGCCAAAAATCAGTGCCGCGGGCGACAATTTCTGCATCGTCGCGCGAGACCTGCCCAACCTCCATCGTATGAACGTGATCGGATATTGTATTGAGCTTGATGCGCTGTCCATCCAGCGACCAGTGTCGATACACCGTGTCGGACAGTTTCAATCGCAGCTCAGGTATTGCCGCTGTTGATGTTCAGGCTCGACAGGCCGGTGGTCTTGTGCAGCTCGTGGATCAGGGAATTGGTGACACGGCCCGTCACCTTCAATCTGCGATCCTGTTCGAAGCTCCTGATTGCCTGGACCGTTTGCTCTCCGAGCTTTCCATCGATGGGACCGGGTGTGTATCCCAATTCGGACAATCCCAACTGCACCAGCCGTATGTTCTTCTGCGCATCGGACTGGGGCACTGATGATGTCTGGTTAACTGCGTCGAGAATGCGCTGGTTCAGCTTGATGTGATCAAGCAGGCCGGACGTGGGCTGCCCGCGGCCACCGAGCTGGTGTTTTTTTTCATATTCTATGATGGCCGTTCTGGTCTGCGGCCCATTCAATCCGTCGACAACCCCATCATAGTAGCCAAGATCGGTCAAAGCTGTCTGCAGTTCGACGATCAGGGGATCCCGCTTGGCGGCGGTGGCGGGTGCTTTGGAATTACGCCGCAATAAATGTGGCTGGGATTTCTCGTCCTGGGCGTTTCCGAGGTTCCAGAAGCCCTCGAACGGCGCCGGATGTCTGGCCTCCTGCCGTCCCAACGCGTTGTAGGCAATCGCGGCACTGAAGCAAATCCCGAGCGCGAGACTGAAGATCGGACCCTTGCCGGAAACGATCACATTCTGTTCTGATTTCTTTTTCGCCATATCTATCACCCCTGTGTGATTTTGGCCGACCTGCAGTGGCGTTACGCGGTCGGCTCGAGAATTCTGGTTTCCTGTTCCTTCGCCCGTTTCTCGTCTGTGAACAGATGGTCCGGCTGTCCGGTAAGCGGCAACACAACCGTAACCGTCGTCCCGATATCCTTACGGCTGTCGATCTCAATCAAGCCTTGATGCAATTTCACCAGGCCATTGACTATGCTCAGCCCAAGTCCGGTTCCGTCATGACGCCGGCTGTAATGTGCGTCGGCCTGAACGAAAGGCTGGCCCAGCCTGTCGATGATCCCCGGGGCTATGCCGGGGCCCTGATCTTCCACACTGAGAAGCGCATTTGTATCGGTGTAACGTGTCGCAATTTTGATTACGCAGCCAGGCTCACTGAACTTAACGGCATTCGACAAGAGGTTCAAAAGGATCTGCTTGCAGGCGCGCGGATCCGCCAGGATATCGATATCCACAATTGCGAGATCGAGCGCAATGGTGACGTCCGCATCCTCCGCACTCGATTTCATGGCCTGACTGCAATAACCGGCAATTTCGTTCAAATCGACCGGTTCGGCACAGAGGCTGAATTGCCCGGCCTCGATCTTGGACAGGTCCAGCAAATCGTTCACAACGCCAAGCAGGTGTTCTCCACTCTCGCGGATGAGCGATGCATATTCCTCAAACCGCGCCGCACTATTGGCAACCGGCAGCTCGCGTTCCATCAATTCTGCAAAACCGATTACCGAGTTCAGCGGCGTGCGGAGCTCGTGGCTGATATTTGCGAGAAACACGGTTTTCGCCGAGTTGGCTTCTTGCGCATTGTCGCGCGCTTCACGCAGTACTTCCTGGTGCTCGCGTCGCGTCGTGATGTCCCGGCTAATTGCGACCAGCTCACAGGGACCGTTGGCTTTGCCGGGCTTGGAGATCGGCCGACAATTCAATTCGACCCACTTGTAGGTTGGAGACGCGCCCTGCATCGGCAATTCGCTGGCAATCCGAAATTCACATGTCGCCGGCCCCAGTGTGTCCGCCGCCCTGACAAATGCAGTCAGATAGGCATGGCGATCATCAGGGTGGATCAGGCTGAGATACCCGGTGCCGGACAAGTCCCCGGCATCTCCGTCAACCAGTTGTTCCCAGGCGCCGGAAACGAAAGATACTTCGCCATTCGGTCCGTGTCGGGTGATCACATCGGTCGCATTTTCTGCCAGCAATCGATATCGTTCTTCACTGTTTTGCGCGGCGCGGCTGGTTTTGCCGTAAAGATGATCGATGGTGCCGGCGAGCATGCCGATATAGAGCAGTGCTGAGAGCAGACCGATTGTTGCGTAGAGCGGCGCATCCGCAGCCGACACTCGTGACTGAGGCAATGCATCCAGTTCGAACAGGCCGCCCAGCACCGCCAAGACTGCAATACATAACAATACGGAGCTCAGGACCACCCTGCGCGATCCGGACAGCGCGGCTTCAACCGGCACCGCGAGGAGCCAGAACAGAGCAAACGAGGACAACCCGGCCGTGTGCAATGCCACAAAACCTACGAGGATGGCGAGAATTGCCGCTGACAACAGATAAGCAATCGTCAGTGCACCGGTGCGCCACAGGAATAAAGCGATGAGGGCCGGCATCATCAGCCAGCACAGCGAGAACAGCACCACAGAATCGAACCCACCGTTGACGTACCAATGCAGCGGAACGGCCGTGGCCGCCAGCATCGGGCCGACAATGTGCGCAACGATAAACGTACGATGTTTTGCAGTGGCCAGTTCATCATGGCGAACTGATTTATGAACCAGCGCTTCAAATCCACCCATGCGCCGTATTATTTCCTCAATTTCCGAAGGCCGCTCAAACCAGCCAACAGGACACCACCCCAGTCGTGGCGACATGTTTGCGCAAGGCCCTTAAGGAATATGAAACCACGACGCGGATTCCGCGCTACGCGGGTTCACAAACGCCGTTGTGCAGTGGAATTTTGCAGCCGTGGTTGACAAAACCTTTACACGGCAGCGCATGAGAGGGCGGCCATGCTGGCGATCGTGACACTCCAAATGCACGTTCGCTGCAAACCGCGGATGATCACTTGCGCGACATCGATCCTGCAAGGTACGGCCACTCGACTTTTGTTCGTGGCCTGATCTTATACCAAAGGAACTGACTATTGACCCATTTCACCGGTCACCTGCAGAAACAGCGCCGGAAAACGACCAGCATCAGCTCAATGTCCGCAACCTGCGACCTTGCATAAAATTTTAGGCAAAATCGACTGCAAATACTTTTGAATTTGAACGAACTTCGACTCTATTCTGTCGAGAATTCTAATCTAATTATTGTATAATTGTAGTAATTATACTTTTATTACATTCTAACTAAAGGCAATACTTGCCCTTTCACTTCAAATAAATTTGCAGATGCTACATTCCGCTCACTGTGAAAACAGAAAGGGCAGGCATATGTACATCATAAGAACAGCATTTTGGCTATCAGCAATCATCTTACTGCTGCCAGCGGGCAATGAAACTCTGACTGAACAGGAAGACCGCCCCGACAATACATCGGTATCGGCGACCGAAACCATCGGAGCAGCTGTATCTGCCGTCGGCGACATTGCCGACCTGTGCAATCGTCAACCAGCAATCTGCGAGACCGGATCGGCCGCCTGGCAGGTCTTTCAAAGCAAGGCGCGGTATGGCGTGTCGGTGCTGTATGACTGGGCACAAGGGGAGGATTCTTCCCCCGATGCATTGGACGGGCCGAAAGATGTTCAGGCCCGCGCACCCGTGAAAGACAAGAACACCGGTACGAAAATGGCACCTTACAAGGTCTCTTTTGCTGCGGATCCCATCACCACAGGCAGCATGGCTGTTGCGCGCCCCTACATTGTAGTGGCAGCGAAAAAGCAGAAATCACAGAACACGCTCAAACTTGAGGATCTGATTCCACAATGGAAAGGTCCGCGGACCACAGCACGCGCATAATTAGCACATGCCTGGCATCGCGGTTAGCAACTAAAACGTCAGGCGACCCCTCAACAGGGCTGGCTGGAACACGGAAGACAAAAACGATTGAGTGTTGAAGTTTCCTTTCTTTGCAGTTGAGGCAGCCACCAGCCTGCCCTGAAGGCACCACGGAGCGGTTTCCCCTGCCCTTTCGCCGCTCCGTGGTGTCGATCTTTTTCACACCACATTGATCGACCGACACACCAGGGGACCCTTGTGCTAAGCGCACAGCAGCTTTATCTGTATGGCCACGGATGCCATATAAAGTGTGCTTTACCGATCATGGACAAACTGACCCCACTGTTGGAAGATTTCGAGTTGCTGGACGACTGGGAAGATCGCTATCGATACGTGATCGAGCTTGGACGCGAGTTGCCGGAATTTGCCGAAACCAGGCGCACAGCGAAGAACAAGGTTCAGGGCTGTGTCAGTCAGGTTTGGCTGGATACGTCCATTGAATGGTCAGCCGATTCACCTCCGACACTTACATTTGTGGGCGACAGCGACGCGCATATCGTGCGTGGCCTGATTGCCATTCTGTTCAGAATGTTTTCCGGACAGACGGCAGATGCAATCTTAAGCACCGATGCACAGTCGGTCCTTCGGCAGATCGGCCTTGATGAGCACCTGACACCCCAAAGATCCAACGGACTGCGGTCGATGGTCGACCGGATCCGTCGCGATGCCGAAGCCGCCCTGCGAACCGCCGATGGGGTTGCCTG
Source organism: Hyphomicrobiales bacterium (assembly GCA_021775625.1). Taxonomy (GTDB): domain Bacteria; phylum Pseudomonadota; class Alphaproteobacteria; order Rhizobiales; family JAJFHB01; genus JAJFHM01. Next base: position 1,513 of record JAJFHM010000275.1, on the reverse strand, counting down.
ACGACAGCCCGCTAGAGCGCTTCATGTTTATTCGGAAACGCTCTAGATTTTGGGCCGGTATTGTCGTTGGCCCCAGTGGCGCACACCCGAAGCGCTCAGGTTATGCGTCTGCAAGAGGCCATAGTGCCTGGCCAGCGCGTTGAGCCCGATTTGAAGAATGACTTTTCCCGAGCGCCTGGGCAGGCACAGAGCCGTTTCCACGTCCGCAATTCCGTTCAGAAAACAACACACCTCCATCAGGGCGGCGGCCAGTTCCGGCCCGACTGCATCCATCGCGCCATAAAATCTTTGCTTTGCCGCTATGGCGGTATCGGAAACCTGGGCATCGCCGCGCATGCCTTTGGATGGGCGGCCAGCACTGGTGTCGAAGTCCCAGTTTGCGGTGACATGGGCGCGCAACTGCGCAAGCTCAAAATCGCGCCTCAATCGCTCGCCGGCAGCGAATTGTTCGCTGCCCAGCATCCGGTTGCCCTGTGCGTCCTTACGGGACCGCAACCATGTCAGCGGGCTTTCGGACGTATTCACTTCGACGACCACGGGGTCACCATAGGCATCCGCAACCGCTGCGGACGCACGCTCCTGGTGCTGGCTCCGGAATGGATCCGCGGTTGTGGTGCGCTTGAACCACTTCGCTCCGGCGTCCGTAATACAGGCGCGGCCGGCCCCGCTCACCTCAATCCACTGCTTGCGTATAAAACCTTCCACAACGTCGCATGGCAGTTTCACCACCGGCTTTCTAAAATCGTTACGCGCAACAAAGATGCCCCATTCGACGTCCTTGGACAGATGTGCGGAGAGATCGCGAAGATGCGCACCCGGTTCGCTCAAACGTTTGAAACATTTGACGGCTTCGCGGGTCAATTGACGGTCCGACAGCATAATATGGGTTTCTCCTCTCGCCTGATATGAGCCCAGAGCGGGATGTTTTCGTGTTGAACCGATTTGGCGCCATCAAATGGACCAACATGAAAACATCCCGCTCTAATGCGCCTGACCGGATGGTTCCCCACACCGGGCATACCAGTCGAGAACCGCCGCCTCCAAATAGTCGAGCATCAGATCGGTTTTCGGATCGTCCCGGCGGTCTTCCACCAACTGGCAGGCATGCGCGACCGTCGTGCGGTCACGTCCAAAACAACGGCCAACATCTGTCAACGCCAATCCGCAGGAGATATGTGCCAGGTACATCGCCACCTGGCGGGCGAAGGCGATCGGAGCGCGCTGACGGGTCGGCGCCAATAGCAAGCCAACGTTCACACGCATGCCGAGAGCAACAGTGTTTTGAACAAACCTGCATCGATCGTGGGCACGTGCCATGCGGCTTCGGGTAAAGTGATGCGCAAGGTCACCAGTCCCGGTCGGCACTACGGCCCGGGTTGTTCGCGGCAGGCACGCTGTCTGTAATGTCGTCATCTGAGGATCCCCATAAAATTGGCCATCTGATTAATTACCTAGTATATAGGATATTAATCCTAGCGACAAGACCTACATGAGATTTGACATGCGGGGATAA
>JAJFHM010000274.1 GCA_021775625.1 Hyphomicrobiales bacterium | reverse complement strand
TTTGTTTTGCCGCTCCCGGCTGAGGGCTACCCTTTCCTCGAAGACGCACCGGCGGAGGTTTGCCGGGTGTGAGCGTCAGACTAAACCAAGGGAGGATCCAGTCCATGCAAGGATTTTTGCGTTGGGCAGCGGCGGTGGTCTTGGCTATGGCGGCCCTGCCGGCACAGGCTGCGACGACACCGAAGCGCATTCAGGTGAGCGGTGAGATCATCGATACCTGGTGCCACGTCACCGAAATCATGTATGCGCAAGGCACGGCGCACCACAAATGTGCGATCTGGTGCGCAGTGGGCGGCATTCCGGTGTCGATCCTGGCCAAGGACGGCACCGTCTATATGGTGCTCAAGGTTGAGGATGACGCGGTTTCCGTCGCCAATCCCAGGATCATCAAGATCCAGACCCACGAAGTGACTGTCGACGGGGATCACTATGTGCGCGATGGCGTCAACTATCTGGTGGTCAACCAGGTGGCCGACGACAAGGGCGTCGTCAACCTCACCCATGAAGAAAACGGCATCCAGCCGTTTGGAGAATGATCCATGAAACGGACACTGATTGCAGGATGTGTGCTGGCGCTGGCATTTGGCGGCGAGGCGCTTGGGGCCAATGAGTGGGGGATCGACGGTGAGGTCAAGACCCGGGCCGAGGCCAAGGTGGTTGACCTGCTTTGCGAAGTGACCGGGCAGTGTGCAGAAAACTGCGGCGCCGGCAAACACCAGCTTGGCCTTCTGTTCGACGATGGCCGTCTGGTGCCGGTGGTGAAGAACTTCGACATCTTTGCCGGCGGAGTCGATGACCTGATCCAGTTCTGCGGCAAGAGGATCACCGCCGATGGCCTGATGATCAACAATGACAAGATGCCGCTGTTCGCCATCCAGTTCAAACGTCTGGCGCCGGATGGAAAATGGAGCCGGGCCAACCAGTGGGGCAAGAACTGGTCGAAGCGCAACGGCGGCAAAAAGTCCAACCAGTGGTTCAAAAACGATCCGCTGGTGCTGGAGACGATCAAGGCCGACGGAGTGTTCGGGATCCCGGGCCTTGAGCCGGAGGAATAGGGCCACTTCCATGCGCTGGGCGAAGGTGCTTGCAGCCGCTGTGTTGCTGTCCGCCGGTGCAGCCGCGGCCTTCGGCAGCGACAGCGTGCCCGAGCCTGCCGCACCCCTGCCCTTCGACAAGCTGTTCGGCGGGCCGTTCGAGCTGGTCGACCAGAACGGTGCCACCCGCACCGACAGGGATTTTCATGGCCGCCATGTGCTGATCTATTTCGGCTATACCTATTGCCCGGATATCTGCCCGGCGAGCCTGCAGGAAATGGCAGCGGCCCTCGATCAGCTGGGCGCGGCGGGACGCAAGGTGCAGCCTGTGTTCGTTTCGATCGACCCCGGCCGCGATACGCCCATGATCCTCAAGGACTATGTCGCCCAGTTCGGCGAAAGGTTTGTCGGCCTCAGCGGCACTGAAGCCGCAATCCGCAAACTCGCAAAGGCCTACCGGCTGCACCGGATCAAGGTGGTGCCGGACTGGTCGCAGGGTGGCGATGACTATCTGGTCGATCACTCCAGCCTGACCTTCCTGCTCGGCCCCAACGGCAAGGTCCTGACGCTGTTTCCGCACAACACGCCCGCCGGCACCATGGCCATGCGCCTGCGCCCCTATCTGGCGATCCCGTCCGATGGTTAGAGCAACATTCGAGCCCACTGAAACATTTGATGGGATCAAATGTTTCAGTGGGCTCGAATGTTGCTCTAGCGGCACAGGGTGCGGCGCTAGAGCGCGGCTCATGGTGTCAAGTTTATTGCATTAGATGGCGGCGTGAGGCTTCCCCTGCCTACCGTGCTCGTATATAAGACCCTCACTTGGCGCGGGGTGGAGCAGTCCGGTAGCTCGTCAGGCTCATAACCTGAAGGTCGTTGGTTCAAATCCAACCCCCGCAACCAAAAAATGGCCCGGCCTTCTGCCGGGCCTTTTTGTTGCGGTATCTCTGCCCCCGCTTCCTTGAAGCGGGGGTTACCATTTTTGAGATTGATAAGAGCGCCAAGTTTCCCAAAGAGCTCGATTTCGAGCTTGCCTTCCCGCGGTACAAGCCGCACTTCGTCGATGAGGCCGCGGATGGTTTCGGGGGCCTCGTGCCGCTGTGTTTCAGCGTTAAGAGCGTTCATCAGGTCCGCAACTTTTTGACCGTATAGATCGGCGAGATTCGGATGCAGGCGGACTATCGGTGCTGGCGCATTTTCCAGCGATTTTTCGAGGTCACGTCTGCGCACTTCAAGATCCGTCAACGACGGTTTCATGTCGCGTCCATGCCGCATGCAGCCAAGTGCATTGCTTGCGCAAACTAACAGCTTTTTCTTGTGGCCATGAGCCAACGTCATGAGAATCAGCTGTTTGCCGTCATGCCCTGCTGCTTGGCGGCAGGGGAATTGTGTTTGCGATGAATCATGAATTGCTGTGTGGTCCTCACACATTAAGACGCCGCGAGCGATCAATTGATTGGAGGCGACCATCGCCATACAATGAGGCCCTATCGCATGCCTTTAATGCGCGACCACAATCCAACCGTCCCCCAGTCCAGGAATGAACCTGAGACCGTCCATCCTTACGGAGTGACGAAACCGTAGCGCTGCCCATCATTTGGAGAAACACTAAGCATGACACCCTTCGCAATTGCCGGCATTCAGATGAATGTCTCTGCCCTGCAGTCAAATGTCGACGGCATGCGGCATCGGCTCGACGTGCTGATGGCACGATTTCCGTGGACACAAATGGTCCTGTTCAGTGAGCTTGCTCCGTGCGGGCCGCTGCCAAAATTCGCTCAGCCCATCGAGAACGATACGCTTGCCCTGTTCCGCGCAGACGCGCGCCGCCATCATGTCTGGCTAATACCCGGCTCGATGTTCGAACTGACACCGGAAGGCAAGATTTTCAATACCTCCGTTGTCATTAATCCAGACGGCGAGATTGTTGCGACGTATCGCAAGATGTTCCCGTTCAAGCCTTATGAAGTCGCGATCGACGCAGGCACGGAGTTTTGTGTCTTCGACGTGCCGGCTGTCGGGCGCTTCGGCCTCTCAATCTGCTATGACATCTGGTTTCCAGAAACCACCCGGCAGCTGAGCAGCCTGGGGGCGGAAGTTCTGCTCCACCCGGTTCTCACCGGAACCACCGACAGGGACGCCGAGCTTGCCATTGCTCGCGCAACAGCAGCTCAGTTCCAGTGTTACGTGTTCGATATCAACGGGCTCGGTGCCGGAGGGGTCGGACAATCCTGCGTTATCGACCCATCTGCGCTGGTGCTGCATCAGTCGGCGGGTCAGGAGGATATGTTTCCGATTGAGATCGATTTCGATCAGGTTCGGCGGCAACGCGAAACCGGAATGAAGGGTCTGGGTCAGGTTCTCAAAAGCTTTCGCGATCGCGCGGCTGAGTTTCCAATCTACGATCGCGCCAGCGGCAGCGATGCCTACTTGCAAACCCTCGGCCCGCTGGAGGTTCCCCATCAGGGCACATCAGCCGGCTTGCATGCCACCAGCCCGCACCAGGCAATGGACGAGACAGTGGTGACATTTGACCCGGGAAGTGGTGTGATCGGATCGCATGCAGGCAAAACCGTAAAACGCTGACATTGCCAGGATGTCCATTGAACAGGCATCCGGCAGCAAAAAAAACGGGGATCTTGCGCAAAAAGGGGAGACAAAAGTCCGATGCAGTCCATGAGCGACTATTATAGTGCAATCCAGCTGCGATCAGATCGATGGAGCGCCTTGCGCGAGGCCACGGACAGTCTCGGACGCCAGCCAACCGGAAAGTCAGCCGCGGCGCTCAACAAGCGCGTAGGGGAATTGTTCGAAGCACTGGCCCCCATCGAATCCTATTGGGCCTTTCCCGGCAGCGCCGCATTCGACCATCTCCGCCGGCAGTTCGAACACCGCAGCTACGAAGATCTCGCGTTTTCGGTAAGACGAATACTCCGCGCGCTCACATCCGGCGCCTACCGCCGGCGCACCATCCCGCTTGAACGCGAAGAAGCGGACAGCGACGAACTCGAGGATGAGGCGCTGCTCTCTCCCGAGGCGCGGGCTCTCGCCAAACCTTATTTCGAAGTGCTGATCGTGGACGATTTGAGCGAGCACCAAGAACGCTGGCTGCGCAACTCGATGCATTCGATGCGGCGCTCCGAGGACCAGTTCATATACGAGCCGGTAATTGTGCGAAGCCTGGAAGATGCACTCATTGGCATTCTGTTCAATCACAACATCCAGGCCATCGTGATCCGGCCCGGTCTGACGCTCAAGTCAAAAAACGAACTGCCAATCCTGAAACGTTATCTCAACCGCGTCGGCGATGAAGACGTTGACGCACTGCTTCCGGAACACTACGGACCCGAGTTATGCCGCCTTATTGCAAAGGTTCGCCCCGAGCTCGACGCCTATCTTATCACTGACCGTTCGGTCGAATCGATTGCAGGGCTCGATCTCGGCCTGTGCCGGCGCGTGTTCTACAACCAGGAAGATTTTCTCGAGCTGCACCTCAACATACTGCGTGGGGTGCAGTCGCGCTTTAAGACGCCATTTTTCACAGCACTCAAGGACTATTCAAAACAGCCGACAGGCGTCTTCCACGCCATGCCGATCAGCCGCGGAAAGTCGATCTCCCGGTCGCACTGGATCCAGGATATGGGCGCTTTTTACGGTCCCAACATATTTCTTGCAGAGACATCGGCGACGTCCGGCGGCCTCGACAGCCTGCTTGAACCGCACGGCCCCATCAAGGAAGCCCAGGAACTGGCCGCAAGAGCCTTCGGCGCCAAGCAGACGTTCTTTTCGACCAACGGCACATCTACCTGCAACAAGATTGTGGTGCAGGCCCTGGTCCGACCGGGCGACATCGTTCTGGTAGACCGCGACTGTCACAAGTCACACCATTACGGCATGGTGCTGGCGGGTGCGCAGGTGGTCTATCTCGACAGCTACCCGCTGAACGAATATTCCATGTACGGCGCGGTGCCGATCCGTGAGATCAAGCGCCAGCTTCTGAAGTTGAAAGCAGCCGGCAAGCTTAACCGGGTGCGCATGCTCCTGTTGACGAACTGCACGTTCGACGGCATCGTCTACAATGTCGAGCGGGCGATGGAAGAATGCCTCGCCATCAAACGGGATCTGGTGTTTCTGTGGGATGAGGCGTGGTTTGCGTTTGCCCGTTTCGGGCCGACCTATCGTCAACGCACGGCAATGCACGTAGCCCAGGTTCTGCGTGACCGCCTGCGCGAGCCAGCCATTGCCGAAGCCTACGCTGCGCAGCAGGAAAGCCTTAAAGACAAGGATCAGGAGGCATGGATTGACGCCAGGCTCGCGCCGCCGCCCGACGCCCGGGTGCGTGTCTATGCTACCCAGTCAACCCACAAGACTCTGACTGCGCTTCGACAGGGCTCGATGATCCACGTCAATGATCAGGATTTTAAGGGCGAAGTCGAGCAGGCTTTCCATGAAGCCTACATGACACACACCTCGACATCGCCGAATTATCAGATCATTGCAAGTCTCGACGTTGGCCGCAGACAGGTCGAACTCGAAGGATTCGAATTTGTCCAGCGCCAGGTCGAGGCAGCCATGTCCATGCGCCGTGCCATCGCCACACATCCGGTTCTGAAAAAATACTTCAGGGTGCTGACCGCCGGAGACATGATCCCGGAGGCGCACCGCGAAAGCGGCATCACGTCTTACTATGATCCGGACCAGGGATGGAATGACATCTGGGAATCCTGGGCGCGGGACGAGTTCGTTCTCGATCCGACGCGCGTGACACTCGCGGTCGGTGGAACCGGTTGGAATGGAGATACGTTCAAGACCAAGATCCTGATGGACAAATACGGGATCCAGATCAACAAGACCTCCCGCAACACGGTCTTGTTCATGACAAATATCGGCACGACGAGATCGTCGGTTGCCTATTTGATAGAGGTGCTTGTCCAGATTGCGCAGGATCTGGACGATCTGCTCGATGACGCGTCGAAAATGGAGAAGCTTGCTTTCGAGCGGCGGGTGAAAAATCTGGTACACGATTATCCCCCGCTGCCGGATTTCAGTCGGTTTCACGATGCCTTCAGGACCGATTCTGTGACACCCGAGGGTGACATGCGGTCCGCATTCTTCCTCAGCTACGATGAAAACAACTGCGACTATTTCGATCTGAACGACACCGGCGCAGACGAGCGGGGTCAGGTGTCGGCGAGCTTCATCATCCCCTATCCACCGGGTTTTCCCATCCTGGTGCCGGGGCAGGTGATTTCAAAGGAGATCCTGGCGTTCATGCGAGCTCTTGATGTCAATGAGATCCATGGCTACCGGCCCGATCTCGGCTTACGCGTGTTCACCGAGGATGCACTTGCCAGGCAGTCTGCCCTGGCAATCACTCATGCCGCCGAATAACCAGAGGGGAGACTGGCAATGCCTAAGAAAATACTGAAAAATATCTCGGAAATTCGCAGATACTTTCATCGAAACGAAGATCCGATCTACTTTATCTCAGCGACCAATTTCAACCTTCTCGGCCTCGATGAGTGGTGCAAGAACTTCAAATATGTCTGCTACATCGACTGCTATGACGGACGCCATCCGAATGTCTTCTGCCCAGCCGAGGCGCCGCATGCAGAGTTTCAGTCGATCGAGCAGATCAACAACTATCTGCTGCAGCACAAGGAAGTTGTTGATCTGATCAAAAAGCGTGGTGGAAAGCCGCGGTTCGTCTTCCTCATGTTTGACGAAGAGACCGAAACGCTGGTCAAGGAACTTGGTGGCGAAGTCTGGTTTCCAAAGGCCAAGCTGCGAACCCACTGCGACAACAAGATTGAAACCGTGCGGATCGGCGACAAGGCGGGGGTCCCTTCTGTTCCCAATGCGCTGAGCGAGGTCAAGGACTACGCCCATCTGCGAACGGTCTGCGACAAGGCCGGCATCGGACATGACCTGGTTCTCCAGTCGGCGTTCGGCGATTCCGGCCACACCACGTTTTTCATCAAGTCAGAAGCAGATTTCCGCCGCCACGAACATGAAATCGTCGGCGAGGGAGAAATCAAGGTCATGAAGCGGATCGATTGCCGCGGATCGGCAATTGAAGCCTGCGCCACTGACCAGGGGACCATCGTTGGACCGTTGATGACGGAGCTTGTTGGGTTCAAGGAACTCACGCCCTACCGCGGAGGCTGGTGCGGCAACGAAATTTTTGCCACCGCTTTCCCACCCAAAACCCGCGAGAAGGCCCGTGAATTGACCTTTAAATTCGGTGAGCAGCTCCGCAAGGAAGGTTATCGCGGGTATTTTGAGCTGGATTTCCTGATCGACAAGAAGACCGGCGAAAACTGGCTCGGTGAGCTTAACCCGCGCATCACCGGTGCCTCATCGATGACCAACCACGCCGCTTTCGCCCATGCGGACGCTCCGCTCTTTCTGTTCCACCTGCTTGAGTTTTCGAAAAAGAAGTTCAAGCTCGACGTCGACGAAATCAACGCCCGGTGGGCGGACGCCGATATGATCGACAGCTGGTCGCAAATGGTCATCAAACATACCGACGACAGCGTCGACATTGTCACAGAGGCGCCTGAGTCCGGTATTTATCGCATGCACGACGATGGCAGCGTCGTCTATGACCGGTTCGACTACCACCGGCGCGCGGTTGAGAGCGAAAGCGAAGCCTTCTTCCTCCGCATTCTGAAACCCGGCGACTACCGATACGAAGGTGCAGACCTCGGCATTCTGGTGACGCGCGGCCGGTCCATGACATCTGGATTCAAGCTCAACGACCGGGCCCGGAAATGGATCCATGGCATCAAGTCAAGCTTCTCCGCACGGCCCCTGCCGACCGCGCAGGCTCTGGCCGAGCCGGCTTTCAAGATCCTTTGACGCCCGCATGGAGATACTCTGGCGCGCACTTTCAGAAGCAACCCCTGGCCCAAAATGGGCCGGGCTGTTTAAGGAATACTGGCCCTCCTATCACCGGTGGTGGTTGCGCGAAGGCGATGATGCGCGTCCAACCTATCTTGAGTGCCGGCGCGCTCTGCAAACACACATGCCGGAAATCGTCCCTGTTTATGAGCACCTGTGTGAGCTTGCAGGGGGAGGAGATCAGGCCGCACGGTTCCTCAGTTTCTATTGCCCCCCGCCCTATCTGTCCGGTTGCTCACAGGCGATTTGGCCGGGGAAAGAACCTGTTCTGGTTCGCAACTACGACTACAATCCGAAAGCTTTTGACAGCTTGATTCTGCGGACCGCGTGGCAGGATCGCGCCGTAATGGGCACTAGCGATGGGCTGTGGGGCCTCGTCGATGGGGTCAACGATGCCGGGCTGGCGGTGTCGCTTACGTTCGGGGGGCGGCGCGTGGTTGGTGGTGGTTTCGGTGTTCCACTGATCCTTCGGTATGTACTGCAGGTTTGCGAGACGGCCGAACAGGCCGGCGAGGTGTTGGCGCGCATACCCACGCACATGAGTTACAATGTGACGGTGCTTGACGCTGAACGCCGGTACCTGACGGTGATGATGGCGCCGGACAGGGCCGCCGTCGTCACAAACGCAGCCGTTGCGACCAACCATCAAGAAGAGGTTGAATGGATCAGCCACGCCCGTTTCACTGCCACGGTCGAGCGCGAGCGCTTTTTGCTGCAGCGGTTAACGCTCCATGTCGAAACGGAAGAAAGATTTATTGGCGCCTTTCTCAAACCACCGCTTTATTCCACTGAGTACGCGGCGGGTTTTGGGACTTTGTACACCGCAGTTTATCGGCCGCGGCAGCGCCAGATGGAAATTCGCTGGCCTGGCACGGCATGGCCGTTTTCACTCGGCGAGTTCGAAGAGGGAGGACGCCGGGTTTCCACACCGGACGATGCAAATCCGCATGAACATGAAGCGCTTGTCTTATGATTCTCCTCGTTGCTCTGCGAAGGTGAAGCCACTGGCATCTCCCTAACGTTCCGTCAGAACGTGCTCGCCTCAAGGAACTCTTTGGGCCACCGATAACAAAGGTTCTGGGCAATGCCTTCCTTGCAGCACAGCTCGGCAATGGTCCCCTCAGCTCGCAAGCCTTCCAGAACGATGCGGGTCTTTCTTCTCTTGTGCTGAGAACCGTCGTCTCGTTGTTCTGCGGAATCTCGTCGAGCGGGTGATCCGTTAGTGTGTGAATGTCCAGTTTGCGCCAGGGCTCTCCGAAGTATCGAACGATTCGGATCCGCTGAAAAAATTGGCGATGGCGTTGGCTTCTTTATCATCGAAGACGAGTGCGGGGGGCCAGATAATCGACTTGGGGATGGTTTGAGGCCGGATCTGGATGTATCCGTCCCCTTCACGTCCGATAAGCTGGCTATGGAGGAACGGGGCAGCTTCATCTTACTACCGCGGCGGATGACCGGTTGGTCTGTCAAATTTTTCGGGAAACAGAAATGACCGCCCTTTGCAACCGGGCAAGCGCATCCTGCACTTCGGTTTCAGTAACGGTTAGGGGCGGCACCAGGCCGATGACATTGCCTTGTGCTCCGCATTCCCAGGTCACCAGACCGTGGGCGAGAGCCTCCGCACGGACCGCTTTGGTATGCGGCTGATCGGGCCGGCCGCCGGCATCGACAATTTCACAGCCGAACATTGCCCCCGTACCGCGGAAATCTGCGACGTGAGAGTGGCGGGTGAGATCTGCGCCGATATTCGTCATCCACTCTTCGATTTGAACAGCTCTGGTCGCTATGTTGTCTTCCAACATCACGTGCAGCGACGCCTTCGCAGCCGCAGCTGTCACCGGGTGTAACTGAAACGTCGAGGACTGAGCGCCGGCGCGCCATGCGGTCATGATGTCTTCCCGTCCCGCGACCAGGCCGCCGGGAAAACCTCCTCCGAAAGCCTTGCCCAAGATCAGGAGATCGGGCGCGATCTTATGGTGTTCGAATGCGAAGACGCGACCTGTGCGGCCGAAGCCCGTGAATACCTCGTCGAAGATGAGTGGGATGTCTTTGATTTCGGCAAATTGCGCGAGTTGCTTCAGGAAGCCGTCCCGCGGCACGATCATTCCGCTGGTTGCCTGCACCGGTTCGACGATAATGCCCGCGAACGGCGGGGATGTGTCGACAGCGCGCTCGAGTGCGTCCATGTCACAGCCGTAAGGCAGGAAGACGGCATCGGGTTTGAGTGGTCCGAGCGCTTTGTTCGGACCCTTCTCGGCGGACACCGCCAGTGCACCGAGCGTCCGGCCGTGATAACTGCCCTCGAACGACAGAAAGGTGTGATGGCCGGTGAAATGCATCACCGCCTTGAGGGCGGTTTCCGTCGCCTCCGTACCATTGGTGGCCGGGTGGAAGCGATGGAGTTTCTTGGGAAGGGCGCCGCGCAGTAATTCAAGCAATTCTGCTTGGACCTGCGTATGAAAATGCGGACCGATATGCGTGATGCCGCGTGAAAGTTGGACCTGTACTGCGGCCAGGACCGCCGGGTGATTGTGCCCCAGGCTGGTTGTACCGGAACCACAGGCAAAATCGAGATAACGCTTGCCTTCGCTGTCGGTGAGCCATGCTCCATCGCCACTGACAAAAACCGGCGGCGTGTCGCTCACCGCATAGGTCTTGGTCGCGCTCGAAAGCGTCGCATGGAACACGTCGCCCGGGTGCTCGTCGGCCATATCAGCGTTTCGTCACGTAGAGTGTGCCAGCGCCCGCGAGGGCAGTGTCGATGCCAATGTGCCTGAGTGCCGTCCACATCAACGCACCTGGACCGGTGATCACTGGCCTGCCGAGCTCTTGTTCGAGCTCGACCACGGTCTCGTAGAGGCTGACGCCACCACCGGCCACAATGAGCGCTTCCGCCTCCGCGTCGGTTGCTTGTTGCGCTTCGCGCATCCAGTCCCTGGCCGTCATCGCGCCTATGTCTCGTTCGCTCTCCCGGTCCATAGAGCGGTTGGAAACGCTTGCGATGCCATGCTCGGACAGAAATATGCGAAACCGGCCGGTGACGTCCGGCGAGTAAGGAGAGAGGACGGCAATCCGGCATTTCCGCAAATGTTCGAGCGCCGACACAAACGCAGTACTCATGGTAATGGCATGCACTCCCGTCGCGTCGGTGACGGCGCGGCTCTGTTCCTCATTGCCGGCACGTCCGCCGACAAAGCTCCCCGCACAGTCGCCGAGGGTGAGAACCTGTGGCTCGGCGTGGCGCAGAAGGTGTGCGGCACCCAGAATGCCGTCGACGTCTGAGTCCGCCTCAAGCTGTTCCAGGTCGAGCGACCCGCCGACGTCATAACGGGCAATCAGCAGTTCGACGTCTTTCGGCAGCCAGCGCCAGAACTCCTTGTCGTTGCGGCCGTCGGCTGGCCACAGCAATCCAATTCTGCAGGGTTCGGTGCCCATCAGGCCCTTGCCCGCCTTTCAAGTATACTGGACAGCCACAGAAGACTGCCGATGATCAATATGTAGAGCACGGTCAATTCGATCAGCACTTCGATGACAACGAAATACTCGAAGATCAGATCGTTGGCGACTTTTGTAAGTTCGTTCACTGAAATCACAGAAAGCAGGGCCGACGCCTTGATGACATTGGCGAGTTCGTTGGTGAGTGGGGGCAGGGCGCGGCGGACGACCTGAGGATAGAGGACGAGAATGAGTGTCTGGCGCTCGCTCAGGCCCAAGGCGAGTGCGTTTTCGCGCTGACCCTTATCGAGGCTTTCGACTGCTCCCCGGATGATCTCGATGGCATAGCCGGCGCCGACGAAAGTCAAAGCAGTGACGCCGGTCCAGAATTCATCCAGGAATATTCCGACGCGTGGCAGTGCGAAATAGATGATGGATATCTGGACAAGCTGTGGAACGCCGCGTGTGAATTCGACGAAAGCCTGGATCAGCGCGCCGGCCAATCTGCCACCGAGGATCTTCCACGACGCCAATACGACGCCGAGGGCGATGCTCAGCAAGATCGTGAGCACGGACAGCTCCAGGGTGATCCAGGCCGCCAGAAGCATGTCGGGAAGGATGTCCACCATGAACTGGAGGTCAAGGCCGCTCATTCGATCTACCTCGCGACCTCGGTATCCCGTTTACCCTCAAATCCGAACACTTCGGTTTCGAGATAACGGGCCACCCGGCTGACAGCCATGATCAACGGCAGATAGAGCAGTGCCTGCAGCGTCA
>JAJFHM010000273.1 GCA_021775625.1 Hyphomicrobiales bacterium | reverse complement strand
GAATGCCGCGGCCGTTATTGCCGAAGGCGAGGTGATGCAGCTTGCCGCCTCGAAAGACACCACAACCACCGAAGATGCTTATCTTGAAGTGATCAACGCCAAGACCGCAGCACTGTTTTCAGCCGCGGCCGAAGTCGGTGCTGTGATCGCCGAACGGCCGCATGATCAGCAGGCAGCCCTGGAATCCTTCGGCCGCAATCTTGGTGTGGCGTTTCAGCTGGTCGACGATGCGCTGGATTATTCCGGCAAGCAGTCGCTACTCGGCAAATCCGTCGGCGATGACTTCCGGGAAGGCAAGATCACGCTGCCGGTCGTTCTGGCCTACCGCCGCGGCAGCACCGAGGACCGGGAGTTCTGGAAGCGCACGCTTGAAAACGGAGACCAGTCCGACGGCGACCTGGACCATGCGATCTCCCTGCTCGGCCGCCATCAGGCCCTTACCGACACCATCGAGCGCGCGCACCATTACGGCGCCATCGCCCGCGACGCGCTGGCGATCTTCCCGGAAAGTGCGCACAAGGCTGCGTTGATGGAAGCGGTCAATTTCTGCATCACCCGAGAGCACTAGAATCGGTCAATCTGCAGCGGCCAGTGGCTTTGCAGAGCCCCAATCCCTATATACATATCAGTTGAATTTCACAGACAGGCAACTTGCATGCTCTTCTTGATCGGCGGAGCCGCATTGCTGGCGCTGGCGTTTGGACCGGGTTTGTGGGTCAAATCAGTGCTCCGGCAACACGGGCGCGACCGGGACGACTTTCCCGGGACCGGGGGCGAGTTTGCCCGCCATCTGCTTGACGAAATGAAGCTTCACGAGGTCAAGGTCGAGCTTACCGAGGCTGGGGATCACTATGACCCGGCGGAGAAAGCGGTGCGCCTGTCGAAGGCACATCATGATGGCCGCTCGCTTTCAGCGGTTGCCGTCGCGGCGCATGAAGTTGGTCATGCCATGCAGGATGCCACCGGTTACGTATTGCTCAAGCGCCGCACCGATATGGCCCGGGCGACCTATTGGGTGGAGAGGTTGGGCGGCGTGGTCATGCTGGGCGCGCCTTTGCTCGCCCTCCTCACGCGCTCGCCCGCCGGTTTTGTTCTGGAATTCGCCGCCGGTATCGCAATTCTTGGCACATCCGTTCTGATACACTTGGTCACCCTGCCGGTGGAGTTGGACGCCAGCTTCAACCGGGCGCTGAAAGTGCTCGAAATCGGCCGCTATATTCCCGACAAGGACATGCCGGCAGCGCGCAGGATACTGACCGCGGCCGCACTGACCTATGTGGCCGCCGCCTGCATGAGCCTGCTCAACGTGGCCCGCTGGCTGCGCATTCTGCGGTTTTGAACGTTGGGGTTTAAGTGAGCCGGGCAGCCCGGACCCACCAGTTGGGATGCTCACTGACAAAGCGCGCCTCCACGTCAAGCGCTTCTTCCTGGTTCACGAACAGCCCGAAACACGTTGCACCGCTGCCCGACATCCGCGCCAGCAAACAGCCATCCACCGCGAAGAGGGCTTCCTGAACGTCGCCGATTTCGCGCACCATGTTGGTGGCAGGCGTCTCCAGATCATTGCGGCACTGGCGCAGATAATCGGTGAAGGAATGGGCGTCGCGAAATGCCGTTCTGGAGAGTGCTGGCGCCGGTTCGGACACCATCGCACCATGCAGCAGTCCCATGGCCTGAAATATAGGGCCGGTCGGAACCGCGACACGTGGATTGACCAGAACCGCATAGATCTCAGGCAGATCCGGTTCCGCCTCAACGATCTGCCCGATGCCTCGCATCATGGAAATCTTCGAGCGCAGACAAACCGGTACGTCCGCTCCCAGTCCAACAGCGATCTGGTTCAGCGCCGCATCGCTCACGGGGACGTCATGCAGCTTAAGCAGCCCCTTGAGGCAGGCGGCCGCATTGGCAGAACCACCGCCGATGCCAGAGGCAACGGGAAGTGACTTGTGCAGGGCGATCTCCGCACCGGGCGGCATGGCCGAAACACCATGCGCCAGTGCCTCTGCTGCCTGCATAACGATATTATCGCCACCCTTCGGCACTTCAGATGCAAACGGGCCGCTGATCGAAAGGGTAAACGTCGGCCCCTTGGCAACCGTCACCTCATCGCCGATATCCGCGAAAGCAACCAGGCTTTCGAGCAGGTGATATCCGTCTTCGCGGCGTCCCAGCACATGCAGAAACAGGTTGACCTTGGCGGCCGCGAATTCGGTGACAACGGTCATGACACGGGCTGGCCTTACGACTTGTCCGGTTGGTCCGTCTGGGTTTCTGCCTTGTCGTCCAGCAGCCCGTGCTCGAGTTTCAGCATGATCCGCTCCAGCACTTCGGGTTCCGGCTTGAAGTCGCGCGCGTGGCTCCACTGGAACTTGGCCTCGGTTTCGCGGCCGACCTGCCAGTAGGCATCGCCGAGATGCTCGTTGATAACCGGATCTTCCGGCCGAAGCTCCACCGCGCGTTCCAGTTGGGTCACCGCCAGGTCGAATTCCTTGAGCTGGAAATGCGCCCAGCCGAGACTGTCGACGATGTAGCCATCGTTGGGGCGCAGTTCCACCGCCTTGCGGATCATGCGGATTGCTTCGGTAAGATTGTGCCGCTTCTCAACCCAGGAATAGCCGAGATAGTTGAGCACCAGCGGTTGATCCGGACGCAGTTTCAGGGCTCTCAGGAAGTCGGCCTCCGCCTTGTGCCAGTCTTTCGCACGCTCGTAGCAGATCCCTCTGAAATAAAAGACGGTCCAGTGACGGGCCGTGACTTCGGGGAGACGGTCCAGCGCCTTCGAATAATACCCACTGGCGTCCACAAACAGCGAGTGGCCGCGCAGTATATTGGCCATTGTGAACAATGGCTGATAGCGCTCCGGCTCCGCCTCTATCAACCTGTTCAATGTTTCCTTGGCCTCTTCAAGCCGGTCGAGATCGTTCAGGTTGAGCGCGGTGCGAATTTCCGAATTCATATGCAGCGGAGAGTCTTTCGGCACCCGCTTGTAGATCTCGACCGCCTCTGTATAGAGTTTTGCGTCTTCGTAAATGTCCGCCAGCAGGGTCACCGCAATTGGAAATTCCGGTTTCAGATCAAGGGTCATCTGCGAAAAGATGATCGCAAAATCCACCCCTGACTCTTCGGCCAAAGCACTGGCCAGCCCGAACAATGCCTCGGCCGCGCCCTTTTGGGCGTCCGGCACCAGGGGCGCCGGTTGCTGATCGTTTTCGAACTGCTTCAAGACTTCATCGATGAGCGGGTGCTGACTGGATGCAGTGGTGTAAGTGTTATAGATCTCGCGCGCCTTTTCCTGCTCTCCATTGCGTTGCAGGTAGTTGCCGTAAGCCTGAACCACGCGCAGAGAAGATCCGGCAGTCGCATAAGCCTTTTCGTACAGCTCTTTCGCCTTGGCCTGGTCTTCTCCAAGATCGGCAATCAGCGCACCGTGGAAGATGCGGTAGATGCCAAACGCCTCGGTGCCGGACAATTGCTCCAGCGCCTCAAGGGCTTTCGCCGTGTCGCCTTCGCCGGCATGCGACCAGGCGGTCAGCAAAGAGCCGGTGAGCAGACCGATCGAGCCGTGGGCGCCGGCCTGCCAATGCTCCCGGGCCTTGCCGAAACGTTTCTCCTTGAACTCTTTCAGACCCAACACGACCCGGGCAAGCCGGTTGCGGTTGTCCTGGCGGATGACGCGGTGCGCCAGCTTTTCGGCGGCCCCGAGACGACCCGAGCTGAGTTCAAGAAGGAAGGTGCGTTCCAGGATCACCGGGTTGTTGGGATCGGACCGCAACGCGCGGGAATAAAACTCGGCGGCCGTGGCATTGTCGCGGTTTCTGCCTGCCAGACGTCCGGCGAGGTAGTTTCCAGAAGGCGAAAACAAACCGCCTTCGAAGAGCGCTTCGGCGGGCGCAGGCGCCCAGAGAACCGACGCCATCCCAACAGCCATAGCCAGGCCGGCGCCAACCAGCCGGCGGCGCGCCACAATGCTCACATCAAAAGTGGTCCGTTCTGCCATTACGTTCGGTTCCGTTGTTGTCAGCGACCGGGTTCGGGCGGCCTGTTTCAGCCATCATATACGCGCAGAACCCTTACCGGGTTCAAAACTTTACGCCATCCGGTCACATATTTGGGTAGTTCCGGTCACATATTCGGGTAATTCGGTCCGCCACCACCTTCGGGAACGACCCAGTTAATGTTCTGGGCCGGGTCCTTGATGTCGCAGGTTTTACAGTGAACGCAGTTTTGCGCGTTGATCACGAAACGCGGCTCCGCGGCATCATCATCCTTTATTACCTCGTAGACGCCCGCTGGACAATATCTCTGCGCCGGTTCGTCATAGGTCGGCAGGTTCTGCGCGATCGGCACGCTTGGATCTTTGAGCGTGAGATGGACCGGCTGGTCTTCCTCGTGGTTGGTGGCCGAGAACGACACATTGGTGAGACGGTCGAAACTGATCACCCCATCGGGTCTTGGATAGTCAATCGGTTTGCATTCGCTGGCCGGCTTGAGACAGGCATGATCCGGCTTGCCGTGGCTCAAGGTGCCGAACAGCGAAATGCCCAGGGTTTCATTGAGCCACATGTCGAGACCGCCCATGGCGAGGCCGCCATAAAGCCCGAGCTTTGACCACAAAGGCTTGACGTTGCGCACTTTCTTGAGGTCCTGATAAACCCAGGAGGCGCGGTACTTGTCTTCGTAAGCTGAGAGATCGTCGCCTTCGCGGCCCGCCTGCAGCGCGTCGAACGCCGCCTCCGCCGCCATCATGCCGGTCTTCATGGCGTTATGCGACCCCTTGATCCGGGGCAGATTCACAAAGCCTGCCGAACAGCCAATCAG
>JAJFHM010000272.1 GCA_021775625.1 Hyphomicrobiales bacterium | reverse complement strand
TATCGGCAGCCAAGACCGCCGCCAGTCGTCGTTCAACGCGCTCCTGGGACAACACGAAATATTCCTCTAGGACCCGCTCGAGGAAATTCTAAGTACAAAGATCAAATGTGTCCATGCAAACCCCTTGCGGATTACCGGGTTGGGTCATCTGTGGACGGCGCTTGATTGGCAAGGATTTTTTTGACGTTTCTGCAGGGCTGGTCGGGTGCGGTATCATTTGCGGACAGGTTAGGAGACCTGTGCTTACCCGAAATATCCAGCTCCTGATCGCAGCCAAATCAATTTCGTCAAATTGTTGAAATATTTGAAGAAAATGGCGCGCCCGGGAAGACTCGAACTCCCAACCTCCTGATCCGTAGTCAGACGCTCTATCCAATTGAGCTACGGGCGCTTGCCTGGAGGGATGTGCTGTGGGCCGGATCATGGTGCTCTGGCCCGAAGCCCGCCACTACTAATGCTTTCGCGGGCCAATGGCAAGTGCTCAGCGCATTCGCGGTTCAAATATCGTGAATTTCGCGGAAAGACCGCCAACCGCCTGTGGTTTCGGCTTCCCAGACGCCGCGGCCGATGGCACGGGCGACCGCATCCGCCGCCATAGCGCCGATGCGTGCAAGCTCTGCGGGTGCGGGCGGCGCAGCACCGGCGGCACCGGTTGACAGTGCGAACAACAGGTCGCCGTCATAAGGCGTGTGAACCGGGCGCAGGGCGCGGGCCATGCCGTCGGTTGCCATGATGGCAACCCGTTTGGCCTGCGCCGGGGTCAGCGCCGCATCGGTCGCCACCACGCCGATGGTGGTGTTCTGGCCGGCCGTATCGCTGCTGGCGAGGAGGTCTGCCTTGGTGCCGGTGGTGAGTGAGCGGGTTGCCGCGCTGAGCGGGATGTGGAGCGCGCCTGCACCGCCCAGTTCGTTTGCCTGCTCATAAGGCGCCGCCCACAAGACGCTCGCGCCGGGCACAACCGGGGATCCGAACGCGTTGACCGCAATCAGCGCGCCCACGGTGACGCCTTCTGCTGCAACGGATGCACTTCCAAGCCCGCCCTTGTAACACCCGGCAAGCGCGCCGAGGCCGGCGCCGGCATTGCCGATGGCAAAATCCTCACCCGCCGCATCGCAGGCAAGCCGGCCCAGCTCGCGGTAGGGCGGCATCGCCCCCCACGCCTTGTCGCCGCCATTGGTGAGATCAAACAGGCAGGCTGCCGGCACCACCGGGCAGACATGGGGCTGATCGCGGAAACTGAAGCCGCGCCCCTGCTCCGCCAGCCAGTGGGTGACGCCGGAGGCCGCATCAAGACCGAAGACCGAACCGCCGGACAGCACCAGCCCGTGGACCGCCTCGACCAGGCAGGTCGGATCGAGCGCATCGGTCTCGCGGGTTGCCGGCGCACCGCCGCGCACATCCACCGCCGCCACTGCTGGATCATCCGGCAGGATGACGGTGACGCCGCTGAGCAGGCCGCGATCATGCCCATTGCCCACCTTGATGCCGGCAACGTCGGTGATCAGGTTCTTGGGGCCCGGCAACATCACGGGCAAGCCCTCCCGGGGACGGCGTTCACGAAACGGTCGCGCATGCGAAATCCTCTGCTATATACTGGCCCATCGAAGCTAAACGTCCGCCTGTGAACGGTCAATTGGCGCCAGGGAGATATCCGTGAGACCATCAGGGTCCAGACCCAGATTTACCAGATTTACCAGCTTTACCTGCCGCGCGGTACTGGCGCTGGTGGCATTGGTTGCGCTTGCCTCGTGTGGCGGCAGCGACCGTGGCGCCATGGTATCGACGGCCAACCCGCATGCCTCCGAAGCGGCCATCGAGATCCTGAATATGGGTGGCAGCGCGGTGGATGCAGCGATTGCGGCACAACTGGTGTTGAGCCTGGTCGAGCCGCAATCCTCCGGCATCGGCGGCGGCGCGTTTCTCATGCACTGGGACGCATCGGCGGGCGAAGTGGATGCCTATGACGGCCGCGAGATGGCGCCGGCAGCGGCGGGGCCTGATCTCTTTCTCAAAGCCGACGGCACGCCGATGAGCTTCTTCGATGCAGTGATCGGCGGCCGCGCGGTGGGTGTGCCGGGGGTGATTGCCATGTTGTGGCGGGCGCACCAGGATCACGGCCTCGTCGACTGGGAAGACCTGTTTCAGCCGGCCATCCGCCTGGCCGAAGGCGGGTTCAAGGTGAGCCCGCGGCTCAACGCCATGATCAGCGCCTTTAACGGGCTCAGTCAGCACGCCTCGACCAGGAATTATTTCTACATCGATTCGATCGAGGTGGCCGGTGCGGTCGAGCCGCTGCCGGTGGGCTATCTGCGCACCAATGCGGAGTATGCTGAAACCCTCAGACGCATCGCCGAGAACGGCCCGGCCGGATTCTACGAAGGCAAGGTGGCGCAGGCCATCGTTGCGACCGTACGCGAGCATGAAAAAAACCCCGGCCTCATGACGGTGGACGACCTCAAGGCCTATGAGGCGAAAAAGCGCACCGCCCTGTGCCGGCCCTATCGCCTATATCAGGTCTGCGGCATGCCGCCGCCCACATCCGGCGGGCTCACCAGCCTGATGATCCTGGGGCTTCTGGAGGGCTTCGATCTGTCCGGCCTGCGTCCCGGCTCGCCGGTTGCGGTTCACCTGATTTCGGAGGCCAGCAAGCTCGCCTATGCGGACCGGGCGGTCTATATGGCGGATGCTGATTTCGTCAATGTGCCGGTGAGCCAGCTTTTGAGCGCCAGGTATCTCAAGTTCCGGGCGCTGGACATTCATCCAGGCCAGTCCATGGGCAAGGCCAAGCCCGGCACCTTCAATACGTCACGCGAGCCCAAGCATGCAGCCGACCTGAGCCAGGGCCGGCTCTCCACCAGCCATCTCGCGGTGGTGGACGGCAACGGCAATGCGGTCTCCATGACCACGTCCGTCGAAGGGCCGTTCGGCGCTCATGTGATGGCGGCGGGCTTTATCCTGAACAACCAGCTCACTGATTTTTCGTTTCAGCCGAGCATCAACGACAAGCCGGTCGCCAACGCGGTGGCGCCAGGCAAAAGGCCGCGCTCATCCATGTCGCCGACGCTCATCCTGGATGACGACGGCGATCTCTTCGCCGCCATCGGTTCCCCCGGCGGCAGCCGCATCATCGCCTATGTGACGCAGACCATCATCGGCCTGATCGACTGGCAGTTGGACATGCAGTCAGCCATCGACCTGCCCCGCCACGTCAACCGTAACGGCCCGATCGAGATAGAAGACCAGACCGACTTGGTGGGCCGGGTGAAAGAGCTCGAAGCGCTCGGCCACAAGGTCGATGTGAAATCCCTGGTCAGCGGGCTGCACGGGGTGCGGGTCCATGACGGCGCACTCGATGGCGGCGCCGACAAACGCCGCGAGGGGGTTGTTCTGACCACGGGCCAGGGGCAGTAACGAACCCTGTCGAGACACCACAGAACCGGATCGCTCCAATTCGCCTTGGCGCCTATTCTTGCGCCCATTCCTTTTCGACAAACTCTTTCGACGAGTTGGTCCTGGGAAACGGTGTGTCGGGCACATCCACCCCGAGAAACGCACATAGCGGCGGCCAGCCTTGCTTGACGTCGAAGGTAAGCAGGCGTTCGGCGGGCAGGCTCGATCGCACGTCCTCTATATGCTGCTCAAAGACACCGATCGCGTGCTTGCGATCGAACATGCGGCCACCGAAGACCTGAGTGACAACTGTCTTGTAGACCATTTCCCCAATGGCGTTCATGTGCGCGGTCTCATGGCCGCCAGTGGCTTCGATGAAGGGTTTGATTGTGGCCTGAACACTGTCAAACCATCCGCTGGGTTCACGGACCGACAATATCACCCTGGCCTCGGGAAATATGTCCACAAGCTCACGCCAGTATCGCGCGCCGGGCCAATCGACCTGCGAACGGTAGCCTTGAAACACCTGGTGCCAGTCAACCTCTTCGCCGTTGGCGGCCGCTTGCCAGTCCGGCAGGAGGCCGGGATTGTCGCGCACTTCGAACATATGATGGCAAGGGCCGAACCCCAGATGTTCCAGCGCGAGTTTCAAGGAGTTGGTGCCGGTCCGGCCGAAGCCCGCTCCGATAATTTTTAAACTCATGAATATTGAATTCCTTGTCTGATATACCAGCGCGCCTCATTCCGGCAGGCCTGCCTTGCGCAGGGCGTTCGCCCAGCGATCGAAATCCTCCGGCCGTTGGAAGGCAAGCCATTCCTTAAGGTTCGAAATTCGGCGGGCAGGATCGATTTCGCGCAGGCGGGCCATCGCCTTTTCGGCGTCCTCTGATCTCCCGGAGACCGCGGCACTGGCCGCGGCCATGCCCGCCGCGAGGACGAAATTCGACTTCTCGCGCAAAGCGGCTTCGGCGCACCGGTAGGCCTCGTCTTCGCGGCCGGCAAAGAAGTGGCCGAGCGCGACAATTGCGTGCATCGCAAACAGTTGCGGATCCTGCGGGCTCAAACGCATGGCATGCGACGCGCGTTCCACAACCATGTCCACCTTGCCGAGGAGTGCTTTCGCCATCCCGCTGACGTGCCAGGCCCAGGCGAGGTTTGGATTGAGAACCAGCGCCCGGTCGATAAATGCATCGCCGTCGCCGATCTCACCGGCCATGTAGAGTCCAAACCCCGCAGCGGCAAGGGCGACCGCGTCGTCCCGCCCCAGACTTGCGGCTTTCCGGGCCAGCCGGCAGGCCTCGATGCTCTCGTTTTGGTGGTCAACAACCCAGCCAAAACCCTTGCGCTGGGCATAACAGCGCGCGGCCATGCCATAGGCCGCAGCGTAATTTGGATCGCGTTCGAAAGCCCTGGTAAAATGCGCCTGCGCCTCTGCATTCGCGGACTTCGTGAAGTGATGAAATGCCGCCATGCCGCGGAGATAGAAATCATAGGCATCGAGGCTTTCGGTTGGCTTGCGCTGCGAGCGTTCGATCTCGGCCTGCTCAAGCTTTGGCGCAATGGCGCCCACCACGCTCTGCGTCACCTGATCCTGGAGATCGAAGATGTCCGCAAGCTCACCGTCGAAACGATCGGCCCACAGATGGGTGCCGGTCGATGCATCGATCAACTGCCCGGTAATGCGCACCCTGTTGGCGGCTTTGCGTACGCTGCCTTCGAGCACGTAGCGCACGCCGAGGTCGCGCCCCACCTGCTTTACGTCGACTGCCCTGCCCTTGTAGGTGAACGACGAATTGCGGGCGATGACGAAAAGCCATTTCAGGCGCGACAGGCCGGTGATGATGTCCTCGACGATGCCGTCGGCGAAATATTCCTGCTCCGGATCGCCGGACATATTGTCGAACGGCAAAACCGCGATGGACGGTTTGTCGGGGAGAGACAGCGGCACCCCGCCGGGCCCCATCTCTGGAACCGCTTCGGGTCTTGCTGGCGACCACATCCACGCCTGGATTGGGCGGTCGATGTTTTTGACGTCCTGTTTTCCAGAATCTTCAAACCTGAGATCAAGGCGGTCGCGCACCTGTTCATATACGGCGTCAGAGATGCACATGCCGCCCGGACCCGACAACGCTTCAAGACGTGCGGCCACATTGACCCCGTCGCCGTGGATGTCGTCCCCGTCAATGACGACGTCGCCGAGATTTATGCCCACCCGGAACACGATCCGGCTTGTCTCCGGCGTAGCCGAATTGCGCGTGGCCAGCGCTTTTTGCACACCGGCTCCGCACGCCACAGCGTCAACTGCACTGGTGAACTCGACCAGAATGCCATCGCCCATAAGCTTGACGATGCGCCCACGGTGTTCCGCGACCATCGGGTCGATCAGCTGTTCGCGCACCGCGCGCATGGCAAGCAGAGTGCCTTCTTCGTCCGCCCGGATAAGGCGTGAATAGCCCACCACGTCGGCGGCAAGAATGGCTGCAAGTCGTCGTTCCACCGTCAGTTCTCCCCAGCCGGAACGTTAGAGACATGCAGGTGCAAAATCTACAGAACAAATAGACTGAATGACCGCCTGCGCACAGCAGCCTGCACCGCCTGTTGTGCCCGGCGCCGCAATTCAATTGACACGGGCGGTGCCCAAACATACGCTTCGCCCTGCTTATCGGCACCCGATGGCCCGTTCGGTCTAGGGTTTAATAGGGAACACGGTGCGGCGTACCCAACAGGGACCAAATCCGTGACTGCCCCCGCAACTGTGAGCGGAGAGCCTGCTCCAACAACAGCCACTGACGCGCGTTCGCGCCGCGTTGGGAAGGCCGGAGCCAGGCAACGACCCGCAAGTCAGGAGACCTGCCGAGTGAGTTGTCGCCCATCCTTGGCGCGGGGCGCGCGAAGGTGCGGACTTTCCGTCGCGGCGACTGACCTTGTGTCGGTTCTAAGTGATGGAGGACGCCATGGGCGGGTTACTTGCGGGATTACGTTCACTATTTATTGGCCACGACAGTGTGGCGCTGGTCCGGAGGCGCGGGCTGTGTGCCGGCATCGGCCTTGCGGTCGCCGGCGGGGTGTTTGCTGCGGATGCAGCGGCACAGGAAACGGCGCCCGGATATCCCCACATATCGGGCAAAATTCTGGTCGAAATTCAAAACGACGGAGCGGTTTCGTCGGATGATCCAGCGGCCCGGCTGAACGATCTGTTCAACAGCACGGAAGCCGCCCTGGCGCTGCACTTCAATTCCGCACTGTCGATCCAGAGCCTGATGGTGGTCGAACCGGTGCTGGACCCGCGGCCCGGCAAGGACCGCTTTTTCGGGGATCACGGCGGGTTTTTCGAAGAACTCTATGTGCAACTGACCTTTGACGGTTTGCGCCTGTTCGGCGGCAAGTTCGATGCGCCCTTCGGCATCGCCTGGGATGCGGCGCCGGGCATATGGGGTGTCGATTTTGCCGAGGATTACGAACTGGTGGAACGTATTGGTGGTGGCGCCGAGGTGACGCTCCGCGACATGGGCATCGGCCGGCACACCGTGAGCGCGGCGGTGTTCCTGGCGGACAGGTCGGTGTTGTCAGAATCAATCCTTACAAACCGCGGGCGCACCAGATTGTCCACGGCCGGGCCGAGCAACACCGGCGATCCGGCATCCTTTTCCGTAGCGCTCGACAGTCAGCACATACCGGGCCTTGCCGCCACACGGTTTCACCTCGGCTTCCGTCATCAGGCGCCCGGGCGCGGTGACTTCGGACCTGAGAACGGTATCGCCGTGGCTCTGCAACACGTCTTCAAGCTGGGCGAGACGCGTACCCTCACCAAGATCATCGAAGGGGTTTATCTCGACAACGCAGATGCGGGGCCTGATCACCGCGCTTACATCACCAGCGGCGGCGTGTTGCGCGATGGACCGTGGAACCTGTCCGCGTCCTATACCCGACGGCGAACGGATTTCCGCGGCGCGGGTGACATCACGGACCACCTGTTCCAGGCAACCGG
>JAJFHM010000271.1 GCA_021775625.1 Hyphomicrobiales bacterium | reverse complement strand
ATGTCGGATACAGACCCGTCGCCGAAGTCCCAGGCATAGCGCAAGACGCCTTTTTCCGGATCGGTGGACTTGGAGCCGTCAAACACCACCACATCGTTGGTGCAGACCCGCTTGCTCTCGCCGGCGAGCGCCACCGGCGGGCGGTTGATCTTCACAGTCATGGAATCCTGGCTGGTGGCATTATTCAAGTCGGTGCCGTCATGAACCGTCAGTATGACCGGATAAACCCCGCCATTGGCGTAGGTGTGAGCGACGCGCGAGCCGGTCGCGATGTGCCCATCACCGAAAGTCCATCTATAAGTCAGGGCGTCACCATTCGCGTCCGCAGATGCGGCGCCGTCGAACACCACGCGCAGATTGGAGGTGACCACATCAGCGCCCGCATCTGCGACAGGCTGTGCGTTGACCACCACCTGCAAGGTGTCGGTCGCGACGGCACAGTTGGATCCGGAGTCGTCAGTGACCGTCAAACGCACCTCGTAGCTGCCAGGCTTCTCGAACAAATGCTCGACCCTGGCGCCGAGCGCCGTTTCACCATCGCCAAAATCCCAATGATAGCGTGTGATATTTCCGTCCAGGTCGCTGGATCCGCCAGCGTCGAAGGCGATTGGAGCCGCGGGGCAGGGACAGATAATCCGGTCGGGACCAGCGACCGCCGTGGGCGGTTGATTGACGTGCAGCACACGCGAGCCGTGGCGCCGGCTTTGCGCGATGGAACTGCCGTCGTCAACGAACAGGGTGATATGATACTGCCCCGGCCCCTCATAGTTATGTGTGACCGATGGTGTGTCCGCCGTGGCGCCGTCCCCCAACAGCCAGGCGAATTTGGCAGTGTCCAGAGTGCCGTCTGAACTGATCCACCAATTGACGTTCTCGCCGACGCACGCAGCCAGCGGTCCTTGAATCGCCGGCCCCGGCGGATCCTTCACGGTGACCCAGATGGTGGCGCTCGAGGTGTTGTTGGCGAGATCGGTATCGTCGGTGACAGACAGCTTGACCTGTTAGCGCCCGGCCTTTTGATACTGGTGATGTACCTGCATGCCGGTGCCGTTCGAGCCATCTCCGAAGTCCCAGGCATAGGCGACGATGCCGCCATCGGGATCGGCCGACGCGGAGCCGTCAAACAGGGCGTCCTGATTGACGCTCACTTCAAGGTCCGGGCCCGGCATGGCGACCGGCGCCTGATTGACCTCCACCACCTGATAGGCGGTGATGCTGCGGCAATCGGAGATTTCCGCATCGCTGTGGATGGTCAGCGCAACGCGATATGTTCCCGGCGTCGCGAAGGTATGCTCGACAACCGGCCCGTGCGCCGTTTCGCCATCACCGAAATCCCATTCCCAGCGGGAAATCTTTCCGCCCGTAAAGGTGGATCCGGCACCGTCGAACTTGGTGGCAAAGTTGACCGGCGTTGCCCGCGCCGCGGCGATCTTGGCCACCGGCGCCTCAATGACGCGCACCCATGCCTCGTCGCTCGAGGTATTGTCGCACTGATTGCCGCGGTCGCCTTCGATGTTCAGCAACACCCGGTATTTGCCAGGGAGCCGGTAGATATGGCTGGGACGGTCACCGCCACCGGATGCGCCATCGCCGAAGTCCCAGGTGAAGCGGTTGACCACGCCGTCCACGTCGATCGATTTGCTGCCATCGAACTTCACCTCAGTGTTGACGCAGGCGAGCACGTCCGGCCCGGCGCTTGCAGCGGGGGCCTGATCGACCTTGATCATGATGCGGTCTAAGTGGGTTGAATTTTGCAGCCCGGACTCATCCTCGACCCGGAGCGTTACCGGATAGGTACCCGGCTTATCAAACGTCTTGGTCGGGTTGACGATGTCGGATACAGACCCGTCGCCGAAGTCCCAGGCATAGCGCAAGACGCCTTTTTCCGGATCGGTGGACTTGGAGCCGTCAAACACCACCACATCGTTGGTGCAGACCCGTTTGCTCTCGCCGGCGAGCGCCACCGGCGGGCGGTTGATCTTCACGGTCATGGAATCCTGGTCGGTGGCATTATTCAAGTCGGTGCCATCGTCAACGGTGAGCACCACGGAATAGACACCTCCGCCGGTATAGGTGTGCGCCACCCTGGCCCCGGTCGCGGTTTGACCGTCGCCGAAACTCCAGCTGTAGATCAGCCCGTCGCCGTCGGCGTCGGCGGATTCAGATGCATCGAACACCACGCGAAGCTCCGACGTCACCACGCTGCGGCCGGCCGCCGCCACAGGGGCATGATTGATCGCAATGGTGACTTCGTCTTCGGCGATGCCGTTGTTGACGTCGCTGTCATCAACCACGGTCAGCTGCGCCTTGTAGACACCGGGTTTGTCGAACTTGCGGGTTACGCTCCGGCCCGCCAGCGGTTCTTGCGTGTCGGAAAAATCCCAGCGGTAATCAATCAGTTCCCCGTCGGGATCAAACGAGTTGGCGGCATTGAGCGTGACATCGTCACCGGGGGCCGCACGCAGGTCAGGGCCCGCATCCGCCGTCGGCGCGGCATTGATGGCAACGATGGTTTCCGCATAGTCGATGGCGTTGCCGTGCCCGGTGTCATCCTGGACCCGAAGCCCGACATAATAGGTTCCCGGTTTCTCGAAGGCATGTTCGACGATGCTGCCCGTGGCGGTCGCTCCGTCCTTGAAGTTCCACACCCAGGTGACAATCGAGCCGTCCGGATCAACAGAGCGGTCGCCCTGGAACACCAGCTTCTCGCCCGGCTCGCCGATCAGATCAGGTCCCGCATCGGCAATGGGAGCCGCGTTGACCACCACTTGCATCTTATCGCCTGCGGTGTTGCGGATGGTGCCGGAATCATCGCCGACCGTGAGGCTGATTTCATAGGTGCCCGGCTCCCGGTAGACATGGGTCGGTTTCGGCCCGGTGCCCCTGCCGCCGTCACCGAAGTCCCACACATATGTGGCCACCTTGCCGTCTGAATCAGTCGAGCCGGTGCCGTCGAACTCGACCAGGCTTGCGGTCACCAGCTGATCGGGTCCGGCATCCGCAACCGGCGGCTCGTTGACCCTCACGAGCAGACTGTCGCGGCTGATGCCGGTGTTGGCCCTGGCATCGTCCTGCAGGGTCAGCACGACCTCGTAGGTTCCCGATTTGTCGAAGGCGTGAACGGTCGACACGCCCTCCGCCGTCTGGCCATCGGCAAAGTCCCACTTGTACGACAGGATGTTGCCATCAGGGTCTTTCGATGCCGATGCATCGAATATCACCGGTTCTCCGATGGCGGCGGATTGGTCTTTGCCCGCAGCGGGAGTGGGTGCGGTGTTGGGCGGTTCATCCACATACACGGTCATGGTGTCGGTGTGGGTGTCGTTGCCAAGGCCGGAGTTGTCGCGCACCAGAAGGGTTACCGTGTAAGTGCCGGCTTCGCGGTAGGCATAGACCGGGACCGGCCCGCTTGATGTGAAACCATCACCGAAGTCCCACTCATGAGCGATGACGCTGCCGTCGGGATCGTGTGAGACCGTCCCGTCAAAATGAACTTTCTGTCCGACAATCACTTTCACGTCGGTACCGGCTTCAGCAACCGGTGAGGTGTTGGGCGCATCGGTCACACGCACGACCATCGAGGCCATTGCGGTATCGGTAGAGGTGCGCGAGTCGTCCCTGATCGTAAGCGTCACACGGTACTCGCCCAGGGCATGATAGGCATGGCGCGGTTTGGGACCGGTGGTCTTGCCGCCATCCCCGAAATCCCACTCATAAGACACAATATTGCCGTCCGGATCCGCAGAAGAGGTTGCGTCAAACTGGACGACTTCGCCGATAGCCGAGGCCACATCGGCGCCCGCATCGGCATTTGGCGGCGCGTTGACCAGCACGCGCACATGATCGAGATCAACGGAGTTCGCGATGCCGGCAGAATCGATCACTTCGAGCACTACCGCGTGGTCGCCAAGCTGCGAATACCGGTGCTCTATGTCCCGACCTTCCAACACGGTGCCATCACCCATGTTCCAGCGATAGCTCGAAACCTCACCATCGCTGTCATCGCTCGATGCTGCAGAGAGCCTGACTGTCTCGCCGACGGCGACGCGGCGCTCGTCTCCCGCTTCCGCCACCGGCGGTGCGTTGACCACGACCTGCAAGCTGTCCCGTGTGGTGGAGTTGCTCACGCCGGCATCGTCGGTCACGGTCAGCGTTACCGCGTAGGTTCCCGGTTTCGCGTAAGCATGCTCGACGCTGAGGCCGGAGAGCCTGGTGCCGTCTCCCATGTCCCAGTGGCGGGAAATGATGTGCCCGTCCGTGTCGGCACTGGCGCGCGAGTCAAACACCACAGTCTGGCCGATTGTCAAAACCGCATCTTCACCTGCCACCGGCACGGGCGGTGCGTTGACGAAAATATCGGTTGAATCCGTGCCGGCGCTGTTTTCCACACCGGCATCATCGGTGACGGTCAATGTCACTTTGTAGGTGCCGGGCCTGGCATAAGCGTGCTCGATCTTCCTGCCCTGTTTGACCGTACCGTCTCCAAGCTGCCAGCGATAGGCAGCCAGCGTGCCGTCCGTATCAGCGCTTTGGCCGGCGTCAAACGTCACCACCTGAGCAATGGCAGCACGGCCACCATTGCCGGCCTCCGCCACCGGCCGGGCGTTCACGTGCAGGGCGATGGCCGCTTCCGCGGTGTCACAGGGATGATCGGAAATATCGATGATGCGCAGCTTGACGGTTTGCGGCCCGGACGTTGCGAAACGGTGCTGGACTTTGGCGCCCACCCTTGTGGTGCCGTCCTCAAACGTCCAGACATACCGGGCGATCGGCCATCCACCAGAGGTTGACGCAGTGCCGTCAAACAAGACCGGAACGTCGCGCGCCACCACCGCCCTTGCGCGCGGGATTGCCACCGGCTTTTGCTTGACCGTGACATTGAAGTCCTGCGCAGTGCCGTTGCCGATATGGCCCGAGGCATCAGTGACCTCGAGACGCGCGGCATATTTTCCGGGTGCTGGATAATCATGGTCCACCTGGAGCCCGGATATCGACGTGCCGTCTCCGAAATGCCAGAGATAGGATAACTCCTGACCATCGGGATCGCTCGAGCCGGTGGCATCGAAGGCAAATCCGGTACAGCTCAAAGGCGTCACCCGATGGCTGAGTGTGGGCCGCTTGTTGGGCTTCAGGAGTTTGGGCGGCAGGTTGACCGGCAACAACGCGCCGGCAGACGTGCTGACATGGAAGGTCAGATCGTTGGGCATTTCCCGGCCGCCGGAAAACACCAAAGCAGCAACCGTGCCCTGCTCATCGACGCGGAGCGCGAACTCGCTGGCGTTCCATTCGTTCTGACCGGATGTGGCAAGCTCCACCGAGCGGAACCGCGACGTGAACACCGCCCGCCCGAAGGAGGCATCGAAATTGTTCACTCTGAGTATTTTGGCGCCGGCAGGAATGGGAAAGCTCAGCTCAATCACGTCATTCTCGTTCGGCACCCGGACTGTGGGCAGGAACGAGAAGATGCGGGTTCCCTCTATGGTCTGGTTCCGGCCCACTTCCGATGACATTGCGACCGAGAACAGATTGCCGTCATTGCCGGCGATCCCTTCCACCAGCAGGCGAAACACGCGCGCACCGTCGACAAGATCGCCCATCGCTGGATCGAGCAGTGCAATCGTGCGCCACTGACCGTCGGCGGTTTCATCAAGATCGAAGGTTTCTTCCACCAGGATGGTTCCGGCGCTGAGTTCGGTCGCCAGCGGCGAGCCGGTGACGGACACGTTTGCGACGAACGCACCATCGCCGCCGAACACCGCAAATCTGGTCTTCGTATCGCCTTCAATGGGCCAACTGCTGCCGAATACGGTGTCGAGCGTACCCCCCGCATCGGGATCGAACACCCGCAGATAAAGCCGCTCCGTATGGCTCGCGGGAACGCTGAAAAAGATTACCTGGCGAAAGTCATGATCGCCTTCAAGGGTTTTCGAATTGCGCCCGTAAACCGTCATCATTGGCGGCTGGTCGCCCAAACCGGGGGCGGCGGCCGTGTCCTGCCCGGACACCTGCGACGGCGCCGCCAGACAGATCGCGACGGCTGCGGCGATCGCTTGAGAGGTCATGCGGCGGAGGAATTTCATCTACCGGTCCCGCACTTGCACGATGAGGGTATCGGCTGCACTTTCGGCAACCGGGCCATCGTCGTGTACGACCAGTTCAACACGATACTCGCCGGGGTGGTGATAGGCGTGGATCGGTTTGATGCCCCTGGCCTTACCGCCGTCTCCAAAGCTCCAGTCGAAGGCAATGATGTTACCGTCCGGATCGCGCGAGGCGGTGGCATCGAACGCAATCACCTCACCCACCTTGACCACCAGATCCTTGCCGGCCCTGGCAACCGGCGCGGCATTGTCCGGCACACGCACGCGGACCGTCAAACCGTCCGAGGCACTGGCATTGGCGGGCAGGTAATCGTCAGCGACAGTGAGTTTGACCGTGTACTCTCCGGCTTTCCAGTATGTGTGGACCGCCACCACGCCTTGCGTACGGCCGCCGTCGCCAAAGTCCCAATTATAGGAGGAAATGTTACCGTCCGGATCCTTCGATGCAGCGGCGTCAAACCGGATCACCTCGCCAATGACAGCGGCAATGTCAGCACCGGCTTGCGCGACCGGGGCCTGATTGGGCTTCGGCACGATTGTAACGGTGAGTTCGTCGGAATGGCGGTTGTTGGAGAGCCCGGTCCCATCGCGAACAGCCAGGGTCACCCGATAGGTTCCGACTTTCTGGTAGCCAAAGGAGGGCGTTGCGCCCGCGCCCTTTGCGCCGTTGCCGAAATCCCACTCATAGAACAGGGCATCGCCGTCCGCGTCCGAAGAGGCAGATGCATCAAACGAGATCTCCTCGCTCAAATGTGCGGTGACATCGTCGCCCGCGCGCGCGACCGGCCTGGCATTCACCACAATCCGGGCGGTGTCGAGCCCGACCGCATTTGCAGCTCCGCTGTCATCACTCACCCGCAGCGACACTGTGTAGGCGCCCGGCGCCGTGAAGGCGTGCTCTATTCTGCGGCCAACTTTGACGGTGCCGTCTCCAAGCTCCCAGGCGAACTGCGTGATCTTGCCGTCTGCATCGGTGCTGGCAGCCGCATCAAAAACAAGGTTTTGCCCGGCAGCAACGTGCCGGTCTTCCCCGGCCTGGGCTGCGGGTCTGGCATTGACGCGCACTTGCGTTGCGCTGTCATCGGTGTTGCAGGGATGCCCGGGTGCATCAACCACACGCAGTTTCGCGGTGTAGATGCCGGGCGTGTCGAATACCGCCGTCACGGCGCTGCCTTGCAAAGTGGAACCGTCATCGAGGGTCCAGACATGCCTCGCAATCGCATATTCGCCGGAAGACGATGCCCGGCCATCGAACAGAACCGGTTCGCCCGGCGCAACCACGGCGGCGGATTTTGCAACCGCAACCGGCGGTGCTTTGACAACCACCTGAAAATTGCGCGCAACGCCGTTGCCCACCTGACCGGATGTATCGGTCAGCTCAAGGCGTGCCGGATATGTGCCGGGAGCTGAATAGGTCCGCGTGACGAGCACGCCGCGGGCCGTCTTGTCTGTGCCGAAGCGCCAGAGATAGTTCAGGTCGTCACCATCGACATCGGTGGATCCGGCAGCGCTGAGGCTGACCGCATCACACCCCCTTGGGATCATGGACAGGACCATTTCCGGCCGCGCATTGGGCAGCCAGATGCGCGGCGGCAGGTCAAACTCGATGACGTCCCCACTTTGGGAACGGGCGTAGACGGAGAGATCATTGGGTATCTCCTCGCCACCCCTGAATGTGAGAGCGCCCATTTTGCCGCGCTCTTCTGCCAGCACGTCCACCGGCGTCGTGCGCCAGATATCCTGCCCGGATTCGCCCAGGGTCAGCGAGCGAAACGCGGATGTGAACACCACCGAGCCGAATGACGCGTCAAAATTGCTGACGCGCAGCATGGAGGCATCGGCGGGCACACGAAACCTGAGTTCGGTTAGCGAGCGGTTGTCGGGAACCCGGATGGTCGGCAGCCGTGAATAGATGCGGGAACCGTCTACATCGCGATTTTGATCTGCATCCGAACTCAGCGCGAGGGAGAATACATTGCCATCATTCCCCTTGGTCGGCTGGACCAGGATACGAAACACCCAGGCGCCATCCACCGCGTGGCCCTGAGACGGGTCAAGCTTGACCAGAGTGTGCCACTTTGCATCGTCACGGCGACGGCTCGTGAAATCCACCTTATGCAGCAACTCGCCGGCGGCGAGATCGGTATTTTCGGGCGCCCCTGAAACCGTAATCGGCAACAAGGCACCGTCTCCTCCGAACACCGAAAAGCGCGTCCGTGTGTCATTGGGGTTGCCGAACGCAGTGTCGTATTTCCCCACGGTGTCGGGATCGAACACCCGCAGATAGATCTCGGCTGTGTGGCTCGCGGGTACGCTCACATAGATGATCTGAAGGTTATCGTGGTCGCCTTCGCGGGTCGGCGCGCGCGGGCCATATACCGACAGCAGCGGCTGGCTGGTGTCGAGCGCCTGTTCAACCCCGTCTTCGGCACCCCAAACCGGACTCACCGCAACCATTGCCGCCAGCAGAACCAACCCTATCATTGTTCTTGTTGTTTGAGCTGCAGTGCCCATTATTTTCTCATTGCCACTTAACGTTGGCCCCCAAGATCACTCGATACTTACGCGCTGTTTGTTTCCGGCATCGTCCTGCAGTTCGACAAACTGCAGGCTGGCGGTTGCGGCCGCGTCGGCGGGGACCTCGACCACACCGCGATAACTCTTTGTCGCCCGGTTGAACTGCAGGAATCCGGGATAGGCCTTCTCGCCCGCCCGCAACGCAAATGGCGCCAGTTTGGCGAGGCCGGATGCATCCTTGGCCACCACTTCGACGGTGAGAACGACGCCGCTGTCGCCAGGAACTCGGGATATTGAATGGCTCACGAACCTGGGCGAGTCCTGGTCGAGACGAACGCGCCATTTCTCCACCTTCACATTGCCGACAGGATCAGTCGCCACGATCTCAACAAGATTGAGACCGGCGCGCAGATTGAGCGCTTTCTCAAACTTGCCATCCACCAGCTTGATGTCCTTCTGGTTCAAAATGACCAGCGAGCCTGCGTCCACCGTTCCCTTGATCGTGAGGGACTGGCTGGATGTCAGGCGCGGCAAGGGCTCAACCAGCGCGATCACCGGTGGCGTCTGATCGACCGTGACATCGAACGCGGATTCTGTCGTGAAACCGGATGGCGCGATAACCAGAATTTTCAGATATTCAGTTTCCGCCTCGAGCGGCACATTGAACGCAAAGTGGCCTTCGGCGTCGGCGTAAGAGGTCGAACGGAGTTCATCCGCCGCGGTCTGCACCAGAATGTTTGCATCCTTGACCGCCGTGCCCGAAAGCGACAGAACCTTGGTGTTGGTCAGGAAGTGATGTTCAGACTGCCGTGGGATCTCGGCAGCGAACACGATATTGGCGTCCTGATCCGGCATATAGGTGAAGCTGCGTGAGTGGTCCGTGGCATTCCCCGCCGGATCGGTTGCCACCACAAGGACCCTGTTGTCCCCGGGCCGTGGCGTGATGGCCAGTGAGTAGCGGCCCTGCGCGTCTACGTCGGCGCGCTCACCGTTGACCGTAACCGCAGCATCAGGCTCGCTTTCGCCGGTCACCGTCACCGTGGCCTTGCGGATGATGACTTCGGGGTCCGGCCCGTTGATCCTCAGGTAAGGAGGCACCGTATCGATGCGAACTTCGAACCGGCTGGCGCCGGTGCGGGCGCCGGGAACGCCTGTGCTGTCGAGGGCCGCGACCCGCCAGTAATAGACCCCTGGCGCGAATTCGTCCTCCTCGAACACCGGCTCGAGCAGGCCCCACCGGCTGTGCACCATTCGATCGAACGTCGGATCGGAGGCGATTTCGAGCCAGTAGCCGTCGGCCTGATCTACCGCGCGCCATTGCAACGGGAACTTTGCCTTGTAGACGATCTCGTTTTCACCCGGCGTCAGCAGGGCCGGCGCGGACAGAACATCGAACTTGTCAGATGGCGCCTCGCCTTCGCGCACCGTCGCACCTTCGTTGCGGCCGAGCTCCAGATTGGTGCCCTTTGAAGAGATGTTGACCTTGCGGTCGTCGTAGTTCGCAAACTTGGCGCTGGTGCCGTCATGCTGAACCCAGAAGTTTCCGGAATCGATCTGGGCGTCGACATTGGGGAGCTCGACCTTGAACTGCTTGCGATTGTTGTCAGATGCGAGCAGGGCGTAAAAGTCGCCTTCAACAAGCGACACCTTGGCCTCCTGCCGGCGGCTCAGCGGGTCGTGGCGCATGCGCTGTATGACCGCCTGTGAGTTCGCATTCAAACGCAGGCGGCTGGCGTCACGGAATGTTATCTGCGCGGTCGAACGCGATAGCGTCCTGACCCTTTCCTCTTCGATCAGGATGGCGTTGAGATTGCGCCCGCTCCAGGCAAGATCGCGCGGCCGCTGCCCTTCGACCGCTCCCTGACGGTCGCTCAGACGCGCTTCTGCCGCCAGGTCGCGATTGGCAACGCACACTTTCAGGGCAGACGCCGCTTCGTCCTGCGAGAGGGTTGCCAGATCGAGGGTCTCGGCCCAGGCGCCTGCGGTTTGCTTAACCAGCGCTTCGTCACGATAGGTGATCGCAGTGGTGATCTGCTTCGGCGCGAATAGCTGCGCGCCTGCCTCGTTGGCCTTTTGAATCTCCACCAGGGACTCATCCAGCGCCTGCTTGGCGTTGCTGATCACGGCAACCGGGATCTTGAGGGACTGCCCCGGCCTGAGGTCGGTGATGCTGGCGATGCCGCTGGCTTTGAGAATTTCCGGCCAGAGATCGGAGTCGCCAAGATGTTCCTCGGCGAGGTGGCGGATGTTCATGCCGGCGTGAAATTCAACTGTCAGATAGGCGTCTTCGGCAACAGCCGAGCCGGCAGGCAGAAGCTGGCCGCTCAAGGAAATTGCGGCCGCCAGCGCCAATACGCGCATATTTAGAGCCAGTCCGGTCACAGCCCCACCGCTTCCCCGTCTGTTTATCTTTTCGGAAATCCTATCATGAAACCCGATGTCACACGACTGATTTGACCGCGTAAGTCATTTGCATGACAGACATTTATCTTGCGCAAATTAACGCAACCAAGACCAAGGCCTTGGCGAAAGATTCCAGTACGGCTAACCGGTGGGCGGATCAGCTCAGCTCACGAGCCGTCCGGCGAAAACCGATAGCCGATGCCGCGGACGGTGCGAATGATCTGCGGTTTGGCCGGGTCCGATTCAATCTTCTTGCGCAGACGGGAAATCCGGATGTCGATGCTGCGGTCGAACGGATCCCAGCTGCGGTCATGCGCAAGCTCCAGCAGTTGGTCGCGGTTCAGCACCCGGTTGGGATGTTCGGCAAACACCTTGAGCAGGCTGTACTCCATCGCCGTGATCTGCACTTCTTCATCATCGGCGCCGAACAGCTTGTGCGCTTCAAGATCGAGGCGGCAGGCTCCAAAGCGCATCATCGTATGACCATCCGCAGCGCCGGAAGACGTCGCTTCCGCTGAAGACTTCGCCGTGCGCCGCAGAACGGCCTTGAGGCGTGCCAGCAGTTCGCGCAGATCAACCGGCTTGGCGAGATAGTCGTCCGCACCCATTTCAAGACCGATGATGCGGTCGACGACTTCCGCGTTGCCGGTGAGCATCACGATGGCAACGTCGCTCGTCGTACGCAATGAGCGTGCAATGGACAGGCCGTCCTCGCCCGGCATGGTGATGTCGAGCACCACCGCATCGACTTCGCGCTCACCGAGAATCTGTCTCAGCGCATCGCCATTCTCGGCCTGAGAGATGACAAAACCCTGGCGCTCGAGGTACTCGCCAACCGTGTCACGGATGTCAGGTTCGTCATCGCAAACGACGATATGCTGCTGTTTATCCATCACGTTCGCCCTTGCATGATGCGGGCCCGGAACCGGCGCCGGGGCGAAGCCTGTCTTACCGGTTGTGTGATCTTGCAATCCAATGGTCATTCTCCTGCATCCTCAAAGGTTAGGGTGTCAAGGCGTTCACAAGTTCTCTGAGCTCTTGCGGACGGATCGGCTTTTCGATGAAGGGGCGGCCAGAGGCCTTTAGAAATTCCCGCGCCTTCGGGCTCATGGTATCGCCGGTGACAAAGGCCAGACGCTCCACAAGTGCTGGTTCGGAGGCTTTCAGTTCCTTGAACAGGCTGGGGCCGTCCAGGTTGGGCATCTTGAGATCCGACAGAATAACGTCGAACTCGTCCACACCCAGTATCTCCAGGGCGGCGAGGCCTGAACCGGCCTTCGTGACCCGGTGTCCGCCGGTGGTAAGCACTTCGCAAATCAGGTCCGCAACGTCCGGCTCATCGTCGATCACCAGGATCGACTTTTGCTGCGCCGCCAACAATCCCTCTCCGCGCGCCGCGATTTCTTCGCCTTTGGCGCTGCTGGCGGGCAGGCGGACGACGAATGTCGTCCCGACGCCGGCCTCAGATGTCACGGAAATGGTGCCGTTATGGCGTTCGACGATGCGATGGCAGTAGGCGAGCCCGATGCCGGTGCCGCTGCCAACTTCCTTGGTGGTGAAAAACGGCTCAAATATGCGCGACAAAATATCCTTGGGAATTCC
This sequence comes from Hyphomicrobiales bacterium, assembly GCA_021775625.1. Lineage (GTDB taxonomy): Bacteria > Pseudomonadota > Alphaproteobacteria > Rhizobiales > JAJFHB01 > JAJFHM01. The sequence continues at coordinate 17,238 of JAJFHM010000271.1, read as the reverse complement.
CAGGCCATTGTCCGACACCTTCACCACGAGTTCGTTTGTTTGCTGATTGTGTCCGGTGCTGAGCGTCAGGCGGCGCTCGCCATCTATCTCTTCCAGCGCCTGTTGCGCGTTGACGACGAGATTGATGAACACCTGGCTCAACTGGTCCGCATCGGCGACAATCCTGGGCAGGTTGCCCGTCAATTTGAGCTTCACGTGAACGTCCGACGAGCGCAATCCGTAGCCGGCCACCTCCATGGCGCTTTCCAGCACATCATTGACGTCGATCTGCTTGTGTTCGCTGGGCTGCTGCCTGGCCATCGCAAGAAACGTCTTGACGATGCGCGAACAGCGGTCGGCCGCATTGCCGATCTTCGCCGCACGATCAGCGGTTGCCTCGTCTTCCGCCGTCTCCCTCAACAACAACGCCTGACCGACCACGATCGACAGCGGATTGTTCAGTTCATGGGCAACGCCGGCCAGCAGTTCTCCGAGTGCACTCAGTTTCTCGCTTTGATGCAGTGCCTCTTTCTGCCGCGCCAGTTCAGCGTCGACGGCCTTGCGCTCGGTCAGGTCCGCGGTGTTGGAAACGATGACCGGCTCGCCCTGGAAGTCGATAAGTTTCGATGAAACCGCGCCGGGAAACTCCTCTCCATCCGCGTTGATGAACCGGACCTCAAAGTCTTCGACCGATCCATGCTCCATCAATTCCTGCAGATAGCGCGGCCGCACGTCATCGTCCGCATAGTAGGATTTCGAGCTGTCGACTTTGCCGAAAAGCCTCTGCGTGGCGGGCGTGCGGTAAAGCACGGAACCATCGAGGCGTGTCATCTGGATCGGCACCGGGCAGGCGTCAAGCACCTGGCGGACCAGCGCATCACGCTCGCGCTCTTCTTCCTCCATGCGTTTGCGCTCGGTGATGTCGACCCGCGTCACCACGGAGCCGCCATGCCGCGTGGGACAGTTCGACACCGAATACCAGCGCCCGTCGGAATGCTGGAATTCGTGGTTCTGGCGGAATTCCTTACGGTCTTCCGCCCGGTCTTCGAGCCACTCTTCGACCCGGCCTATGGCGCGGAGGAACTGGCCGCGCTCGGCGCCGATACGCAGGAAATCGAGCCATTTGATACCGGGGACCAGGTGCTCGGCGGATGCCGGGTGCATTTCCTTGTAGCGGGTGTTGCACATGACGAGACGGTCTTCCCCGTCGTAAAGCGCAAAACCCTCGGCCAGGGATTCGATGGCGTCATTCATGATCTCGCGGGCGTGTGCCAGTTCCTGCTCGCGTTCTATCCGCTCGCTCTGGTCGGAGATATTGACGAGCAGTACCGAGCGGCCCTCAAGTTCCGAATGCCGCGCGTTAATGGAGGCCCAGAACGAAGTGCCATCGGTGCGCTTCAACTGGGTCTGGAAATCCTGCACCGCGCCGTTCTTGCGCACCAGGCGAACCATTTCGGTGCGCTCTTCCGGACGCACATAGATGGTATAGGCATCAAGCGGACGCTCGGGTAGCCATTCGCGTCCGAACAGTTTGGCACCGGCCGGGCTCTCGTAGATGATCTGACCTGTCTCAGCATCGCTGAGGGCTACCGGAGAGGGGTGGTTTTCGATCAGGAACTTGAAATGTTGCTCGCGTTCGCGCCGCTGGGTGACATCAACGATCCCCGCAAGCACAACTTCGCGGCCCTCATATTCGGTCCACTTGGCATTGCAGATGACCCATAGCGGGGTGCCGTCCGCCTTCTTCAGACGCAGTTCCCAGTCTTCGAGCGCCCTTTTCTCGCGCAGGACATTCCCGGCTTCGATGTAATCCTCATGGCGCTGGAAGTAATCGCGGGCGAAGACCGGGCTCTTCTCCAGTGCCTCGCGTCCGAACAGGTCACGGGTGACGCGGCTTTCGAAGATCACTTCACCGGTGCGCGCATCGTTCATCCAAACCGGGGTCGGGTGATTTTCGATCAGGAACCGCAGCTGTTCCGTGCGTTCCGCTTCCGCGCGGGCGAGGTGTTTGCGCTCGGAAATATCGGCGCGTGAGACGACAAAGCCGCCCTCGCGGGTCGACGTTGTGACCGCCTCCATCCAACGGTCATCGCTGAGTTCATATTCGTGCAGTGTGCCGAACTGATTGCGTTCGCTTGTGTGCTGGCGCAGCCATTGCTCTTCCCGACCGACGGCTTCCGGGTACTGTCCGCGCGCCATGGCAGTGCGCATGACCTCAGCCCACTCGACGCCGGGTTCGATGACATCGGCGCATTTTGCATGGAATTCCTTGTACCGCGAATTGCACATGACAAGACGTTCGTCGGCATCATAAAGCGCAAAGCCCTCAGACAGGGATTCGATGGCATCGTGGAGGGTTTCGCGGGCGCCCTTCAGCTCCTCTTCACGCGCCTTGCGATCGGTCATGTCCAGAACGCCGGAAATCAGAACATCGCGGCCTTCGAATGTGTTTGTCCGCGTGGTGGCTGATATCCAGAATTCGCAACCGTCGGATTTCTTGAACAGAACCTCGTGATCCTCGATCCGTCCGCCATTTTCCTTGAGCAGCCGACGCACTTCGCGGCGATCGGATTTACGCACATAGTGATCGATGATGAACTGCGGGGTGTCGGGGTCCCAGTCACGCCCCAGCAGTTTCGATGCACTGCGGCTTTCATAAAGTATCTCACCGGTCTTCTGATCCACCATCCACACCGGAAGCGGGTGGGTTTCGGACAAACAACGGAACAGCTCTTCGTTTTTGCGCAAGGTGAGCTGGTCGGTCTTGAACGGCGTAATGTCGGCTGAAATGAATGCGGTGCCGCCACCGGGCCGGGGATGGCAGGTAAACAGTTTCCAGCGTCCGCCCCTCATTTCGACTTCTACCGGGCGGCCATCGGAGAGCGCCCAGCGGGCTGCGATCTTGTCAACGAAGGTTTTGGTTTTTTTGACTTTCTCGCCGTCGAACTGCACCAGGCCGGGCAGCATGAGCCGTATGATCGCGACCAGTGGCTTGCCTGCCAGCCCGTCGGCATCGGTTTCCGCGGCGTCGAAAAGAGCGGGGTTCAGATCCAGTAGTCTGTCATTTTCATCGAACACGGCAAAACCGGTGGCGGCGGTTTCGGCGGTGGATGGTTCGTGTCGTGCAGCGGTTGCCATTGTTGTTGTTTTCGCGTTAGCGATGCCCGCGTCTGCCCCACGCGTGCATGTCCCGTTGATCCCAAACAGCGGTTCACGGTGCGCCGTAATGGGCACACCGTTCTCCTTGAACTGTCTCTCCCCGCGTGCCTGGCCGGTCACAACGCGCCGCATGGTTCCGGCGGCTGATCGCTGCTCACGTGTCGGGCACGCGCGGCGAAGTGAGAGACAAGATGACCACGCGCCCACCGGGCTCCGGCTGCGATGAGGTCGCCGAGCATGAGCGAGGCCTGCAACCGTCCTGCAAATGGCAGGTCTCCGGTGTTCAGAATGATCGCTTTGCTGGTGTCCACATTGTCCCCGCGGCCTGTCATCGTCTTGTCTCCGTATCGCCTGGCCGGAGGGTTTGTTCCCTCCGACGCATACAGAGGTAGCAGGGCGCCGTTTCTGCTGTTTTTCAGAAAAAGCAGAGTTTTGTTTCAATTGTTTCAGGGAACTGTATGCGTGCGCACGCAAGTTGTGCATCCGACACGAAAAAATTTTCCGCGTGACCCTCCACGGATTTCGGTTTCTTGCGTTGCGGCGGCAATGGCGGCACTGTGGATGAAGCATTTGTTCGAGAATCTGGAGAGACTGCCATGTATCTTCGCAACACGTGGTACGTGGCCGAATGGGGCCATGATGTGGAGCGGGCGCTCCATCCGGTAAAAATCCTCGGCGAAGACATCGTCCTGTTCCGGCGCGAAGACGGCACGCCGCAAGCGCTCGCCGACAGCTGCCCGCACCGCAAGCTGCCCCTGTCCATGGGCAGGCTGCAGGGCGATCACGTGGTGTGCGGCTATCACGGCATGACCTTCGATGGCGCGGGCGCTTGTGTCCGCGTGCCCGGCCAGGAGCGCATCCCGCCGCGCGCCCGGGTGCACAGCTATCCGGTTGAGGAGCGCTGGGGATTGATCTGGATCTGGATGGGCGATCCGGCGCTTGCCGATCCGGACACGATCTTCGCCGTGGAGCATTATGACGACCCGGCGTGGGGCATCAATCGCGGCGCCGTCATGCACTGGCCGTGCAACTATCTCCTGATCACCGATAACCTGCTCGACCCCTCGCACGTGGCCTTCGTGCACCAGACCTCGTTCGGCTCGGACGACTTCGAGGAGGATCCGGTCGAGACCCGGGCAACCGAAGACGCGGTGGTCACCGCACGCTGGCTGAAGGATCACAAGCTGGCCGCGTTCTATAAGCCCCTGGTGCGGTTCGAGGGGCTGTCCGACCGGCTGCAGCATTACGAGGTGCGCTACCCCTGCAACGCCATCATCAAGGCGGTGATCACACCGGCCGGCACCGGCGGCGATGACGGTCCGCTGCACCCGGACGTGTTTTATATGGACAGCTACAATTTCATCACTCCGGTGGACGAGCGCAACAGCCGTTACTTCTATTTCCAGATACGCAATGTGGAGCCCCACAACGAAGAGCTCTCAAACCTCATGAACACGGCGGTGCTGGGCGCATTCACCGAGGATCTCATCATCCTCGAAGCGGTTCAGAAGGGCATCGATGAGGATCCGGCGACGATCGACATCGCGGTCGATGCAGGGCCCCTGCGGTTCCGCCGGCGGCTGCAGCAGCTGATTGAAGCCGAGCAGAGCGCACTGGCCAGGGCCGGCTGACTCAACACACCTGGATTTCGCAGGCCTTGAACTCAAACGACAGATAGGGCTTCAACCGGGCGAAATCGAAATTGCGGCCGTCGCGGCAGTGCGCGCGCCCGGATGTCGCCGTGTCCCCGCCAAGCTCGGTCTCGCGCAAGTTGGTGACATAGAGCAGGTCGCAGGCCTCCTGGGATTCGATCTGCTCGCGCAATTCAAGCCGCCAGTCCGGTTCCTCCGATGCCGCAATCGTCAGCATCGCTATCATCACTATGAAAATCATACGCTTCATGGCGTTCACACCGTTGTTCAATCCAAGCAACAGTGTTTGCGCCACAGGCGTCTCCCTGGCATTGATCCTGATCAATGTCGGTCACTGAGCAGATCGCCCTTGGCAACGGCCATTGATGTATGTCAATGCTTGCCGCTGATGGAAACTGTTGCCTGCTTTGGTCAGAACTGCCGCCTCACGGGAGGTGCGTGAGCGGCGTTTGGCTGATCGGCGAATTGTGGAGGAAAGTTGCTATGATCAAGAAGATTCTGGTGCCCGTGGATGGCTCTGCGCACTCGGTTAAGGCGGTCGAGCTGGCCAGCGATCTGGCATCGAAATACGACGCAGAGATCATATTGCTGCATGTCCTCCTGCGCGGGCACATGCCTGACGGGCTCAAGCGGGCGCTTGAGGTTGAGGTCGGCCAGCGCAAGGACGGCGCCAAGAACCTGGTGAACATGCCGCAGGAAATCATGGCGCGTGTCGGCAGCAAAAAGGATGCCCAGCTGTCAATCGACGAGCTCAACTTCCTCGGCAAATACGTGCTCGGCAGCGTCGCCCGGATCTGCCAGGACAAGGGCGTCAGGAAAGTCGAAGAGCGGGTCGAGGAAGGCAACCCGGCAAATGTGGTCATCAAGGTCGCAGAAGATGCCGGCGTCGACATGATCGTCATGGGCAACCGTGGCCTGAGCGATCTTCAGGGCTTGCTCGTCGGTTCGGTCTCGAACAAGGTTTCACATCTGGCAAAGTGCACCTGCGTCACCGTGCGCTGATGCACTGAGCGCCCTACTTCGGGTCACTGTTCAGCACTTTCCAGGCGGCAAAGCCGCCGGCGAGTGAGGCCACGTCTGTAAAACCCATGTCCTGCAATGTCTTTGCAGCAAGGGCGGAACGTCCGCCTGTACCGCAGTAAAGCACCAGCCGGTTTGCAAGGTTGAATTCGGTCTTATGGGCCGGACACTCGGGATCGGCATAGAATTCCAGCATGCCGCGGGAGGCATGTATCGACCCCGGGATGGCGCCCTCGGCCTCCCGTTCCATGCCGTCGCGCACATCGACGATGACGACATCCGGCTCGTCCATGAGATAGGGCAGATCCTGAACCGCGACGCTTTCGATCGCACTGTTTGCCTGCGCCAGCAGTTCCTTGAAGCCTACTTTCAGCATCACTGTTTCTCCTGATATACAGAGAGTATGAAACCGGGAGCACAACTGGTCTTTGACATGTGTCAATCAGGACAGGTTGACCTTGCGCGGGCGCCGCCTACATAGGCAGGACCATGACCAGCCGACTGACAGCCTTCCGAATATCGCACCACTCAAGTGGCTGCGCGCTGATCGCGTGCTCGGAAAGGGGGAGTAGCTCAGCGGTAGAGCAGCGGGTTTATACCCCGTAGCGTCAGATAAACGGCAGGTCGTGGGTTCGATTCCCACCTCCCCTGCCAATCCGATCAGAAAACTTACTCCGCCGGGATGGCGTGTGGCTCCAGCGCGTCGAAGTAGGATGCCGGGACGGCGTCGAGCAGGATGTCCGCCAGGTCACGCGGCCGCTCCATGGGAACCGCATGGCCGCAATCGGGCACTTCGTGCAGGGTCATGCCCGGAAAGTCACGCTTCATCTGTTCGAAGGTCGACGGCGGGCTGACTTCGTCATTCCCCGCATAGACCATATGCAGCTTGTTCTGGTGGGCTTCATAGAGCCCGGCGTGATCGAATGCCTCGGCAGCACCCTTGATCTTGCGCAGCTTCTGCAGGTGATGCCGGCGTCCCTTGGAATCAAGCAGGGCGCGATATCGATCGACATGCTTGGCGACTTCGTTCTCGCGCAGCCGCGAGGGATCGTGCACCAGGCTCTTGAGCAGGCCCGCAATGTTGGAATCGCTGCGCGGCAATGTGTAGGAGTACATTTTCGTGAACGGCGCCACCAGATAGGCGGACGAGAACCGGTCCGCCAGATAGAGCGCAATCGAACATCCAAGCGAATTGCCGACAATGACCGACTGCGAACTGACAACGTCACGCGGCAGCTTCGACCAGGCCTGCTCGGCGAAATCCTCGAGACGGTAGGTGTCTTCGTCAAAATACGGAATTTCCGGAACGATGCAGTTGACGCCGCGCTCAATGAGCGGCTCCACAACAAGATCCCAATTCGACGGTTCGCCGATCAGTCCGTGCACAAATATGAAATTCATCAACCGCTCACTTGGCCTTAGGGCATAGCTGGCCCGGCTGCCCGCTTCCGCCTTCGGGCTCCGGCGGCCGGTCGCTGCGCTCAGCACCGGCTCATAGTCATTCCCACATGCTACTGATTTAGCGATCCAAACACCATTGTCAATGATACTCTCGCCACAAGATCAAAGCAGAAATGTGATGGCGGCTTTTAACCGACCGCGGCAAATGGCGCAATTCCGCACTGTTCCGGCAGCGCGGGCGTGGATCTGGCCGCCGCGACGGCGTTGATCCAGTTCGAATAAAACCGTCTCGCGCCCGCCGCCCAACGGTTGACCGGCAGACGTTCGGCGTCGTTATTCGGATAATAGCAAGACGGAACCGGGACGGTGCTCCCGCGCTCTGTCGCGGCGGAATTCTCTATAGAGGCTCATTTCGATCATACGGGACGATGATGGGCAATGTGCGGCATAAGAAGGAGGGGTGGCGGCCCGGGCTACGCCACCCCTCTTCTTTTAGCTGACGTCAGGCGGCTTTTGCCGCGGGGGCCATCACAGCGAGGGCGCGATCAAGATCGGCAAGGATGTCATCGATACGCTCGATGCCCACCGAAAGGCGCACATAGCCAGGGGTCACACCGGTCGCCAGCTGCTGTTCGGGACCGAGTTGATGATGTGGTGTTGTCGCGCGATGGCCGGCATGCAGGACAATGGTTTCCGGCGTCATCGGTTTAGGTCGTGAACATTTCCTCTCAAGCAGCGTATTTCGTCACGGTGCAGGCAGGCCCGCCTTCCGCCGCCTCGACCTCAGCGAAGTGCTGCTGCATGTCGGGGGCAAGAACGTGCGCATGGGTGAGCGGCCCCATATGGGCGGCCTCCGCCACCATGGTGAGGACGGCGTTGGGAATTGTTTCCGCCAGCATTTCAGTCGTGCGCTGCGATAGCGCGTGGGACGCGAGCCCCATATAGGCAAAGGTCGGGCAGGAGATTGCTTCGGCTTCGGTCAGGCTCCACGCCTCGTTGTTGTCTGCGGCGAAGTCGCGCAACACATGGCCAATCTCGGAAGCGTACATGTCACGCACTGAATCCGTCAGACGATCCCAGGTGCCCTCTCCGTTCCAGTAATCAATGAAATGGGTCATGCCGGCCGCCGCGTCGTCATCCTGGGCGCAGGCCGCGAGGTGGGCCTCGACGCTTGCGATTTCACCATAAAGGCTGCGGTCCTCGTCCGCGCCATCGCGCAGCAGATGAAACATGGCAGGCTCAAAAACCGTCAGGCTGCGAACCAGATGACCGGAGGTCATAGCGACCTTGACCGCAACCGCGCCGCCAAACGAATGGCCGACGAGATGCACCGGCTCTCCGATCTGGGTTATCAGATCGATGATTGCGGCAGCGTCAGAGGCCAGATCGTTGACCGGCATTTCCGGATCGATGGACGAGCCGCCATAACCGGGCAGATCCGGAGTGATGACCCGGTGTCGGGCTCTTAACCCATCAATCGTTGATTTCCACTGTGCGCCCGAGCTGGCCGAACTGTGCAACAAAACGACAGGGCTACCGGAGCCGGCCTGGCGATAGAACAGGCGGTTACCTTCGGCGTTATGCATCATCATGGGACCGCATCCTTTCGTGAGATGAACCGTGAACAACAGAGCCGATTTCTGTGCGGTGAATGCCAATATCTTTGAGGGTCCGTTCGCTCAGCCCGCGCAGGCTTGATGCCGCAACGCGGCGCGCCCGGCGCCGTGCATGGGCTTCTCCGGCCTGGCGCGCCAAGGCGGCGAGAGACATCCACAGGGTCTCGCTGCTCGGGTGGCCTTGCAGGATCTGTGCTGCTGCCTTCATCGCTCGTTCTCCGTACTCAATGTTCGCGTATGTGAACTTGTGAGGATGGATATAGGCAGCCAATGTTTCAGCCGTGTTTCGGGACTCGGATCATCGTGTTTCAAAGGTTTCTAGATCGCTTCACGTCGATATGGAAACCTTTGATGGCGCCAAAGCGATTCCATATGAACGTGAAACGATCCAGGGGCGACAGTAAGGCAAAAGTGCTGTGGGTCTTCAAGCAGGTGGTTGCGCGTCTTGGCGCGCCGCGTCCAGCCGCCGGCCCAGTTCCTCTGCATCCGGCGGAACATCGAATTCGACGCAGCGCGACAGTTCCTCTTCCAGGGTGTCCCACTGGATCGCATCGAGGTCGGCTCTGTCGAACAGATCAAACACAGCCGGATCGGCCATCTGCACGACCGGATTGCGCACGCTCTGGAGCGTGGCGATGCTGTGCGCGCGCGATGGCTCCAGGATGTGTTTGAGAAATTCAACCGCCTGCCGCGGGGCGCGCGCACCGGCCACTACAGACGTCATTTCCATGAACATCACGGCTCCTTTGCCGTCGACCGGCCCGCGTTCGGGGGTCACCGCCTCTATCTGGGAACAACCGGCAGCGCGTGCGGCGGCGACACTGAACCGCCCGCTGCTCAGGTAAAAGTCGATGTCGCCGCACGCCAGTGCTGTGTTCAAAGCGGTATGATCGCCGGTGACCATGGCGGCATTTTCAAACCACAACCGCGCGGTACCGGAAAATGTGTCCAGCTCGGCGGGGCTCAGAGGTTTGAACGGGTTCAGCCCGGCCCCGAAACAGATGTGCAATATGTTGAAATCCGGGAATTCGAGTATGCCGTAGCGCCCGGTGTTGGAAGCATCACTGGCCAAATGAAATCCCTGGTCTGCCGCAGTCTTCGGCGACAGGCGGGAGGTGTTGACCACCAGATTGAACGGGCCGAACCTTTGCCCCACACCGATCAGGTTTCCATCGTCGGCGCCATCCGCGCGCGCATAAAGTGGCGCGAGCAGTTCAGGAAACAAGGTGTGCGCGGGATCGATGGCTTCGGCGTCAAGGCTCAAGATGTGCCCTGCGGGATAAAGCTGTTGCTGGGTGTAGGGACTGTTCAGGTTGATGATATCGAATGCACCCGGCGAAGCGACAATCCGGCGTACAGCCTGCGCGTCGGAAAGAAAATGTTCACCCGACGCGCGCACGCCCGAACGCGCGCTAAACGGCGCCAGAACAGTTTCGTCTTCGTAGCCCTCCCAGCACAGGATGCGAAACTCCGCATCCGCCATGACAGCCAGCTCCTAGTAAAATTTCAGATAGCGGTTCACTTCCCAATCAGAGATGTGATTGAGATAAGTCAGCCACTCCTGGCGTTTGTAGTCGCGCCAGGTCTCAAACATCTTATCGCCGAAGACGCTGCGTGCCAGATCGCTTTCGGCAAAGGCATCAACGGCTTCGCCGAGCGTTCTGGGCAACATGGATATGCCAAGTTCTTTGAGTTCTTCTTCCGATTTCAGGTACATGTTCTCGGTGTGCGGGTCGCCGGGATCGAGGCCTTCCTCGATGCCCTGCAGACCAGCAGCCAGCACCAGCGCGCCGCCGAGATAGGGATTGCACGCCGAATCCGCTGCCCGCAGTTCCACGCGGCCGCCGCCCATGGGAATGCGCATGGTGTTGGTACGGTTGTTGTCGCCATAGCACTGGAAAATCGGCGCCCAGGTGAAGCCCGAGTCAGAGCCCTTCAGGATCAGGCGCTTGTAGCTGTTCACGGTCGGCGCGGTCACGGCACAGATTGCCGGCAGATGCCGCAGCACTCCGGCAGTGAACTGATAGCCGAGTTTCGACAGATTACAGCCGCGCGGGTCCTTCTTGTCCTCGAAGAGGTTCTTGCCGGACTTGGGATCATAGAACGACATGTTGAAATGGGCGCCGGAGCCTGCCCGGTTGCCGTACGGCTTCGGCATGAAGCTGGCAAAGCCGCCATACAGCCCGGCAATTTCGCCTGCCATGCGGCGGAAGAAAATATAGCGGTCCGCCGTCGTCAGGACGTCAGCATAGGCAAAATCGATCTCGAACTGGCCGATCCCGTCCTCGTGATCGAAAGAATAGACATCCCAGCCGAGATCGTTCATGGCCTGCACCAGATCACCGATCCAGTGCAGATTGTCGAGCAGGCGGGTGACGTCATAGGCCGGCTTGTCGAGATGATGACGCGGCGAGATCGGAATGTAGCCACCCTCGTCGTCATCCTCGAAGACGAAGAACTCTGCTTCCAGTCCCATGTTCATGCCGTAGCCCATGCTGGCGGCCTTGTCCGTGACCCGCTTCAAAATGTTGCGGCTGCAGGGCTCAAACGGTTTGCCTTCGGACCACAGGTCGCTGGCGAACCAGGCCACTTCCGGCTGCCAGGGCTGGACAATGCACGACGCGGGATCAGGATGCGCTGCGACTTCTTCCTCGTGCACTTCCTGCGGCACGCCTTCAAGTGCGGCGCCCGTGCACAGTTCCGATCCGGCCATGGCGCGCTCAAGATGTTCAATAGGGACCATTTTGGATTTCGAAACGCCGTGCATGTCGACGTAACTGGGCAGCAGGTAAAGCACGCCTGCGTCCATGAGAGATTTCTTCAACGCCTTGGCGCCGGGCGATTTCTTGGCCATCTTGGGTGTTCCCCTCCCACCGAATGAATTCAACTATGCCCCCTGCAGTTCCGGCATGATGGAAATTTTGACAACTTAGTCAATAACTCAATGCGCAGCACCGCAAGAACGGCGCCGGAGACTGGTCGGGCGCAGCAGCGTGGTGACACCTCCTGACAGGAGGCATGCGCTGGGCCTTTGCAGGAACGCGGCAATCAGATTAGGTTGAACTTGCCAGTCGGCTCTCGAAACCCCGCTTCCAACGTTCCAGAATGCCATCCACATCTTCACTCTCTATCCGCCAGGCGCGCCGCATCACTCTTGCGGCACAAGGTTTCGTGCCGGGGCGTGGAGGCCTATCGCGCCCCGACAGGCGGCATGTGGACAAGGTGTTCGACAAAGTCGGCCTGATCCAGATCGATTCCGTCAATGTGCTGGAGCGCTCGCACTTCCTACCGCTGTTTTCAAGACTTGGCCCTTATGCCAAACCGCTGCTGGAGAGCGCGGCCTACTGCGCGCCGGACAAACGCCGCCTGTTCGAATATTGGGGGCATGAAGCATCCCTGCTGCCGGTCGCGGTGCAGCCGCTGCTGCGCTGGCGCATGGAGCGGGCGGAGCGCGGGGAAGGCGTCTACAAGGATATCTTCGCTTTTGCGCGGGACAACCGGGCACAGATCGAAGAGGTGTTTCAACGGGTTTGCGAGCATGCTCCAGCCGGCGTGTCGGATCTTTCCGACGATGAAAAGCGCAAAGGCCCGTGGTGGGGATGGACAGACACCAAGACCGCGCTCGAGTGGCTGTTCTGGACCGGGCGGATCACCACCCAGGCACGGCGTAGTTTCGAGCGGATCTACGACATTCCCGAGCGGGTTTTCCCGGAGGAAATTCTCAACACCCCGACACCGCGCGAGGAAGACGCACAAAGGGAGCTTGTCCGGATTGCAAGCCGTTCGCTCGGGGTGGCGACGGAAACGGATCTGCGGGATTATTTCCGCATGCCGGTGGCAGCGACAAGGTTGCGGATCGCCGAGTTGGTCGAAGAGGGCGGGCTTTTTCCGGTTGAGGTGGAAGGCTGGACCCATCAGGCCTATCTCGCCGCAGATGCCGGCATCCCGGCCCGCGCCACACCGCGTGCCCTGCTGTCTCCGTTTGACTCGCTTGTGTGGGAGCGCTCCCGCACCGAGCGGTTATTCGATTTCCGGTATCGCCTGGAAATTTATACACCGCAGGAAAAGCGCGTCTATGGCTATTACGTCCTGCCATTCCTGCTGGGGGACCGGATCGTCGCCCGGGTCGATCTCAAGGCCGATCGCAAGCAAAGCGTACTGCACGTATTGTCCGCGCATGCGGAGCCCAGGATCGACCGCAACCGAACCGCATCCGCGCTCGCCGCAGAGCTCAAGTCCATGGCCACATGGCTGGGAATGAAGCGTGTGGAATTGCGCCGAAGAGGCGATCTGGGGCAAGACCTGGCACCGCACTTCAGCGGATAAGGGTATTTGAATCGCGATTCAGTTTTGCGCTGCCGGCAGCATCAAGGTCTGGCCGTCTGAAATGTCATAAGGATCGGCCAGCTGGTTGGCCGTCGCAAGATCGCGCCAGTCGAGATTGTGCGCTCGTGCAATCGAATAAAGGCTGTCACCCGGCTTGACCTGCACAACAGTCAGGTTGCCAGGTGTAGGAGAGGCCGGGATGGAGCCGGTCTCGATCTGATCGGCTTCGGTCGCGCTCACCGGCACAACACCGCTCACCTGGTCGCTATCACCTCTCAGGCTGGGCAGATCATAACTGCAGCCTGCCGTGGCGAAGGCCAAAGCGCCGATTGCCAGAATCGCTGCAAATGGCCGGTAAACCTTACTCCTGAACATCCCACTACCCCGGTTACGCAAACACAGGCGTCTGATCCAAGTATCGCGCCATAGGCTTAAGTTTCGGTAAAGCCGGTTTGCGGTAGGACCTGCTGACAATCATTGCGTGCTTTCCAAGCCGCGGCGTTGCGATTATCAATACCGCCCTCAAGACGGGAGTTAAGAAACCAGTGCCACTGCTTTTGGGCATAGATACGGGCGGCACCTATACGGATGCCGTGCTGTTTGACGAGGATGAAGGCGTCATCGCCTCGGCCAAGTCATTGACCACGCACCATGACCTGGCGCTGGGCATTGGAGGTGCGCTCACCGACGTGCTGGCGAACAGCGGCCGGGCGCCGCAGGAAATTGCCCTTGTGTCGCTGTCCACGACCCTGGCCACCAACGCCCTGGTGGAAGGTCAGGGCGGACGTGTCTGTCTGGTGCTGATCGGTTTCGAGGAAGCAGCCCTCAAGCGCGCCGACCTGTCCGAAGCGCTCAAGAATGATCCGGTGATCCTGATTTCCGGCGGTCACGATGCCCATGGCGACCCGCAGGCCACCCTCGATCTGGACACGCTTGGCCGGGAGCTCACTGCCCTCGAAGACCATGTGTCAGGCTTCGCAGTTGCGGCCCAGTTCGCGGTGCGCAATCCGGAGCACGAAGTTGTGGCGCGTGACCTGATCATCGAAAAGACCGGCCGGCCGGTAACCTGCAGCCACGAACTTTCGAGCAAGCTTGACGGACCGCGCCGGGCGCTCACCTGCGTGCTCAACGCCCGCCTCATCAATCTCATTCATCACCTCATATCAGCCGCATCAGAGCTTTTTGACGCCCGCGGCATCACCGCTCCGTTGATGGTGGTGCGGGGTGACGGCGCGCTGATCTCCGCCGACGTGGCCGCCGTCAAACCGATCGAAACCATTCTTTCAGGCCCCGCCGCCAGCCTTGTCGGCGCTGCCTATCTGACCAACGCCAAAGACGCTATCGTTTCCGACATTGGCGGCACGACCACAGATTATGCCGCGCTCTCCGGCGGCCGGCCAAAGCTTGATGCGTCCGGCGCCACGGTTGGCGGCTGGCGCACCATGGTGGAAGCGGTTGCCATGCACACGATCGGGCTGGGCGGCGATTCTGAGGTGCGGGTGATCAGGGATGGGTTGCAGACCCATCTGGAACTGGGGCCGCGGCGAATGATTCCCATCAGCCTGCTGGCACTTGACCACCGCGATCTGGTGACGGAAACGCTCACCCGGCAACTGGAACAGGAGCGCCCGGAAGAGCTCGATGGCCGCTTCGCCATTGCCATCGACCGGCAAAGTGCGCATCTGGCGGCGCTCACCGGAAACGAGTTGAAACTGCTGCAGCAGACCCAAAGCGGGCCCATCCCCGTCGACCGGCTGATTGAAACCCGGGTCCATATGACCATTCTCAACCGCCTGGTGTCGCGGGGCCTTGTGATGCTGTGTGCGGCAACCCCAAGCGATGCGGCGCACGCACTCGGTCTGCATGATGCGTGGGATGCAGATGCTGCCCGCCTGGCGATCAGATTGCTGGCCAAAAGGCGCGACGCCATGGGACGCGACATTGCCGGTGACGAGACCGCCATGGGACGCTGGATCATCGACACCCTGGTCGACACTTCTGCCCATGCCCTTCTGGTATCGTGCCTCGAGCATGACGGGCTCAGCACAAAGGGCCTGGCGCGCGAACTGCTTGGCGCTAAAACACGGGACGGCGATGCGCATCTGGTTGACATCTCGGCCAAACTGAATGTCCCGCTCATCGGCCTTGGCGCCTCGGCGCCAACTTACTACCCACGCGTGGCGGAGAGCCTCAACACAACTGCCCTTATCCCCGAGCATGCCGGCGTGGCGAACGCGGTCGGTGCGGTCGTCGGGCAGATCCGGGTCACGGTGGAAGCCTCCATCTCGCAGCCGGAGCAGGGGCGCTACCGGGTCTATTCGCATCTGGCGCCAGGCGATTTCGCGAGTTTCGATACCGCATTGGCCTTTGCGGAAACCACACTGAGCGAAGAAGTTCGCCAGCGCGCCAGACAGGCAGGGGCGGCGGAATTCGACATCCGCGTCAGCCGCACTGACAAAACGGCGAATATTGAGGGCAGGGAGACCATTGTCGAAAGCGAGGTGCGCGCGGTCGCCACCGGCAGGCCGACGATCGCCGGCTAAACCGGTCATCACCTGGTTGACCGGTGGAAGCGTTGCCGCGCATGTTTGGGCCACTGCCGAATCATTGAAACGGATTTCAAGCGTTATGACCGCTCCTCGCACGTTCAACATTGTGGTTCTGCCGGGCGACGGCATCGGCCCGGAAGTCATGGATCCGTGCCTCGACGTGCTGCGTTCCGCGTGTGACCGGGCGGGAGGGCTTTCGCTTTCGTTCGAGACGCTGCCTGCAGGCGCCGGTACTTACCGTGACACCGGTTCTGCTTTGCCCGATGCGACCCTTGACGCTGCACGCGGTGCGGATGCCATTCTTCTGGGCGCCATGGGTCTGCCGCATATCCGCTATCCGGACGGCACCGAAATCGCCCCGCAAATTGACCTGCGCGGACTGCTCGATCTGTATGCCGGCGTGCGGCCCGCACGCAAGGTGAAGGGCATCCCCTCACCGCTCGCCTCGCCGCATGCCGAGGAGATCGACTTCGTGTTGGTCCGGGAATCGACCGAGGGCCTGTTTGCATCGCACCACAAAGGCACCATTGAAGACGACCGCATCGCCCGGGAAACCCTGGTGATCACCCGCGACAACAGTGAACGGCTGTTCGATTTCTCGTTCAAGCTGGCGCAAAACAGAAAGTCGCGCGGCTCGCCCGGACGCATCACCTGCGTGGACAAGGCCAATGTGTTTACGGCATTCGCTTTTTTCCGCGGCATTTTTGACGAAAGGGCTCCGGGATTCCCGGGCCTGAGCGCCGATCATGCCTATGTTGACGCCACAGCGCTCAACATGGTGCGCCGTCCGTGGGACTTCGACGTGATGGTGACCGAGAATATGTTCGGCGACATCCTGTCAGACCTGGCGGCCGGGCTGATCGGCGGCCTTGGAATGGCGCCGTCGGCCGATATCGGCGATGACCATGCCGTATTCCAGCCATGCCACGGCACCGCACCTGACATTGTTGGTCAAAGTTTGGCCAATCCTTCGGCTATGTTCCTGTCAGCCGCCATGATGCTCGACTGGCTGGGTGAGCGGCATGAGGTGAACGCGTGCGAGACGGCGGCAGAGATGATACAGGACGCCGTCGATGCTGCATTCGCAACAGGTGACCTGCAACCCTGCGAAATGGGCGGGCATGCAGGCACAAAGGACATCGCTGACGCCGTGTTGGGCGCTGTGTGACTTGACCGTGGACGATCGGAACCGGACCCTATGACGACAATGAACAAACTGGCGGCGTGTTCTCTGTTTGTGACAACCCTTCTGATCGGGTTGTTCGCAGCCCAGGCGCGGGCCGAGACCACGCAAGCGCCCGTCGACTACAAGCAGCGGGTCGAACAGATGTTCCAGCAGTGGATCGAAACGCAATGGCCCGCCGCAAAGGAAAAAGGCGTCTCGCGAAAGACGTTCGATGCAGCCTTCAAGGGCGTCAAGCTGAACTGGAAGCTGCCCGAGATCGTGCCCCCTGCGGTCGATGGAAAGACACCCGTGAAAGGCAAGAAGCCGAAGCAGAGCCACAAACAACAGCCGGAATTCGATACGCCGGGAAA
>JAJFHM010000028.1 GCA_021775625.1 Hyphomicrobiales bacterium | reverse complement strand
GCGGCAGATCTCGTTCACCGGCCGCGTACGCTGGCAGCCCGGCACACTGACCATGTGGGATAACCGTTGCACGCAACACCATGCGATTGACGATTACGCCGGACAGCGGCGCGAGATGTTGCGCGTAACCGTCGCCGGCGCAAAACCGGTTGCCTAGAGGTCAAGATATGATCCCGCTTATCGGCTATGTGGACCGCCTCTCGGCAAGGCCCGGCGAGACGCTCAGTTTCAAAGTGAGTTCGATTGTGCCCGAACCTTTCGAAGCACAGCTCATCAAGATCATCTGCGCTGATCCAAACCCGGACGGACCGGGGATCGTGCATGAAGTGATCGCATCGTCTATCGACGGCACCTATCCGTCGCGCCCGCAGGACTATGATCTTGGATCCTACATTCGGGTGCCGGTGACGCGGGACATTGATCCGCTGACGAGCTTCACCATTGCCGCGACCGTGTGGCCAACGATGCCCGGGAGCGGCCGGCAGGGCCTGATCAGCTGTCTTGGAGAGGACGGTAACGACGGTTTCGCTCTGTGCCTCGATGCGCAAGGTTGCGCCGGCATCGAACTCGGCGGCGGTGAGGGGCAGTGCATAACGCTCAGTACCGGCGTGCCGTTGAAGTCACGGCGCTGGTATCGCCTATGGGCCTCGCTTGACGGTGCGACCGGCGCATTGACGATCGGTCATCTGCCCCTGGACGGCATGGGACAGCCCGCAGAGAAGAAAGTCACTTTGGACACCGGCCATCGGCTGAAGCTTTCAGGCGCCGTTATGATTGCGGCACTCGAAGGCACTAAGGTGCACGGCCATTACAACGGCAAGATGGAGGCTCCGGCCCTCTACGCAGAAGCACTAAGCCTGGATGACATGGACGAACGGGCAGCGTGCTGTGAGGCGGGCAGTTGCGTCGCGCGCTGGGATTTTTCCAAAGGCATCTCCACGCTGAGGGTTGAGGACACCGGTCCCAACGGGCTGCATGGTGAAATCGTCAACCTTCCGGCACGCGCCATGACCGGCTCCACCTGGCGCGGTCAGGAAATGTGCTGGCGGCATGCGCGCGAGCACTATGGCGCCATCCACTTCCACGATGACGATTTCTACGATTGCGGCTGGGAAACCGATTTCGCGTTCACCGTGCCGGAGGGTTTCAGAAGCGGGGTCTATGCCGCGCGCCTGCGCTGCGGTGAACATGAAGACACCATTGTGTTTTTCGTAGCCCCTGCCAAAGGCCAGGTGCAATCGGACCTCTGCGTCATCATCCCCACTTTCACCTATGTGATTTATTCCAACAACGCGCGCTACGACTATGGCGAGGCGATTGAGCAGCGCATGAACGACTGGGGCGCCTATCCCTGGAACCCGGCGCGCTATCCCGATTATGGCCTCAGCGCCTATAACCTGCACAGTGACGGCAGCGGCATCTGTCATGTTTCCAGCCAGCGGCCGATGATGACCCTGAAGTCCGGCTATCTCAGCCTTCTGATCGAGGGAGGCGGGTCTGGCTTAAGGCATTTCCAGGCCGATACGCATTTGCTGGCGTGGCTGGACCATCTAGGCATCGCGTTCGATGTGGTGACGGACCAGGAACTGCATGATGACGGCGCATCGGCGCTTAGCGGATACAAGGCCGTCCTGACCACGACGCATCCTGAATATCACACAGCCAACTCGCTTGATGCGGTTGAAGGCTACGTCAAAGGCGGCGGCAACTTCTGTTATCTCGGCGGCAACGGGTTTTACTGGCGCGTGGCGCTGCATGACGAAGCGCCGGGCGCCATCGAGATCCGCCGCGGGGAAGGCGGTATCCGCACCTGGGCGGCGGAGCCGGGCGAGTATTACAACGCATTCGACGGTGAATATGGTGGCCTGTGGCGGCGCAACGGCCGCCCACCCCAGAAGATCGCCGGCACCGGCTTTTCATCGCAGGGGACTTTTATCGGCTCTCATTTCAGACGGACGCCGCGGTCACGCGATGCGGACGTAAACTGGATATTCGACGGCATCGATGGCGATGTACTGGGCGACTTCGGCCTCTCCGGCGGTGGCGCTGCGGGCTATGAGCTCGACCGGGTCGACAGCGCACTGGGCTCACCGGACAATGCCGTGATCATCGCCTGCTCGGAGCGCCACATCGACACCTATGTGGCGGTGCCGGAAGAACTGCTCACCCATGTCAGCACGGTTACCGGGGAGGCGCCGGAGGCGCTCATCCGCGCCGATATGATCTATTACGAGACGCCGGCGGGAGGGGCGGTCTTTTCTGCCAGCTCCATCACCTTCTGCGGCAGCCTTCCCCATAACGGCTTCGACAATAATATCTCGCAGCTGATGCACAATGTGGTGACGAGATTTCTTGAATAATTTCGTCTGCAGCTGCGCCTGATCCCGAACTGAATGCCGCGCGGCCGGTTGACTCAGGTCAATGCCGGACCACGGCAAACCGGCAGACTGTGCATATCTCAGTCAAACAAGCAGGACGCAAACCGATGAAGAAATTTGTTGCAGCAGGAACAGCGATACTGGCGGCAGGGGCAATCACTCTGTCCGTTGGCCTGGCGAAGGACACCACCGGGACAGACGATGCCAGCACCATGATGGGTGGCGATTGCCCGATGATGTCGATGATGGGCCATGGCAAGATGGGCCATGGCATGATGCGGCAGGGCAAGATGCAGCACCAGGGCAGGATGGGCGCCATGGTGAAAGGCCGCCTTGCCTACCTCAAAGCCGCGCTGGACGTTACCGATGCGCAAAAGCCGGCCTGGGACGCCTACGCCGAAGCGGTCAACGACCGGGTCGCCACCATGCAGGGCATGCGGGCGAGCATGATGAGCACCATGCAGGAGGGCGGCGCGGTCGACCGCATGGAGGCCCGTATCTCCGGAATGGAAGCCATGGTCGACGCCATGAAAGCGGTCAAACCGGCCACCGAGGCGCTCTATGCGGCATTGTCTGAGGATCAAAAAAAGAAGGCGGATGAACTGATCGGCCTTGGCTGCGGCGGCATGTAGGACCCGGCCCGGATCACCGCCGGCCAGCCGACCGGCCGGCGGCCCCGCAGGGGAGGACAAATCCGGTGCGCTGCTGCGGTCTGAAAGTGGATGTTTTTGTGAAGACTGGTGCCGGCTACAAGACTCGAACTTGTGACCCCCTGATTACAAATCAGGTGCTCTACCAACTGAGCTAAGCCGGCGTGCGGTGCGGTGGCGTTCATACAACGCGCGTCTGCGCCGTGCAAGCGGTGCGATGCGATTCGCCAGGCCACATCACAATTGACAATTGCCCCCGGGCGAGGCGTCCACGAATAGCGACACGCTTGTGAACCATTGCCGGTGGATTGCGATCGGCCTGTCTTGCCTCGACCTCCAGCGTTCAGGCGCTTTTGCGCCGTAACGGCGCGCGCTCACAGTGCTGTGCCTGATTGTGATGATATGCCGCTCGTACTCGACCGCCGGACGCATTAGATTGGAGATGCGAGGGGGGGTCGTGCAAACCGAAAGGGTACGTCAAATGGGACGTTTTAAGCTCAGCCTTGCGGCCGCGGCCTTTGCTGCGATCCTCACCATGTTTGGGATGAACCAGGCGTCAGCCGGCAATTACGGCTATGGCGGATACTATGGCCATCACGGCTATCAAGGCTACAACGGGAACTACGGCTATCGCGGCGGTTACGGCTACCGCAGATCGCACGGCTATTACGGCCGGCGTTATCGCCGCAATAGGTCTTACCGCAACAGGTCTTACCGCAACAGCTATCGTCACGGAAACCGCTACGGTTACGGCAAAAGGTACCGTCACTACGGCTACAGGTACGGTTACTAGCGCGCCATGTGCGCCGACCCGATGATACCAAGGCCGGGCATGTTGCCCGGCCTTTGGCTGTCCGGCCCTTGGGCCGTCTGATTTGCCCAAATTTCGGTTATCGCGCAGGCTTTTTCTGGCCAGCACACCAATTTCGCCCTAGTCTGTGAATGGGAGAGGGGTCGTGCAGAGCTTGGAGAGGTATGCGATGAGCATTCTCAAACTTTTCTTGGCGGCGACCTTTGCAGCGGTTGTGACTTTGGTGGGCGTGGGACATGCGTCCGCCAATGGCAATCGCCTGGGTGCCGTAAACCTCAATATCATCGAACGCGCTGACGGTTACAAAGTGACGCCGGTACACTATCGGCGTTACCGCAGATACCGCCGGCACCGTCGCCATCACTACAGGCGACGCAGCTACAGGCATGGCTATTACCGGCCCCACCGCAAGCGGTACCGTTATGGGCGCAGATATCGCCACTATGGCTATGGGCCGTCTGTCTATGTCCGGGTTCCCGGATTTGGCTTCCATTTCGGGTACTGATCTCAGGGACTGGCGATTGCCGGACGCCGGCATGGGCCGGGGACTGTTGCCGGTTGTTGCGTGACATGCAGATTAAGTGGCCAAATCAGGCGCAGATACTGTATCTTCTGCGTCTGGATTGCAGGGTGACGGTTGATAATCCGTGACCAAGGAGGGAAACGTATGAGGAAATCATTGGTATCGGCCGCAATTGCGGCAGCGGTTCTAGGCTTTGCTGCAATGGGCAGTCAGGTTGGCGAGGCCAAGATCAATATTATTATCGGGCCTTTTGCACAGCCGCAGGTCTACGCGCCAAGGGCGCAGCATTGCCGATGGGAGACCCGCCAAGGCCCGTGTTACGTCGATACAGTGTGCGTGCGGCGGAAACCGAACGGGCGCTGCAAGAAGTTCAAGCGGCAACAGGTTTGCGAACGCCAGAATGTCAGGGTGTGTTACTAGCGCTTTGAACGCAGAGCTTCGTACTGCAAACATAAAGTGCGACCGCGGCGGCGTTTGAAACATTGAGGCTCGACATCGGGCCGAATGTTTCGAGACGTGCCAGGTGGTCGCATTTTTCTTTTGTCAGACGCCTCAGACCCTTGCCTTCCGCGCCCAGCACCAATGCGATAGCGTTTGATGGCGGCAGGTCAGAAATGTCTCTTCCGGCATCGCCGTCCAGGCCGATGACCTGGTGTCCCGCTGCTGCAATTGTCTCAAGTGCGCGGGCCAGGTTGGTGACGCGGATCAGCGGCACATGTTCCATGGCACCTGAAGCGGTTTTCGCGACCAGGCCCGATTGCGCCGGGCTGTTGCGGTCCGTCATGATCAGGCCGGCGGCCCCGAATGCGGCACAGCTTCGAAGAACAGCGCCAACATTGTGTGGGTCGGTCACCTGATCGAGAACCACCAGGATGCCGGTGCCGGGAAGGTCTTCGAGGCCAGGCTGGATCAGCGGTTCAGCTTCCAGGACAAGCCCCTGGTGCACGGATCCGGACGGCAGTTTGCGGTCGAGGGCATCCGGATTGACTTTTTCGACCGGCGTCGCAGCGCGCGCGATCAGCTCTTCGTGGCGCTCCAGGGCATTTCCCGTGCCCCAAAGACGCAGGCAGGTGCGCTGCGGATTTGCAAGTGCGGATGCAACCGCGTGACCGCCATATATCAGTTCGGTTGTCGGGTTCTCAGGCGCGGGACGATGGCTTCTCTTGCGTCGGGTCATGCCACCGCTTATATTGCCGGAAGCAGATAAGTAAACACATGTCTCGATTGGCCGGGCGCCGAATTTCTCTAACGCCCTGTGCCAAACGGGGTTTTTTGTATTTTTTTGGTGATTTGCGGTTGACAGCAGGCGCTCGCGTTCACATAAAGCACCCGCACGTTTCCCGGTGCATTGCGTCGGGCATTGTGCCATGCGCGTTACCGGATCGTTTCAAACAATGAATGGAGGGGTGCCCGAGTGGTTAAAGGGGACGGGCTGTAAACCCGTTGGCTATGCCTACGTTGGTTCAAATCCAACCCCCTCCACCAAGCCTGCTGGACTGCCAGGTGGTTCACAACGCGGGTGTAGCTCAATGGTAGAGCAACAGCCTTCCAAGCTGATGATGAGGGTTCGATTCCCTTCACCCGCTCCACTATTGAACTGCTGGAAGCAGGCTTGAAAGGACGTTTGAGACAAAAATGACTGGTCTGAATCGATTTGGGCCCATGCACGATTTGCGCAAGCAAGGAATGCGAATCAGAGATTGGCGCAGGGTTTTGTTGGAAAATAGGGATTAGATCGCGATGGCGAAGGAGAAGTTTCAGCGGACGAAGCCGCACTGCAACATCGGCACGATTGGTCACGTTGACCATGGCAAGACGACGTTGACGGCGGCGATCACGAAGGTTCTTGCCGAGACCGGCGGGGCGACGTTTTCCG
>JAJFHM010000270.1 GCA_021775625.1 Hyphomicrobiales bacterium | reverse complement strand
GGTTCTGGTATCACGAAGCCCGCCAGCTCATTCGCGGCAACACAGCAATCGCCCGCGCCTGGGGGCTTCACATGCTCGCCCTGGTGCCCGTCATCGTGTGGATCTGGGGGGTGTGCGCAATCTCTCCGCTGGTCTACGCATTCGCGTTCGCCTATGCGGGAACAGCGCTGATCCTGCTGAGGTCATATGCGGAGCATCGTGCCAACGAACGCATCGGCGCCCGCACGGTCATTGTCGAAACCTGCCCGGCCATGGCCCTCCTGTTCCTCAACAACAACCTTCATGCGGTCCATCATGCACGGCCCGGCCTGCCGTGGTATCGACTTCCAAAAGCATACAATGAACATCGCGACGCAGTGTTGAGCAACAATGGCGGTTATCTCATCGGCGGTTACCGCCACTTGTTCACACAACATCTGTTCGCGGCGAAAGAACCGGTTCCCTACCCCTTGAGACGGATCGCACCGGCCCTTGAGCGCGGCACCAACACCCCAAACCGTTGACACCAAACGCCGGTGGCCGCATCGTTCACGGTAAACCGGCCTTCGTTCAAAAGGATCACATCCGATGGATAAGACACTCCCCTCCTCTGCGGCTTACGTGGTTGTCGGCGCCGGCATGCACGGCATGTCGACAGCCTGGCACCTGGCGATGGCGCTGGAAAAAACCGGCCGCGGCAAAGGCTCCGACGTGGTTTTGCTCGACAAGACCGGACCCGGCGCCGGTGCCACCGGTGTTGCTTGCGGATGCGTCCGCAATTTCTACATGACCGAGCCTCTGCATGCGATCCTGCGGCACTCGGTGGATGTCTGGCAGTCCGATCCAGTCAATTTCGGCTTCCAGCAGGTCGGCTATGTCTCCGTCGGCGAGGCCAATCAGGAAGCGGACTACGTCAAGATCGGGGAAAGCCAGAACGCCGCCGATTACCCATCCGACGTTTACGTAGGCAAGGAGGCAAAATCGTTCCTCAAGTCGCTGTGGCCCGACTTCAATACCGACAAGACGGATGTGGTCATCCACGAACACCCTTCCGGCTATGCCGGCACGCACGCTGCGGTCCGCGGCCTGAAAGAAAAATGCGATCAGTGGGGCGTACGCTCCTACTTCGGTGTCGAAGTGCAGGGCTATGACATGACCGGCCGCAAGGTCGACGCGGTCAGGACCTCGCAGGGCGACATCAAGGCCGACTGCGTGGTTGTGGCGCCGGGTGCGTGGCTGCCGTTTCACTGGGAATGGCTCGGCCACGGCGACAAGATCGACATGCGCTACTCGGACGGTCATGTGGAGAAGGATCGCGACATGTGGACCTTCTGGCGCCTGCTTGAGGGCGAGGTCTACCTCAACGGCGATGCCTATCGCACTCCCGACGACAAGGATCCGCCGGTGCTGCATGTGGAGCTTATGGACACGCCGGTGATCACCGAGGATGGCCGCGAATTTCCCGATCTGCATTTTTACACCTATCTGCGCTATGCCGCGGAGCGGGTCGGTGCGCCGGGCATCCAGGGCGGCACCATCCCGATCAAGATCGGGCCCAAAGCCGCGGTGGAGCCTTACGGGCATGCCAGCGACCTCTATCAGGCCGATGACTGGTTTGCCGATTACTACTGCGCGACGCTGTCGTTCCTGATGGACCGCTTCAAGGGGTGCCGCGCCAATTTCAAGGACCGCCGCAATGGCGGCATCGGCGCCTTCACACCGGACAATGTGCCGATCTTCGACTGGGTCGCCGACAACGCCTACATGATCGCGGATTCAAACCACGGCTACAAAATGATGGGCGTCGGCAAGCTGGTGGCAAACCACCTGACGTCGGGCCAGCCGGTTGAAGAGCTCTCGCCCTTCGGGCTCGCGCGCTATGCCCAGGGGCAGACGTTCGGTGACCGCAACTCGAATTGTCCGTGGGTGTAGTCGCGCTAAAGCAACCGCTGCTTCGCGCCCCGCACTTGATGCGGGGCCCAGGGCGAGCTGGCACTTCATCCCGAGACTGCCCTGGGTCCCGCATCAAGTGCGGGACACGCGAAAATATACACTGCGATCAAGGGAATTGAGAGTAAGCATGACCCAGAGCCCGGCATTCAAAGCCATCACCCCCGACGCTATCGCCGCTTATGAACGCGACGGCGTGGTGTGCCTGCGTAGCGTTTTCCCGCAAGCGATGATCGACCTCACCGCCCGGGGCATCGACCGCAATATTGCCAATCCGGGACGGTTCTTTCGCGATCAGACACCGGCCGGCTCGCCCGGCCGCTACATGTTCGAATACTGGATGTGGCCGGACATTCCGGAGTTTGTTGAGCTGGTGCATTCCTCGCCTGCGGCAGAGATCGCAGGCCGCCTGATGGGCGCCGCCTCGGCCACCTTGATCATGGACAACTGGTTCATGAAGGAAGCCGGCGCCGCCAACGGCGCACCGTGGCATCACGACAAGCCCTATTTCGATTTCGAAGGACAGATGTGCAATGTCTGGTTCCCGCTTGAGGATGCAAGCACCGAAGAAGGCCTGAGTTTCGTAAAGGGCTCGCATATGTGGCCGGAGATTTTCAAACCGCAGGATTTCCGCGACCACGTTCCCTTCGACGGCGACATGGCGGACTATGCCGATATTCCCGATATCAACGCCAACCCGGCGGCTTACGAGTTTCTTTCATGGGACGTGGCGGCGGGCGATTGCCTGGTGTTCGATCTGAAAACCGTGCATGGCGCCGGTGCAGGACGCAAACCGCTCAGCACGACAATCCGGCGAATGTCGCTGCGCTTTGCGGCCGAGGACACGATCTTCAAGCCACGCGGCAGCTGGACGGAAGAAACCGCGCAACATCTCATAGCACTTGGTCAGGAGATCGGCGGGCCACTGAATTGCGAACTGCTGCCGACGGTGTGGCGGGCAGGCGATGCCCTTTGACAGGCTGTACCTGTCGCTGTCATTCTTGACCACATGATCAAAGGCGTCCTGCTTGATATTGGCGGGGTGGTCTATGTGGGCGATGCGGCACTCCCCGGCGCGGTGGAGGCGGTGTCCCGACTGAAGGCCGCGGGCCTTCCCGTGCGATGTATCACGAACACCACGAGGACACCGCGCACCGGCATTGTCGCGCGGCTCAAAAGTCTCGGCCTTGATGTCGGGATCGGGGACGTGTTCACGCCGGCACGGGCGGCGCGGGACTTCCTCAACGACAACAACCTTTCTGCGCACCTGCTGGTGCATCCCAACCTTGTGCCCGATCTCGAGGGCCTGAACGTCGGTCCCCGAGAGGCCGTCGTGGTCGGCGATGCAGGTGAAGGCTTCAGCTATGCTGCGATGAATGCCGCTTTCCGCAAATTGCAGGACGGTGCCGAATTCATAGCCCTTGCCGCCAACCGGATGTTCAAGGACGACGATGGCAAACTGTCGATCGATTGCGGAGCGTTCGTGGCGGCCCTGGAATACGCGGCGCAACGCCGGGCGCTGGTGCTTGGCAAACCCTCAGCCGACTTCTTCCGGTCTGCGGCCCAGAGCATGAACTGTGCCATTGCGGATTGCGTGATGATCGGCGACGACGCCGAAGCGGATATCGCAGGTGCACTGGATGCCGGGGCAAGTGCGGCCGTTATGGTGCGTACCGGCAAGTATCTCGACGGCGATGAAACCCGCTACTCCCCCGCCCCGACAGTCGTGCTCGACACTCTTGCAGATGCGGTCGCATGGATTACCGCTCAATCCTGAGCGTTGGCCAGTCTCAGCAGCGTGTCGGCGTGGCACGCACCATCCAGCGGGCACCAGCAGGCGAGGTCTTTGCCCCTCAGAGGGTCCAACAGGGCGGACTGCTCGTCTGCGCTCAGGGTCGCGAACCAGTCTGCATGCATCGTGACCACTTCATCCCGCGTGCTTGCCTCCTTACCGACGCGATAAGGATTGCCCCATTTTGTCGGACGGCCGACATAAACCGCGTCGTCCGGCTTGCGCCATCCCTTTTGCCGTTTGACCTGAATTCGCTTTGGAGGCATGGCCCAATACCTGTCCTGTGACGATTGACGTTCGGCACATATTTTACCATGCCGCTCTAGCCATCGCGTTTTATTCAGGCAAGGTCGGCAAAACTTCACTTGCCGGGAGACCCATGAGCGTCTTTCCTGCCGCGATCAAATTCTCACAGGACACTCTCCATGAAATCTCATGTTCGTGTGGCGGTTATCGGCGGCGGCGTCGTCGGGTGCAGCGTTTTGTATCACCTGACCAAGAAGGGCTGGTCGGACGTTGCCCTGTTCGAGCGCGATGAACTCACATCCGGCTCGACCTGGCATGCGGCCGGCGGCATGCACACGCTCAACTCCGATCCGAATGTGGCCAAGCTGCAGCAATATACCATCGAGCTCTATAACGAGATCGAAGAGGTCTCCGGCCAGTCCTGCGGCATTCACCTCACCGGCGGCATCATGCTGGCGAGCGACAATGACTGGCTCGATTACCTGAAAGTAGCGCGCTCCAAGGGCCGTGTTCTGGGGCTTGATCAGGAGTTCATATCGGTTGCCGAAGCCAAGGAGTTGCATCCGCTGATCAACGAAAAGCACTTTGTGGGCGCCCTTTTCGATCCTTTCGAGGGCCATGTGGACCCCTCAGGCGTCACCCACGCCTACGCAAAGGCGGCGCGCAATGGCGGCGCTGAAATTTACCGCCACACCCGGGTGGTCGAATTGAACCCGACGGCGGATGGCGGCTGGGATGTGGTCACCGACAAGGGAACGGTGAAAGCCGACATGGTGGTCAACGCGGGCGGCCTGTGGGCGCGCGAAGTGGGCCGCATGGTCGGGCTTGAATTGCCGCTGCTTGCCATGGAGCACCATTACCTGATCACCGAGGACGTTCCGGAAGTCAAAGCCATGACCAGGGAACTGGTGCACACCATCGACTTTGGCGGCGAAATCTATATGCGCCAG
>JAJFHM010000269.1 GCA_021775625.1 Hyphomicrobiales bacterium | reverse complement strand
TGGTTCACATAGGCCACGAAACAGCCGTTCTCGAAGGCGCGGGTCGGGATCATCGTCTCCGTCAGATGTGCATATTGCTGTCTCAGCGCGGTGGGCACGCAGATCACATCAGCGCCCTTGAGGGCAGCAGCGCGCACGGCTTCGACCTGCTCGACGTCGTAACAGATGAGCGGCGCCACGGTGACGCCGTTGATTGCGAAGGTCATGATCTCGTCGCCGCAGGCGAAGGTGGATTTTTCATATCCTCCTGACGCGTGAAGCTTGCGGAAGTTGAGCTTGCGTGCGCCGTTCGCGTCAAACAAGGCGGCCGAATTGTAAAGCGTCTCGCCATCCCGTTCCGCATAGGCACAGAGAATTGCAATGGAATGCTCCGAGGCGATCCCGGATACCGCCGTCAGGAACGGTCCGTCGCTGGCTTCGGCCAGGTCGTACACCTGCGCGCCGATATTGTATCCGGCCATGAACAGTTCCGGTGTCACCACCAGATCGGCACCCGCTTCAGCCGCCTGTCGAGCAGCACCGCGCAGGGCTTCCAGCTGAGCTGCCTTGTTGCCCGGGGCGCTGTCGTTCTGGAACAGGGCGAGGGTAAGCTCGGCCATCTCTCAGACCACGCAGAGGTCTTTGGGGTAGGGGGTAAAATACTCAAAGCCGTCTTTGGTCACCACGATTGAATCGCCCACCCGCGTACCATAATCGCCCGCAACCGTGATGCCGCCGTCGATGGCAAAGGTCATCCCTTCCTGCAGCACCGTGCGGTCGCCGACCTTGATTTCCGGCTTCTCCAGATTGGAATATCCCAGCGCCCGGCCGGTGCGGTAGCCCTGTCCGAAGCCGGCGTCGCGGTAGACCTGATTTGCCTCGAAGTGAACCTCCTCGGCTATGGCGCCCGGCTTGATGGCGTTGAGGGCTGCGCCCTGTGCAGCGATGGTGGTCTCATAGGTCCTGGCCTGTTCGTCGGTCACCGAGCCGATAAAGAACTCGCGGTCGAAACCGAGCTTGTAATGCTTGAAGTCGATCATGCCGCAAAAGCACATATAGATGGGATCGCCGCGCTCAAGCGTCCGCACCGACGAGCGGCGGTGCACCATGGCCGTGTCGTGACCCGATTGCAGGACCTGGAGGTTGTAGATGGTCGGCGACACAAAGCGCCCGAGCCCGTCGGCCTCAAGATAGCTTGCCGCCTTGCGCGTGCCGGCGGCGTTGATCGCCAGGGCCACTTCATATTCGGGGACGCCTTCGCCCAGGGCGGCTTTGCCCGCCTCGACCATGGCGATGGCCACTTGGCCTGCCTGGCGCATGATCTCGATCTCGGCCGGAGACTTGATCAGGCGGATCTCACCAATGAGGTCCGATATGTCCTGCTCCAGGGCACTTGGATAGGTCTCGTTCAAAAACCTCGACAACCGCCGGTGCACCTTCATGCTCTCCAGCCCCAGCTTGAAGGTGCGATCTGCGCCCAGCGCCGCGGCGATCACGGTGTCCCACTCCTTGTCCCCGTCTTCCCAGGGCCGCACATCTTCGACCCAGGTCATCTCCGTCACCATCTCGGATTCCATAAGCGGGGTGATGACGATGCACTCGCCATCGGCTGGAACCAGCATCGCCGTGGGGCGGCCGAACTCCATGCCGAGATAGCCCCAGGCACCGGCGAAATAGGCGATCGAGTCCTCGTCTGTCAGCAGAGCAAACTCGATACCCTTCCGCCTCAGCGCGCTTTGCAGCTTGCCGGTGTTTTCCCTCAACTGATTGTGCATGTGGCGGCTCCAGGAATGTCAAAAAAAGCAGCGCGACCCTGCACCAGCCGCCGGTTCCGCGCAACATCATCTTTTTTCGGTTGTGTCGTGAATTTTGCCGATGTGACGCAGCTGGAACGCGCGGCATCGCGCCATGCGATTGAATGGGTGTCAGGATAAGGGGCCAAGCCCCCGCACTCAAAACCCGACGCACTAGAGCAACATTCGAGCACACTGGAGCACACGATGAACATGAATGTTTCGCCGCAGCCGATGACGACGGAAACCATGCCACGCCTGGTCAACTGGCCAAACGGTGACCGCGCCAGGGGTACATTTTCAGATGCCGAGATGGATCGCCGCCAGGCCGGGCTGCGCACCACAATGGCGGCGCTGGACATCGATGCCTGCCTGCTGACTTCTTATCACAACATCTGTTATTACGCCGACTTCCTCTATTGCCAGTTCGGCCGACGCTACGGATTGCTCGTCACCCAGGATAACGCAACCTCGATCTCGGCCGGCATCGACGGTGGGCAACCGTGGCGCCGCACCCATGGCGACAATGTCATCTACACGGACTGGCGCAAGGACAATTACTTCTTCGCCGTGCAGGGTCTCGCCAAGGGCGTAAAGCGCCTTGGTATCGAGTTCGACCACGTCAATATGGACTTCATGCGCCTGCTGCAGGATGCGTTGCCGGGTGTCGAGCTGGTGGACATTGCCGCACCGGCCATGAAACTGCGCATGGTCAAGTCGGCCGAAGAGATCGAGCACATTGCGAAAATGGCAGCCGTGGCCGACATCGGTGGCGCGGCCTGTGTCGAAGCCATAGGCGTCGGCGTGCCGGAGCACGAGGTGGCGTTGCATTCCACCCAGACCATGGTGCGTGAGATTGCTCGCGTCTGGCCGGATGCCGAGCTGATGGACACCTGGACCTGGCTGCAGTCCGGCATCAACACGGACGGTGCCCACAATCCGGTGACCTCGCGGCGGATCGAGGCCGGCGACATCCTGAGCCTCAACTGCTTCCCGATGGTCGGCGGCTACTATGTCGCCCTGGAGCGCACCCTTTTTGCCGATTTCGCTTCCGACGCACATCTGCACTACTGGAACGTCAATTGCGAAGCCCACGATGCCGGCAAGGAACTCTTGAGGCCGGGGGTGCGGTGCTGCGATGTCGCGCAGGCGCTCAACGAGATTTA
Organism: Hyphomicrobiales bacterium; assembly: GCA_021775625.1. Taxonomy (GTDB): domain Bacteria; phylum Pseudomonadota; class Alphaproteobacteria; order Rhizobiales; family JAJFHB01; genus JAJFHM01. The sequence continues at coordinate 2,300 of JAJFHM010000269.1, read as the reverse complement.
TTCAGAGTACGGAATTTTGCAGTATCGCACATTTGGCTACGGCCATTCTTTCGGCGCTCTTTGTCACTACTATGGACGCGAAGCCGGGCTTGAGTTGCGTGAAGATGTCGAAACCGTGCTTGAGCCCGGAATGGTGGTGTCGATGGAACCGATGATCATGATCCCGCACGGCGAGCCAGGAGCCGGCGGCTATCGTGAGCACGACATTCTGGTGATCACGGAAGAGGGCAACCTCAATGTCACCGGTTTTCCCTACGGCCCGGAGGCCAACATTATAAAAAGTGACAATTCCGTGTCGCGATAGCATCGACTCAAAAGATCAATCGCGTTATAGGTTGGCCAATGGGGTTCTAATTAAGAACACGACCTTAGGGCGTTTAACGGGAGGGGCTATTGCATGGCCGGTGAGGGAATGAACGGAGGCGGTGATGTTGCAGTCCGCTTCGACAAGGTTCAGAAAAGCTACGATGGCGAAATTCTCGTCGTAAAAGATCTCAATCTCGATATCGAGAGAGGCGAGTTCATGACCATGCTTGGGCCATCCGGCTCGGGCAAGACCACATGCCTCATGATGCTGGCGGGATTTGAACCGGCGACGCACGGCGAAATCTACCTCAACGGCGAAGGCATCAACAATGTCGCACCGCACAAGCGTGGCATTGGCATGGTGTTCCAGAACTATGCTTTGTTCCCGCATATGACGGTTGCGGAAAATCTCGCCTTTCCGCTCATGGTCCGTAAGATGGGCAAGGCTGAAGTCGAAGAACGCGTGACGCGCGCTCTGGCGATGGTGGAACTGCACCAGTTCGGCGGCCGCCGCCCGGCACAGCTTTCCGGCGGACAGCAGCAACGTGTTGCTGTGGCACGCGCCCTGGTCTTCGAACCGGATCTCGTGTTGATGGACGAACCGCTTGGTGCTCTCGACAAACAGCTGCGCGAGCAGATGCAGTACGAGATCAAACACATCCACGAAAGTCTTGGTGTGACAGTGGTTTACGTGACCCACGACCAGTCCGAAGCCCTCACCATGTCCAACCGTATTGCGGTCTTCAACGACGGCGTCATTCAGCAGTTGTCATCGCCGGAAACGCTTTATGAATTGCCCGACAACAGTTTCGTTGCGCAGTTCATCGGCGAAAACAACAAGCTGGAAGGCAAGATCAAGTCTGTCGATGCCAAGAAGGGTACCTGCAAGATTGACCTGAATGGCGGCGGCACGGTTGAAGCCCTGGCGATCAACATTGGCGGCGTCGGCGACAAGACCATGTTGTCACTGCGGCCGGAGCGGGTTGAGATCAACCCGAAGAAGACCGCCGGCATGAGCATTCTGAACGGCAAGATCCTGGAACTGATCTATCTCGGCGATCACATCCGCACACGTATGGCGGTTGCGGGTCATGACGACTTTATCGTCAAGATCCCGAACGCATCCGGACATCAGACGCTGGCCGAAGGCACCAACGCCAAGGTCGGCTGGTTGACCCCGGATTGCCGGGCACTCGATCACATTGTGATCCAGGAGCCGACCGTCTGATCCATGCTCCTGCCAGCCTGGTTAAGGCGGTGGACGTGGTGTGATGAATAAAGCAACGAGACAGGCACAAGTCGAGGCATGAATTATGGTTGATGCAACAGCCCCACAATACGAAGTTGCCGATACTGACGATGGCATACCGCTTAAGGTCAAACTGGCCCGTGCGACCCGCCGACAGAAAATCAGAGCACTTTTGCTGGTGGCCCCACTTGGCCTGTTCGTGTTCATTTCGTTCCTCTGGCCGATTATCGAAATGTTGTCGCGAAGTGTCTACAGCCCCGAACTTGGGGAAATTCTGACGCGCACCACGGTTGCCATTGAAAAGTGGGACGGCGAAGGGCTGCCCGGCGAAGACGTGTTTGAACAATTCGCCATGGATATGAAAGAGGCCGCCAAGGCCAAGACCCTGGGCAAGGTGGCAACGCGCTTCAATTTCGAGATCTCGGGCACCAGAAGTCTGATGTTTGGAAGTGCGAGAAAGCTGAAACGGGTCAAAGAGGGGCCGTGGAAAGAAGCGTTCATAAAAATCAACAAGAAATGGGGAGATCGCTCGATCTGGGTTGAGATGAAGCGTTTGACCGACCCGATCCAGTCAAACTTCTATGTCAATTCCTTCGACCGCAGATTGAATGCGGAGGGCCAATGGGAGCTCTTGCCGGACGAAAAGCAAATCTATCTGCCACTGTTTCTCCGCACGCTCTATATCTCCGTCGGCGTAACCGCCATGTGCCTGCTGCTGGGCTATCCGTTGGCCTACTGGCTTTCG
>JAJFHM010000268.1 GCA_021775625.1 Hyphomicrobiales bacterium | reverse complement strand
AGCAACGCCTGACAGAGGCTTTGCCCGATGAGCTGACGCCCAAGGCCGCACTGGAGCTTCTCTATGAGCTCAAGGGGTTGTTGCGGGATCGCGATTGAATCACTCCAGGCGTTTGCCTTTTTGGTCGAGAAGACGTGAAATGAACGCTCCACAAGAGTAATACCAAAGGAACTGACTATTGACTCATTTCATGGGCCATTCTGGCCCGTCTCCTTGCGTTGCGGGCCTTGTCCGATACCCCGCATCGCACGGCGTCCCGCGCCTTGGCGAGCAGGCCGGAATGGCCCATGAAATGAGTCAATAGTCAGTTCCTTTGGTATAATGTCCGCTCATGGGCACAGACCACCAGACTGTCTTGAACGGCACTGCACTCCGCGTTGAGCTGACCGCGCTTTACCGCGAGCACGCCGGCAATGACACGGCCTTGCGCCGGGCGGTTCTCGACCTGTTGGGGGCTCGCTCGGCCGACATCCGCGAAGCGGCGCGCGAAAAGCTGGACGAGGACGGTGACGGCACCGCCTGCGCGCGCGCCCTGTCCGATGCGCAGGACGAACTCATCCGCTGCGTCCACGATTTCGCGGTAACCCACATCTACCGGGCAACCAACCCGTCCGACGCGGAGCGGCTCAGCATTGTCGCGGTCGGAGGTTATGGCCGTGGCACGCTCGCCCCGGGCTCGGACATCGATCTCCTGTTCCTGCTGCCCTACAAGCAGACCGCGTGGGGTGAGAGCGTCGTCGAATATGTGCTCTACACGTTGTGGGACCTGGGTTTCAAGGTCGGTCATGCCACCCGCAGCGTCACCGAATGCGTTCGTCTGTCGCTTAATGATGCCACCATTGAGACCTCCATTCTAGAGGCCCGCTATATCTGGGGCGACCGTTCGCTGTATGACGATCTTGTCGAGCGCTTCGAGGCCGAAGTCATGGCCGGCCGTGCGCCGGAATTCATTGCCAGCAAACTTGCCGAGCGCGACGGGCGCCACGCCAAAGCCGGTCAGTCGCGCTATCTGGTGGAGCCCGATGTGAAAGACGGCAAGGGCGGCCTGCGCGATCTCAATGCCCTGTTCTGGATTGCCAAGTTCTGCTACCGCACCAAGTCGGCAGCCGATCTCGTGACTGCGGGCGTGTTCACTCGTGCCGAGTACCGAAAGTTCCGCAAATGCGAGGGCTTTTTGTGGTCGGTGCGCTGCCAGCTGCATTTTGCGACCGGCCGCGCTGAAGACCGTCTGTCGTTCGATATGCAGCCGCAACTGGCGGAGCGTCTGGGCTATGTCGAGCGCGACGGGCTCAACCACGTCGAGCGCTTCATGAAGCACTACTTTCTGATGGCCAAAGATGTCGGCGACCTGACCCGCATATTCTGTGCAGCGCTGGAAGCCCAGGAGATGAAGGCGCCGCCGGTCTTCAGCCAGATCCTCAACCGGTTGCGCGGGCGCGGGCGCAAAACCATCAAGGACGCGCCCGACTTCAGTCTCGCTTCAGGCCGCATCAACATTGTTGACGAGGAAGCCTACGACCGTGATCCGGTCAATCTGATCCGGCTGTTCTATCTCGCAGACCAGCACAACGTGGGCATCCATCCAGAAGCTCTCAAGATGGTGACTCGGCGGCTCAAGCTGATCGGCAAGTCTCTCCGCAACGATCCGGAAGCCAACCGGCTGTTCCTGGAAGTCCTCACCTCGCACAACCAGCCGGAATCTTATCTCCGGCGCATGAACGAGGCTGGTGTTCTGGGGCGCTTCATACCGGATTTCGGCAAGATCGTTTCGCTCATGCAATTCAACATGTACCACCATTATACGGTGGACGAGCATCTCTTGCGGACCATCGGCATCCTGGGCGAGATCGAGCGCGGCGAACTGGCGGAGGAACATCCGCTGGCCAATGAAATCATCCACTCTCTCAAGCATCGAACGGCACTGTTCGTGGCTCTGCTCCTGCATGACATAGCCAAGGGCCGTAAAGAGTCCCATTCCATTGCCGGCGAGCGCGTCGCCAGAAACCTGTGCCCACGGCTCGGGCTCTCGGGCGCTGAGACCGACATGGTGGCGTGGCTGGTGCGCAATCACCTGGTCATGAGCGATGTTGCGCAAAAGCGCGATCTCAACGATTACAAGACCATTCTCGACTTCGCCGAGATTGTGCAAAGCCCTGAGCGCCTCAAGCTCCTGTTGATCCTCACCGTCGCCGATATCAAGGCGGTCGGCCCCGGGGTCTGGAACGGCTGGAAGGGGCAGCTGCTGCGCACCTTGTACCATGAGACCGAACCGGTGCTCATGGGAGGCCATGTTTCAGTGCCGCGCGCCCAGCGGCTGGCCGACGCGCAGGAGATTTTCCGGCAGGAAATGAAGGGCTGGAGCGATGCCGATGTGGATGCCTATCTGCCGCTTCATTATGCCCCCTACTGGCTGAGTGTTAATGTCGCCCGGCAGGCGCTGCATGCGCGGCTGGTGCACAAGGCGAATGTCGACGGCGCCGAGGTGGTGACCGATGTCAGCACCGACGATTTCGCCGAGATCACGGAACTCACCGTCTACACGCCGGATCATCCGCGCCTGTTGTCGGTCATCACCGGCGCCTGCGCCGCCACCGGCGCCAACATCGTGAGCGCGCAGATCTTTACCACCTCTTCCGGCTGGGCGCTGGACACGATCCACGTACAGCGCGAGTTTTCCGATACCCGCGACGAGCTGCGGCGCGCCCGCCGCATCACCGAGGTGATCCAGGGTGGGCTGGAAGGCAAACTGAGGATTGCCGAACTGGTCACCGGAAAGTCGAAACCCGCACGGCGCATGAAGGCGTTCTCCGTCGAGCCCCTCGTGATTATCGACAATGAGCAGTCCAACCTGTTCACGGTCATAGAGGTCAACGGCCTCGACCGCACCGGCCTGCTTTATCGGCTCACCTCGGTGTTCTCGCATCTCAATCTCAACATTGGCTCGGCGCACATCTCGACCTTCGGCGAGCGCGTGGTCGATGTGTTCTACGTCACCGATCTCACCGGCCAGAAGATTGACAATGCCAATCGCCAGGGCGCCATCCGCCGCCGGCTGCTTGCAGCCCTTGATCCGAAATCGGCCGATGAACCAAAAGCCGCGGCCGAATAGCCGTGCGCAGCATCGGTCCCTGGTTAAAAGAGAGTTAAGACCCCACGCGCTAAGTGTTTCCTGAGGGAAACGATTACGGACGTTGTCCCATATGAATTTGTTCCGGTCCGCCGCCACGGTTGGCGGCTATACCCTGATCAGCCGTGTGCTCGGATTCGTCCGCGACGTGCTGATTGCAGCGCTTCTCGGCACGGGTCCCGTCGCCGATGCTTTCGTCGTGGCGTTTCGCTTTCCGAACCTGTTTCGCCGGCTGTTCGGGGAAGGGGCGTTCAACGCAGCCTTCGTGCCGTTGTTTGCCAAACGCCTCGAGGACGAAGGCCGCGACAGCGCCCGC
>JAJFHM010000267.1 GCA_021775625.1 Hyphomicrobiales bacterium | reverse complement strand
AAATCCGGCTGTCCGGTTACGGGGCAAAGAGAGGTGAATTCCGGACAGGTGAACCGGGTAACATAGTTCGTGTCACTGTGCGGGTTCGCCACGCGTTCGAGTTCCGCCTCTTCGGGAGACGATGGCAGGGCGGTGTGTTCGCCCAGTTGCTGCAGTTTGCTGGTGTCTAAGGTCATGGGCGGGCGGAATACGCCCTCCGGCATGTAAATTCAAGGGTTTTGCGTTTGTCATGCGGCTGTGTTTCGGCAATTTGCGACTGCGCCAACCGTATCATTTGGAGGTGCTCTCGAAAATTTACCTCCTGGGTCGTACTGTCGCTATGACCGTGGCGTAGACACTTTGGCAGGGGTTGCACCGGTGCGGCTGGTTCGCTTTGCACTCACCGGTTTTGTCCGAGCAGCGTCAATCGCCGGTGCCGGGCGGGCTACGGCGGTTTCAATTTCGCCAGCCAATCGCAGCGCAAGCGCCAGGATCGTGAGTGTTGGGTTGGCCCAGCCGCCGGTGGAGAAAACGGAACTCCCTGCCACGTAGAGGTTGGCGAGGCCGTGTACCCGGCAATCCGCGTCGACGACACCTTCGCGTGCATTTGCCGCCATGCGGGTTGTGCCGATGTGGTGGTAGCCGCCGATCGGATGGTTGGAGATAAGCGGATCGGTTTCCCAGGTGGGACCGTCGTTTGCCAGCCAGGGGCTCTTGTCGAGATGGCCAAATCCGCACCGGCGCAGTTCGCCATCGAATACCGACATCAACTTGCTCACCGTATGCTTGTCGATGTCGCTAAATCGCCAGTCGAGGTTGATCCGGGGTATGCCCAGCGCGTCGGTCTCACCGGACAAGGTGACACGGCTGTCCGGATTGGGCGCCTGTTCAGCGCGCACGACCACGTAGACATTCTTGCGGCGGCGCTGCGACGAACCCCAGCGCAACAACGGCTCCAGGTGTTCGCGTGCACGCACTGATGCCTGCCGTGTCAACAACCACAAAGACCTGCCGGCCCGGTTGGGTGGCAGTTTCTCCTTCAGCGTCCGGTAGATGCGTTTGTAGAGCACCAGCTGGTCATGGGGATGCTGGCGCACCGACAGACTGAACGACGTATTAAGCAATCCTTCGCGTTCCTGCAACGCTTCCGATCCACGCAGCAGGGCGGCATAGCGGTGGCCGCCCTGACGGCTCAGCCGGGGGAACATGGACAGCAACTGATCCATCTTGTCCGAATGCACATGCGCGCCGCGCGCCCGCGGGTGCTCGGCAAAAAAGCGCCCGACCAGATCATGCTGGTTGCCGAGACCGGATCTTTGCACATCGTTTGAGGCAAGCAGCAAACGTGGATTTTCCAGACCGCCGGCGGCAAGGACGAACACCTTGGCCGCAACGGTGCCGGTGCCGCCTTTAAGATTGGCAATCCGCACGGACGTGATGGCGCTACCTGAGGTGTTCGCCTGTATGTTCGCGACGGTGGCGTGAAGGAGAATTTTTACATTCGGTGCGCGTACAAGATCCGAACACCGGCGAATGGTGAAACGCTCTGATTGTTCGTCGAATTGCCAGAAGGCGGGCCGCAGCAATTTGGTATCGAAGGGCTGGGCGGTATGCGCCAGTTGCGACGCCATGTTGTCGGACCCATATACTTCCGCCACCTGCAACTTTGCCTGGGCGCGGGCAAAATATGCAGCGAGAACAGACTTTTCAAACGGCCAGCCACTGTGCGGCACCCATGAACGGCGGTCAAAGTCGACGCGGTCCAATTGCGCGACGCGCCCGCCCCAGATGGATGTCGTGCCGCCGAAGAACCGAAGACGTGCGTCTTCCAGTGGATAGTAGGGGTAGCCGACAGAAGCACCAGCCGCCATGTCCTGCACAGCAGGCTCGTGATCGGCGCCACCGCTTTCAAGCAGGCAGATATCGAGGCCTGACCGTTTCAACTCGCGTGCAAGCGTTATTCCCGCCGCGCCGGCGCCAATGATGCACACATCGGTTTTGTAGGAAACCGACTGGGTGCATGAGTTAAAATCTTCAAGCATCGGTCAATATCGTTCTATGCGCAGCGTGGTCGGGCGGCATTGCCCGCCATTATGCCTGCAATTCTGTCCGTGTGATGCTGATTTGAAGAGAATGGTTACGGACCGGCCTGCTATCCGGGAAATTGTATCTTTAGAGTTCACGGTTAGGTGGTGTTGGACGGTGGGGTTTGCAACTCACGGCGGATCAACTGCGGGCGGTGGACCGTGATCACCGGACTAGAGCAACACGGTGTTGTTGTGCTGCAGGTGCAGTTGGGCGTAGATAAGGTCGTATCTAAAGTCGGTTTAGCGTGCAAGCCGAACCCGAAAAGACCACCGTTCGGTAACTTCCGTTGCAAAACTCACTCCCATCGCACTGGTTCGATCCTCTCAAAAGCGCCGGCGTGCTGCTTGCGGGCAAGACGGCTCAGGGCGCTTTGTCGATCGTCTATCTGGCCCTGGCTGCCCGCACATTGGGCGTCATGGAGTTCGGAACGCTGATCATCCTGAACGGCCTGGTGGTCGCCGTGTCGGAAATTGCGCGGTTTGATTCATGGCAGGTGGTTCTGCGTTACGGGACGCCGGCGCTTGAGAGCGGTGACCGGGCGCGGTTGCATGAGGTGTTGCGATTTACACTTCTGCTGGATGCCCTGGGAGCAGCGATTGGGCTTGCCGTGGTTGTGGGTGGGCTTTCTCTGGCATTGCAAATCTTTGATGTGCCTGCCTCTCTGGAGCAGCCGGCGCGGCTGTTTTCCCTCAGCGTTGCGTTCCTGATCAGCACAGGTGGCGCAAACGGCATCCTTCGTCTGCTCGACCGGTTTGATCTGATCGCCTGGCAAACGACAGTGGCTCCGGTCATACGGGTGCTGGGCACAATCTTTCTGTTTGCGTCGGGAGGCGGCCTTGAAAGTTTTTTGTTGCTGTGGCTTGGGGCAACTGTAATCGGGCGCTGCGTGCTCCACGTCCTGGCCTGGCGTGAACTGTATCGCCGGGCTCTGCTGATTGGTTTTGGGGACAATTGTAAATCATCCTTTGCCCACGATGGCTCAGTTTGGCGGTTTGTCTTCGGGACCAGTGCGAATGCGACGCTCGGCGTGGTCGACAAACATGCCGGCCTGCTTGCTGTCGGGTGGCTGATCGGGCCGGTTGCGGCGGGGCTCTATCGTGCAGCGCTTCATCTCGCTGATGTTTTGATCAAACCCAGCCGCGGCTTTCTGATGCCGGCGATTTATCCCGAACTGGCACGTCTCACGGCGCGCGGTGATGTCGAGGCGCGCGGACAAATGGTGTGGCGCACCCTTATGGTTGTGGGTGCTGCGTCACTTGTGGTGCTGGCGGTATTGAGCGTGTTCGGTGATGCGTTGATCGCCGTGGTCTTCGGGCCCGGTTTCGAGCAGGCATATGGCGTGATGGTATTTCTCGCTGCAGCGGGCGCCATCAACAGTTGCGTGTTTCCGCTTGAGCCATTGCTGATATCAATCGGCCGGGTACGGGTGACCGTGCTCTCGCGGGTGGTTTCTGTTGCTGCCTACCTGGTGCTGCTCTTCATGTTGACCAGGGACGCCGGTCTGACCGGTGCCGGTATCGCATCAGCGGGTTATGCCTTTGTACGCGGCGGATTGTTGTTCTGGTTTGCGCGTGCGCATCTGCATGCCGGACGGTCATGAACGATCTGTACAAACCGGCTATGCAACGGTGCCGTGCGAGGCTATTAGAAGCAGCTATATTCTTTGACATGCAGGCAGCAGACCCATGACGGCCATCATTGATATTTCGGCGCGGGAAATCCTCGATTCGCGCGGCAACCCAACCGTTGAAGTGGATGTGGTTCTGGAAGACGGGGCGTTTGGCCGCGCAGGTGTTCCCTCAGGCGCGTCAACCGGCGCCCATGAGGCGGTTGAACTGCGTGACGGCGACAAGTCCCGCTACCTGGGCAAAGGCGTGACAAAGGCCGTCGCCGGGGTCAACGGCGAAATCGCTGACGCCTTGACCGGCATGGACGCGGAAGACCAGATCCTTCTTGATCGCTCGATGATCGAGCTTGACGGAACGGAGAACAAAGCGCGCCTTGGCGCGAATGCAGTTCTCGGCGTTTCTCTGGCGATTGCAAAGGCTGCGGCGCAGTCTGCCGGGCTTTCCCTGTTCCGCTATGTCGGCGGACCGGTCGCGCATGTATTGCCGGTGCCGATGATGAATATCATCAATGGTGGCGAACATGCCGACAATGCCATCGATATTCAGGAATTCATGATCATGCCGGTGTCGGCGGGATCCTTCGCCGATGCGGTGCGGGTTGGCGCGGAAGTGTTTCACACGCTCAAGAAAGCGCTGAGTGACGCTGGCCACAACACCAATGTCGGCGATGAAGGTGGTTTTGCACCGGCGCTGTCGTCAACCGAAGAGGCCTTGAGTTTCATCATGAAATCGGTGGAGGCAGCGGGTTATCGCCCGGGTGAGGATATCCATCTGGCACTCGATTGCGCGGCCACTGAGTATTTTTCTAACGATATCTACCGGCTGGACGGCGAGGGGCAATCGCTTTCGGCCGACAAGATGGTGTCTTATCTCGAAGGACTGGTGGGGCGCTATCCCATCATTTCAATTGAAGACGGCATGGCGGAGGATGACTGGGCTGGGTGGAAGGCCCTGACCGAGGCCATCGGCTCGCGCGTGCAACTGGTCGGCGACGATCTGTTCGTGACCAACCCAAAGCGCCTCGCCCGCGGTATTGCCGAAGACACCGCCAATTCCATCCTGGTCAAGGTCAATCAGATCGGTTCGCTGAGCGAGACGCTGGAAGCGGTGGAAATGGCCCACAAGGCCGCCTATACAGCGGTCATGTCGCATCGATCCGGTGAGACCGAAGATGCGACTATTGCTGATCTGGCGGTGGCAACCAATTGCGGGCAGATCAAGACCGGCTCGCTGGCACGCTCAGAGCGCCTGGCGAAATATAATCAACTGATCCGGATTGAAGAAGAACTCGGACCGCAGGCCGAGTATGCCGGCGCCTCGGTTATGAGATGATGCAAAATTACGCCGGATCATATCCCGCGTAACCGAATATTTACCGGCAGGACCTTAGCTGTTGGGGTTGCCAGTTTATATTCGATGAGGGCCCATGCGCCGCGTCCCTGCACAATTGCTTCTGACAGTCGCATGCCTGGTCTTGCTGGGATACTTCACGTATCACGGCGTCTACGGTAAGCATGGTTATGAAGCCTCGCATCAGATCAACGCTGAAGTGGCTGAGCTCCGCGAAACCCTTGACCGCTTGACCCGTGACAAAGCTGCGCTGGATCACCGGATCACGCTGATGTTGCCGGAAAGCCTCGATCCGGACATGCTGGACGAGAGCGCCCGGTCGGCGTTGAGTTTTGCCTTGCCCACGGACCTGATCATTCTCCACTCTCAGGAATGAGCCCCGCAATCGTCGCCATCGCAGAATTATAGCTTGAATTAAGTTAATACGATGATTATCAACTTATTTCAATAAGTTATGTAACGATTACTGGTGTTTCTCCCGACTGGAATTCGCGCGCCCGTTCCGCTATGGTGGATTGAACAGCATATTCCCCGGGGAACTCCTTAATGGTCAGCAGCAAAACCGCCGCAAACAAGAAACCCGCCAAGCCTGCCGCAGCAAAAAAACCAAAACGTGCTTTAGATCAGCCCCCTGAATTCTCACCGGAACAGGAGATGCACGCCTATCGCCAGATGCTCCTGATCCGGAGATTTGAGGAAAAGGCCGGCCAGTTGTACGGCATGGGTGTGATTGGCGGTTTTTGCCATCTTTACATCGGACAGGAAGCGGTCGTGGTCGGCATGCAGATGGCGATCGGCGAGGGTGACCAGATCATCACGTCTTACCGCGACCACGGACACATGCTGGCCTGCGAAATGGATCCCAAGGGGGTGATGGCCGAGCTTACAGGGCGCCGCGGCGGGTATTCGAAAGGCAAGGGCGGCTCGATGCACATGTTCAGCCGCGAGAAGAACTTCTACGGCGGCCATGGCATTGTCGCAGCCCAGGTGCCGATTGGTACCGGACTGGCTTTTTCCAACTATCTCAAGGGAACGGACCGGGTCTCGCTCACCTATTTCGGTGAGGGTGCGACCAATCAGGGGCAGGTCTATGAAAGCTTCAATATGGCCTCGCTATGGTCTTTGCCGGTGGTCTATGTGCTGGAGAACAACCGCTATGCCATGGGTACGTCGGTGACCCGGGCTGCTGCAAAGTCCGAAGAGCTTTTCAATCGTGGTTCGGTCTACGGCATTCCCGGAGAGCAGGTGGACGGCATGGACGTGCGCGCTGTCAAGGAGGCAGCGGACCGTGCGGTGGCGCACTGCCGCGCAGGCAAGGGACCGATGATCCTTGAGATGATGACCTACCGTTATCGCGGCCATTCGATGTCGGACCCGGCCAAGTACCGCTCCAAGGAAGAAGTGCAGAAGATGCGCCAGGAGCACGACCCGATCGAACAGGTGCGTCAGCGCCTCATAAAGAGCGGTGCGATGACGGAAGACAGTCTGAAGAGCATCGACAAGGAGGTGCGGGCAATTGTCGCCGAGGCGGCGGAATTCGCTCAAGTCGATCCGGAGCCTGATCCGGCCGAGTTGTGGACCGACATTCTGGTAGAAGCGTAAGGGGAGAGGCACGCATGCCGATACAAATTCTCATGCCTGCACTCTCGCCGACCATGGAAGAGGGCAAGCTTGCAAAGTGGCTGGTGAAGGAAGGCGACGACGTAACCTCAGGCGACGTTATCGCGGAGATTGAAACCGACAAGGCGACGATGGAAGTCGAGGCGGTCGACGAAGGCAAGATCGGCAAGATCCTGATTGAGGAGGGCGCTGAAAACGTAAAGGTCAACGTGCCCATCGCAGTCCTGCTTGAGGACGGCGAGGACGCGTCATCCATAGATGTAAGTGCCATGGCGGCGCCCACGCCGCCAGCGTCTGCAGACGCCGCACCGCCCCCTGTTGAAGCGCCAAGCGTCAGCACGCCTGCGGCTCCGGAACCCGAGACGGCGCCGTCGGATCCTGAAATTCCCGAAGGCACCGAACTGGTTGCGACAACCGTTCGCGATGCTCTGCGTGACGCCATGGCGGAAGAAATGCGGCGCGACGATACGGTTTTCGTCATGGGCGAGGAGGTGGCCGAATACCAGGGCGCCTACAAGGTGACACAAGGGCTTCTCGATGAGTTCGGAGGCAAGCGCGTCATCGATACGCCGATCACCGAACACGGATTTGCCGGCGTTGGTGTCGGAGCGGCCTTCGGCGGCCTGCGTCCGATCGTCGAATTCATGACCTTCAACTTTGCCATGCAGGCGATGGACCACATCATCAATTCGGCCGCCAAGACGCTTTACATGTCCGGCGGCCAGATGGGCTGCCCCATCGTGTTCCGCGGCCCCAATGGTGCCGCCTCCCGGGTGGGTGCCCAGCACAGCCAGGATTATTCCTCCTGGTTTAGCCATGTACCGGGCCTGAAGGTGATCGCGCCCTATACCGCTGCCGATGCCAAAGGCCTGCTGAAATCTGCAATCCGCGATCCCAACCCGGTGATCTGCCTGGAAAACGAAATCCTTTACGGAAAATCTTTCGACGTGCCGCAGATGGATGACTGGCTGGTTCCTCTGGGCAAGGCCAAGATTTTGCGTGAAGGATCCGATGTCACAGTGGTCTCCTTCTCGCACGGACTCACATATGCGCTCGCGGCGGCTGAGGAGCTGGCAGGGCAGGGTATTTCGGCCGAGGTCATCGATTTGCGCTCGCTGCGTCCGATGGATACGGCAACCATCATTGCCTCGGTCAAGAAAACCAACCGGCTGGTCACCGTGGAAGAAGGCTGGGCCGTATGCGGCGTGGGGGCTGAAATCTCTGCCGTTGTAATGTCGGAAGCCTTCGATCATCTCGACGCGCCGGTGCAGCGGGTGTCCGGCAAAGACGTGCCGATGCCCTATGCGGCCAACCTGGAAAAGCTCGCCTTGCCGAGTGCACAGGATGTGGTCGATGCGGCAAAGCGCGTCTGTTACCGGGACTGATCATGGTCCTGGACAAGGCGAGCCTACGCAAATCTGGAAGCAAAAGGTAAGGCGGCGGCGGTTTCATTTCGAAATGACCCAGCCAGCCGGTGGAGAGTGCAATGCCCACACAAATATTGATGCCAGCCCTGTCGCCGACCATGGAAGCGGGAACGCTTGCAAAGTGGCACGTCAAGGAAGGCGATACGGTTACGTCCGGTGACGTCATTGCTGAAATCGAGACTGACAAGGCCACGATGGAGGTTGAATCCATCGACGAAGGGGTTGTGGGCAAGCTGTTCGTCGCGGAGGGTACGGAGGACGTCAAGGTCAACGCCCTGATCGCGGTGCTGCTTGAGGAGGGTGAGGATGCCTCAGCAATAGAAGCGGTGCCGCAAGCGGCAGCACCTGCGGCGAGCGCTACCGCATCTGCACCCGAAGCCGCACCCGTTGAGGCAACACCTGCGCCCGTTGCTGCGGCGCCGCAACCAGCGCCTAATGCAAACGGGCAGGGTGGACGTGTATTTGCAAGCCCTTTGGCGCGTCGTTTGGCGCAGCAAAACGGTTTCGACCTCACGGCTCTCAGCGGTTCGGGTCCGCATGGGCGTATCGTTAAACGCGACATCGAGAAAGCCGTGGCCGACGGTGTGCCCAAGGCTGCTGCTCCTGCCGCTGCAGCACCCGCACCTGTGCCCATGGCGGCGTCGGATGAGCAGATCGCGGTGATGTTCGAGCCGGGTTCTTATGAAGTGGTTCCGCATGACGGCATGCGCAAGATCATTGCGGGGCGTTTGCAACAATCAAAGCAGACCATCCCGCATTTCTATCTGACGCTTGAGTGCGAGCTCGACAATCTTCTGGCATTGCGTGCCAAACTGAACGAGCGGGCCCCGAAAGACGGCGACGGCAAGCCTGTCTACAAGCTTTCGGTCAATGATTTCATCATCAAGGCCCTGGCTCAGGCGCTGCAGAGAATTCCGGATGCCAACGTCACCTGGACGGAAAGCGGCATGCTCAAACACGCCCACTCAGATGTCGGCGTGGCAGTGGCGGTCGA
>JAJFHM010000266.1 GCA_021775625.1 Hyphomicrobiales bacterium | reverse complement strand
CGGGCGCTGGCCAACAGCTGCATCATGGCGCTCGGCGGTCTCGGGTTGCTTGCGGCCACCGTACCAACCGAAATTGCTGTCCAGTGGGTCGGCTGGCGCATGGTGTTCGTCGGGCTTGCCGGCGTCACATTCCTGGTGGCGCTGTTCATTCTCCTGGTGGTGCCGGAGAAAAAGTCAGATGTGGCCGTGGCTCCATTCCGGGAACAGTTGGCCGGGCTGATGAACATCTACCGCAACAAGGTGTTCTGGCGTATGACCCCGTTCCTGGCGGTGACCGCGGGCTCGCATATCGCCATCCAGACGCTGTGGGCAGGACCGTGGTTCCGCGATGTGGCGGGGTTCGACCGCCATGGGGTGGCTGTACATCTGGGGCTGGTGGCGTTGTGCTTCGTGATCGGCATCTTCGGCGGCGGGGTTGTGGCCGATTTCTTCGGCCGCCGCAGGGTCAGCGTGCTCACCGTGATGAACTGGCTCCTGGTGGCCTATATGCTGTCTCTGGCAGCTATCATCATGGAGGTGACGGGGCCAATGTTCTATGTGGCCTGGGCCGTCTTCGGTATGACCGGACAACTGGCGATCCTGTCGTTTTCCTGGCTGCCGCAATTTTACGGCGCCGGTCTGTCGGGGCGGGCCACCACCGCGACCAACCTCATCATCTTCCTCACCGCCTTTGCCATCCAGTACGCAGTGGGTGCAATCATCGATCTTTATCCGCTGACGGCAACCGGCGGCTACGACCCGCGCGGCTATCAGACGTCATTCGCCATTGTGCTGGCAATCCAGGTGCTGTCGTTCATCTGGTTCATAACGAAGGTGCCCCGGCTGCCGGAGGATGGAGGGTAGCCGCCGAATGTTGTTTCGCCCATCCTTCGAGACAGCGCTTCGCGCTTCCTCAGGATGAGGCTGAAGGGTGTTGCACCGTCATTGCGCGGGTGCCGCCAATTCGGCCTCATCCTGAGGGGGCCGCAGGCCCCTCTCGAACGATGTGAACCGTGTCTCCTACGCTGCCACGGAAGCTCGAACTTGTCCGATCATCAGCGCTGCACGCGCCGCCTCGCGGCCCTTCTCGGCGAAGTGCTGAGCGAACGCTGAGCGGTGATGTTCGGTTTGCGGGAACTGTTGCGGTGTCAACGAGATAGACAGCACCGGAACGCCGCTGTCCAGGCTTGCCCGCATCAGGCCATCGACCACGGACTGGGCGACGAACTCATGGCGGTAAATCCCGCCATCCACGACAAAAGCCGCGGCGGCCACGGCTGCATAGCGGCCGCTGGCGGCAAGGTCGCGGGCCAGCAGGGGCATTTCAAATGCACCCGGCGTATCGAACACATCGACCTGATCGGCCGGAATGATCTCACAGAAACCATCAAGCGCGCGGTCGACGATATCGGCATGCCAACTGGCCTTGATGAATGCATATAAGGTGGGTGTCATTGCGATCTCCTTTTCCGTAACTGACACGTCACCCAAGGCGATCACGAACGATGCGAAGTGCCACGCGGGCGTCGGCATCGTGCATTCTCTCCCATCCGGACTGTAACCGTCGGCTCAGGTCTCTCACCTGATCTGCTCGACCCCTGCCTGAAGCAAGGCGCTCGCGGGCTCGCAGCATCACACTGCATACCGCCGGTGGGGACTTTCACCCCGCCCTGAGAATGGAACGCAGAATGAAGGTGCAATTGCGCAAAGGCAAGAGGTGTTTTGGGGACTTGTTGGCGCGCTGCGCGCCGGTAACATCTGCGCGACCGGGCCGCTTCCGGCTTGACACCGGTCATCGGCATTCGAACACTGTGCGCGAGGTGAATGGGGCTCTCAAACGCGATGAAAACAACACGATTGGCCAGAGTGTGCCGGACATTGATGCCGGCATTGTTTGTGCTGGCGATGGCATGGCCGGCAGCGCGGGCGCAGGCTGAACGGTGCGATGCTGTCGCGGATCATCTGGTTGCACAGAGCTCGCATCTGGTGATCGCGAAGATCGTCATGCCGGAGTGTGCCCGCAAGCATCTGGAGCAGGGAAGCATGCTGATCTCGAAGCCCCGGGAAGAATGGATGGCTCTGTGCGCGGCCGACATGGACGCACAGGTGGCTCTCACGGACGATCGCGACCGGATACTCAAACGCTGCCGGCTGCGCGGCAGCGGCGTTGCGTGGGACTAGATCGTTTCCATATGAACGTGAAGCGATCTAATGGTCGGTTTCAATTAGTAATTTCTGACTGGCCTGAGACGCCATCATCGCAGGGCTCCGGCAAGATCTCAGTTTAGCGGTATTGTCAGAATGAAGCCGCCGGCGGGCTTGGGTTCTTCGACGCGGTGTGTCGGCGGTTGTCTGTCTGGATCGGGTAGAACTCCTTCCTCAAGCCCCAGGGTGCCGACGCCCAACGTTGTGCCGCCGCCAAGAGATACTTGCGGATCCAGCGTGTTGCTGCGTGCTGGACTCAGAGTGAGGTCGGGATTGTCGGGCGCGCTCTGGGCGACCGCCACAGTGGAGTATGCGACAAGGGCTGCGACCAGGATACATCGCATATCAGTCTCCTTTTCATACATTCAGCTTGGCCGCGGGTTTGTGGCCCCGACTACCCGCAAGCAGCGCATGCTTCAATTCGAAACAGCCGCAGCAAAAACGGGAGATGAAAAATCATCCACACTGAGGTGGTCATTACTTCAGAAAATACCAGGTTAAGCTTCAAAGCTTCTCAGAGTATTTTAAATTTGAGGCAGAACTGCGTCTTTGCAGCCTCTCAAATCCGCAGGAACTCCATATGAGCAGTTTGATTGCAGCTTGGAGAATATCCACGTTGCACCAGATTGCGTTAAGCGCGACACAAATGGTTGCTCGCTGACAAGCATGCCACGGGCAATTGCAATTAGATCTGCAGCATATTTGAAGAATAGTTGACCGAGGTGTTTTTGGTGGTCCAGTTCCAGAGTCAGGATCTGGCATGGCCTTGGACCAGAGGTAGGCCGGCCCGCTCCCTGGCTTAGGCCAACCGGGCCGCAAGTGGCAAAGTTGCTTCTGGTGCCAGCGGCCGTTAGGTATCCTCAATTCTCTTTTTTCTCGTTCTCTCCATAACGTGTTCGCCTGACGGCTAGCAGCCAACCGATGGAAAGCCCGATCAGAAAGCTGGTGCCTATAACAACAATACGGCGCGACGGAAAAGTCCAGACGATGAATGTGAGCTCTATCTCGGCCATGTTCTGGAGCGCGAACAATACCAACAATCCGCCCAATACGATGCCTGCGCCGAACTTCAACCTGTCCATGCCGGTCTCCACACGTCCTTCTGCAATGTCAGGTTACCATTCGGCAGCCAACACCACTACAATTCCTGCATGTGCCGAAATTCTGTTGGGTCCGGCGTCCATAGGGACATGGCGTTTCACTTTCACCCGGCATTGCTGCTTGGCCTGCTGCTGGCGACCTACCTGGTGCTGGCAAAGGTCGGCATTCCCCCGGCGGGTACCGCACTCATCATGGGTGTCGACCGGATACTCGACATGAGCCGAACGGCGCTGAACGTGTGTGGTGATCTTGTCGCGTCAGTGGTGATGAACCTGTTGGTCCCGGCTGAGACGTCGATCAAGCAGGAACTTGCCAAGCAGCGCAAGCTCGACAAGATCCGCAAACAGACAGGAGAACATATCATCGTCGATCCCGCCTGATCACATGGACGAATTGTTGAACGGCGAGATTTGATGTGTGCTGCTTCTTATGTACAAGTTCCGGCAGACAACATTCGCGTCCATGCACAAGCCGGACGGCTTATTGCAGAATTTGATGGGCGCCGGCGGGATTTCGAATTTCCTCCTCTATTAATGCTGCCGCCAAAATGCTCTGCGCAGGGAATCTCAACGTCATGTGTCTTTTGCATTTTAGGATGGCAGCCGAACTTCAAATGAGTAAATATCATACAAACACTCACTTAAATTAATTTGTCTCAATTAACCGACAATGCTAAACGCTGACACTTGCCGGAAATTTGACAAGACAACACATGCCGCGAGAGCAGAAAGATCAACGAAGCAGAATGATAAACGAACGGGTATCCGCCGACGCGTGATTTGTTTGATAAAAGCGTTCGCGCTTTCAGTTCCGGGTACGTCCGTCTCGAGAATCCAATTGAGCGGATGAGATTTCTGTTCGCGGTGGAAGCGAGCATACCGTGAATGCTCGCGCATCTTGACACCATAGCCATTTTTGTTCGCCGATTTCATTGATCGGAAGACGCAGTCCCGGTTCGAATATCAGGATTGTACCAGGATATTGCCTGGTAACGGATTTTCGACCGCACAACTAGATGCATGCAAAAGGAGACGTTCTATGAACGCACTAACTGAAACAAGGTTTTCTGCGAGTTCCAACTGGGCCGTACTTGCGCTTTTTGCGGTCTTTGTAAGTGTAGCCCTGACGCCATCGCAAACTGCGGCGCAATCGCGACTGCAAGCTGGGGTGCTGTCCTGCTCCGGCGAAGGTGGATGGGGCGTCATAATAGGGTCGACGAAAAGGTTCCGGTGTACTTTCGCCTCGTCAGACGGATCGGTGCGCGGACGATATAATGCCGTCGTCAGCAAATTTGGCCTGGATATTGGTGTCACTGGCCATACGGCGCTTTCATGGTTGGTGTTCGGTCCGGCCGATACCGTTGGCGAAAACTACATTGAAGGGTCTTTGGAGGGTGCCTATTCTGGGGTTGGTGTTGACGCCGCCGTCGGATTGGGCGTTGGTGCAAACGCGCTTGTAGGCGGAGGCCCCGGATCGTTCGCTCTGCAACCGGTCAGCATCCAGGTTCAAACAGGCCTGAGTATTGCGGCCGGCGTTCAAACACTTACTCTGCGGTATGTCGGACCGGTAAAATGACAAGGGATCAAGTGCAGCATATGGAATGAATTCAACGCTCGTTCTCCGTCACGATGTTGTGGCGTGAATTGGAGGCGCAAAGGGCAAACTCGCGCTGCTCCCGGCGACACTCTTATTCGTCGCGAATAGCCCTGGCGTCGTGACACCAATCTGCTGGCGTTGGACACAATTGGCTGCAGCGACCGGAGCAAGCCTTCTTAACAGCACTTAATGGGCGGCCCTTTGGGGCCGCTTTTCGTTCCTGTGAGAATCCGTTGAGGGTCATCAATCCCCTTTTCCGCTCTGACGAATTGAAGGAGAAAGTACATCCGAAACCGGACATCTCGCCAAAGATAAGTCGCAAAAACCCGGTCAAACCGATCTCATGTGAAAGATTTTGCGCTCGGGTCCGCCCCCCAGACTGCTAAAGCGCGTTCGTAAGCCCAGGCTGTTCGCCCGGTGGCCAGATGCCGCCGCGCAGGGCGCCTGGTCGGGTGTCGCCAAAGAGCACTCCATAGCTTTCCGGCAGGGGCCGTGAATTCGGCATGGCGAGCCACAGTCGCAGCAGCAGACGCTTGCGGTCGGGCTCGGCATAATCCTCGTATGGCGTGCGGGCGTGGTAGATGACGTGATTGTTCAAGAGCTGAATATCGCCGGGCTCGAGCGTCATCTCATGGCTGAGTTCCGCGCCCAGTTCGGCCAGCAGGTCGAGGGCCTCGTTCTGGGCTTGTGTCAACCGCGGCACCTTGGGGTTGGTCTGCGATGCTTCGATATAGGTGCGTGAGTAATGGGTGGTGAACTTGCGCTTCTGTTCGGCAAAAACCGGAAGCATGTAGTGGTCGGAGGCATCGTCCACCTCTTCACCGAACCGGCTTCTGGGGTAGTCCTGAAACAACAACTCCAGCAGATCTGGACGGCGCTCCAGCATGGCGTTGTGGATGGCGGCCGCACTGGCGATACGGCTGGTGCCGCCCTTTCGTGCTTTACGCACACAAAGCAGGCCGACCACGTCGCAGCGGTCGGTATGGAAGCGCAACTCGGCCGTCGAATAAGCGCGGGCGCGGGAGGCGAGAAACTGACCGTTGCCGTTGCCGCTGATGGCACCGCGGTCGGCGGCGTTTTGCCCCTCATCGGTCAGGCCCAGCAGGCGCTCGCCGCGGACGCTTTGGGAAACCGGTATGCCGAGATGATGTCCGATGCCGGTGAATAGTGCGCGCAACTGGTCGAGAGAATAACGCTCCACGTCGAGCCCCCGCAGCCGTACCACGCCGAAGCCGTCTTCCAGCTCTGTGCGGATGTCTTCGAAGACCGGTTTGAGCACCTCGAGCCTGAATGTCTCGGCGGAGGCAGCTGACCACGGACGTCCCGATTGTTCAAAATCGCCAAGGGCTGCATCTATCGCGGCGATGGCGCTCGCGTCGAGTGTCTTGGTCCAGGCGGACGATGCGCCCAGACTGTCGCCGTCCCAGGCGAACGGCCCCTCGATGGGTTTGCGGGTCTTGCTCATGGGCAGGAATATATCACGTCTGCGGGTGTCCTTGCTATAATACCAAAGGAACTGACTATTGACCCATTTCACCGGGATTATTTTGCCCTGCGGCAAGGCGCGTGCTGCGCCGCGGTACGTGTACCGCAAGCAGTGCGCAACACTGCTGGAGGACAAAAGCACCCGGCCTGCGGTGGGCCATTCCGGCCCGTCTCCTGGCGTTGCGGGCCTTGTCCGATACCCCGCATCACACCACGTCCCGCGCCTTGGCGAGCAGGCCGGACTGGCCCATGAAATGGGCCAATAGTCAGTTCCTTTGGTATAAGGACGGCGCATTGGAGAAACGCCTTTTATGAAACCCCTTCAGCCCGGTCTCACCGCGCGGCAGAGTTTTGATGTCACGCAAGACGATACCGCAGCCGCTATCGGCAATCCCGGGGTCGATGTGATTTCGACCGTGACGCTGATCCGTCTGGTGGAGGATGCCTGCTATCAGGTGATTGCATCGCACTACGAAGAAGGCGATGCGACGGTGGGTATTCGTGTGGCACTCGACCATGTGGCGCCGGCGCAACCGGGC